>CAZVHY010000006.1:19349-33863 GCA_964627115.1 uncultured Solibacteraceae bacterium | reverse complement strand
TTCTCCCCATGTCCGATCCCGTTCGTAACGTTGTCATCATCGGTTCAGGTCCTGCCGGCCTGACCGCGGCTCTCTACACGGCACGCGCCAATCTGGCCCCGCTCGTCATCGAAGGACTCGAGGCGGGCGGGCAGCTCATGCTCACGACCGCGGTCGAGAACTTTCCCGGCTTCCAGGAAGGCGTCATGGGGCCGGATCTCATGGCCAACATGCGCAGCCAGGCCGAGCGCTTCGGGGCGGAGCTCCGCTCCGGCAACGTGACGAACGTCAACCTGCAGGTGCGGCCGTTCGAGGTGACGATTGGCGACGACGAGATCGTGCGCGCCCGGACGGTCATCGTGTCGACGGGCGCGTCGGCGCGACTGCTCGGTCTGCCATCCGAACGCAAGCTGATGGGGCACGGCGTCTCGACGTGCGCGACGTGCGACGGCTTCTTCTTTCGCGGCCGTCCCATTGCCGTCGTGGGCGGCGGCGACTCGGCCATCGAGGAAGCGACGTTCCTGACGCGCTTCGCCTCGAGCGTCGTGGTCATCCACCGGCGCGACACGTTGCGCGCATCGAAGGTGATGCAGGACAAGGCGTTCGCCAATCCGAAGATCACCTTCGAGTGGAACAGTGAGGTCGTCGACGTGATCGACGGCGGTCAGGGGGCGGTGTCGGCCGCGAGAATCCGCAACCTCGAGACCGGCGCCGAGAAAGACCTGCCGATCGACGGGCTGTTCGTCGCCATTGGTCACACGCCGAACACCGGCCTGTTCACCGGTCAGCTCGAGATGGACGCCAACGGCTACCTGATCACCCGCAACGGCATGAAGACGAACGTGCCCGGCGTGTTCGCGTGCGGCGACGTGCAGGACACGGTCTATCGCCAGGCGATCACCGCGGCCGGTTCAGGCTGCATGGCCGCACTCGACGCCGAGAAGTATCTCGAGCACGAGTACGGAGGACACTGAACTCACTCGATCCATCCTCCTCCGACCACTTCCTCGCCGTCGTAGAACACGACGGCCTGGCCGGGGGTGATGGCGAGCTGCGGTTCGTCGAAGACCAGCGACGCGAGGCTGTCGCCTTCGCTCACGACCGTGGCCGGGGCGTCGGCGTGGCGATGGCGGATGCGGGCGGTGACGCGACGCGGGCCGTCGGGCGGCGCACCGGCCATCCAGTTCACGCGGCTCGCGCGCAGATCGCGGCGGCCGAGCTCTTCTTTCGATCCAACGACCACGCGACGCTCTGCCGGGTCCAGGCGCAGCACGTAGAGCGGTGCCGGCTTCGCCACCCCGAGTCCCTTGCGCTGGCCGACCGTGTAGCGGTGCACGCCGCCATGACGTCCGATCACCGCACCACTGCTGTCGACGATCTCGCCGTCGTGCGCGGTGCTGGTGTCGAGGTGCCGCTCGACGAAGTCGCCCGCGCGGCCATCGGGGATGAAACAGATCTCGTGACTGTCGGGCTTGTCGGCCACGGTCAGCTTCAGCCGCTCGGCGTACGCCCGCACCTCGGGCTTGGTGAGATGTCCGACGGGGAACAGCGCGCGCGCCAGCTGGTCCTGCGTGAGGCCGAAGAGGAAATACGACTGATCCTTGGCCGTGTCCACACCGCGGAGCAGCACGTACTGCCGTCGATCTTCATCGAAGCGCACGCGCGCGTAGTGGCCCGTGGCCACGGCTGACGCGTCGAGACCGGCCGCGCGCTCGACCAGGTGGGCGAACTTCAGCGTCGAGTTGCAGTGCACGCAGGGAATCGGCGTGCGTCCCTGCGCGTATTCGTCGACGAAGTTGCGCACGACCGTGGCCTGGAACTGCTCCTCGAAGTTGACGATGTAGTGCGGGATGCCGAGTGCCGCGGCGACACGGCGGGCGTCGTGCAGGTCGTCGATGCTGCAGCACGATCCGAACGACTCGGCGCCGTTGCGCTGGTCGTAGAGCTGCATCGACAGCCCGATGACGTCGTGACCGGCGTCCACCAGCTGTGCCGCGGCGACCGACGAGTCGACGCCTCCCGACATCGCGACGACGACGCGCATCGTCAGCGGGCAACCGCCGCGGGCCGTCCGAGCTGACGCAGGCGGCTGACGAGGCGGGGAAGGACGTCGGCGACGAAGTCGACGTCGCCGGCGGTGGTCGTCGAACCGAGGCTGAAGCGCAGCGAGTTGCGCGCGCGCGCGTTGGGCAGACCCATCGCGCGCAGAACATGGGACGGCTCGAGCGTGCCGGACGAGCAGGCCGACCCGGTGGAGATCGCCACGCCCTCGAGATCGAGCGCGATGAGCAGCGACTCGGCTTCGATGCCCTCGAACGAGATGTTGCTGGTGTTGGGGACGCGCCGATCGCGATCGCCGTTGACGACGGTCCCGGGGACACGATCGAGAATCGCCTGCTCCAGGCGATCGCGCAGCGCGGCAATGTCGCCCGCGTGCACCAGTGCATCGACGGCCAGGCGTGCGGCCACGCCCATGCCGGCCAGTGCCGGTACGTTTTCGGTGCCCGCGCGCCGGCCACGCTCCTGGCGTCCCCCCGTCATGTAGGGGACGAGCCGGACGCCGCGGCGGATCCAGAGCGCCCCTGTCCCCTTCGGTCCGCCGAACTTGTGCGCGGAGATCGAGAGCAGGTCGACGCCGAGCGCCTTCACGTTCACGGGAATCTTGCCGGCCGACTGTACGGCGTCGGTGTGGAACAGGGCGCCGGCCGCGCGCGTGATGGCCGCCAGTTCCGCGACCGGCTGAATGGTGCCGATCTCGTTGTTGGCGTGCATCACCGAGACGAGTGCGGTGTCGGGGCGGATGGCATCGCGCAACGCCTCGGGCGCGACGATGCCCGTGTGGTCCACTGGCAGCAACGTCGCGGACCAGCCACGGCGCTCGAGCGCACGCACGGTATTGAGGACCGCTTCGTGTTCGATGGCGGTGGCGACGAGGTGCCGCCGGCCGGCTGGCTCGAGCGCGTCGGCCGCGCCACGGATCGCGAGATTGTCGCTCTCGGTGCCGCCCGAGGTGAAGACGATTTCCGAGGCTTCGGAGCCCAGGAGCGCGGCAATCGACGTGCGCGCCGTGTCGAGCTCCGCCTTGGCCTGTTGCCCGAACGTGTGCACCGACGACGCGTTGCCGAAGGTGCCGGCCATGGTGCGGCTGACCGCCGCGACTACCTCCGGAAGGACAGGGGCAGTGGCGTTGTAGTCGAGATAAATCCGCACCCGGTCATGGTAGCATTGCGCTTCGATCGGCAGACCCGAGCCGGCACGTGGCGCCCTGAACCGGGTGTCGGTAATCCGACCCCCTGCGCGGGCCAGAAATGCGGTAAGTACCCTCCCTGACTTGCCGATATAGGGTTATGACTCGACCGGGGGTCGGCTCGTGCACGCGACGCGCGCGTCCCCAACTCCGCCCAGCCGGCCACGACGGTTGCTGACCGGCTGCCTCCAGGAGTGTTTCCGGAACTTGGAGATCAGATATGTGGAAGCGTGACGAGGCCGTCCGACCGCCTCAACCAGCAGCACCCAGTCCAGCACCAGCGCCTGCATCAGCACCGCAGCACGAGTCGGCTCGACCCGACGCGACACGGCAACAGGAGAAGGGCACCGTGAACATTGGCAAGAGTGTCATCATCAAGGGCGACCTGACCGGCAGTGAGGATCTCACCATCGAGGGCCAGGTCGAAGGGAAGATCGAGCTGCGGCAGAACGTGCTGACGATTGGCGCCAACGGCAAGATCAAGGCGCAGATCTTCGCGAAGATCGTCATCGTGCAGGGCGAGGTGCAGGGCAACATCACGGCCACCGAGCGCATCGACATCCGCGACAACGGCTCGGTCGACGGCGACCTGTCGTCGCCGCGTATCGCCATTGCCGACGGCGCGCACTTCCGCGGCAGCATCGACATGCAGCGGGCCGCCGCCAAGCCCGGCGCCGACGCCAAGCCGGCCGAGGCGAAGGCCGCGGCACCGGCTCCAGCCGTCAAGTAACCACTCGCGTCCGCTGGCGGGCTCTGCCCCCAGCGGCGCCGCACATCGTGGCATCCCTGTTTGGATGGGGAGGACGCAAGACCCCCGCGTCCGCCCCATCATCCTCATCGTCGGCCAGCGAGGCCGCCTCCCCAGCCTCGGCGTCATCGAAAGTGCTGCCGAAGGTGCTGGCCGCATTGTCGAATGTCGAGTCGCCGATGATCATGGACCTCGGTCCGGTCGTCGGCAGCAACATCTCGTTCTTCGGCGAGGAACTGGCGTGCCGGATCCTCGTCGAGGATCTGTTCGCGCTGGTCGAAACGCACGCTCGCGCGGGCACGCGCGAGGCGCTCGGCGATGCGCTCGTCGAACGGCTGGCGCGCGAGCCGGGATCGATCGACGGCATCCTCTGCTGGGACCTGTTCGACCACCTCGACAAACAGAGCGCCCCGAAGCTGGCCACCGCGCTGGTGTCGCTGCTCAAGCCGGGCGGTGTGTTGTACGCGTTCTTCGGCCAGAAGCCGGAAACGCTCACGCGCTACAACCGGTTCGTGGTCGAAGCGCGCGACCGCATGGTGCTCAGGCCGACGCCGGCCACGGCCGCGCCCCGCCACGTGCTGGTCAATCGCGACATCAACCGTATGTTCGAGGGGCTGATTGTGGCAGAATCCGTGTTGCTCAAGAGCAACGCGCGAGAAACGATGTTCCGTAAGCCGGCCTGACGCCTGCTGAAGAACGCAGGCGCGCGACCTGCTCTCGCCCACGCGTCGTCACCATGGCCAAGGCTCCCATCGCACTGCTCAGCGACTTCGGTACCCGCGATCACTACGTGGGGGTCATGAAGGGTGTCATCCTCGGCATCAACCCGGAGGTGACACTCGTCGACCTCACGCACGACGTGCCGCCGCACGACATCGGGGCGGCCGCGCACGAGCTGGCATCCACTTACCGGTACTTCCCGCCCGGCACCATCTTCCTCGTGGTCATCGATCCGGGCGTCGGATCGGCGCGGCGCGGGCTTGCGGCGGAAGTGGGCGACTGGCGCTTCGTCGCGCCCGACAACGGCGTGCTGACCGGCGTGTTCCAGGAACTGGCGCCGCGCAAGGTCGTGGAACTGACCGAGCGGCGCTACGCGCGTCCCACGGTCAGCCGTACGTTCGAGGGACGCGACCGATTTGCGCCGGCCGCCGCGTGGCTCTCCAAAGGTGTCCACGTCACGGCCCTCGGACGCCCCGTGAGCGACTACACGCTGCTCGATCTGCCCGCGCCGCGGGTGGAGGAGACGCGGCTCGTTGGTCTCGTGTCGCGCATCGATCGCTTCGGCAACATCATCACCAACCTCGATCGCAAGTCGTGCGAGCGGCTCACCGAGGGCGTGGGCGTGCTGCGCCTGACGGTCGATGGGCACCTGATCGACCGCATCGTGTCGACCTACAGCGACATCGGCGCGGAGGAAGTCGCGGCACTCTTCGGCAGCACCGACCATCTCGAGATTGCCATGCGCGCCCAGCACGCGGCCCGCCGGCTCGCTGTCGAGGTGGGGGCCGAGGTCGAGCTCGTCCGCATCTGAATAATCGCGGCTGCGCGGCTGCGCGGCTGCGCGGCCGCTCGGCTGCCTGAGGTGGCGCGGGCCTCGCCGCGCCCGAGGGTCAGGCGCGCGGACCTGCGTGTTAACATCGCACGAGGGATGTCCCGCACGAAGACACCGACTGCCGACACCGGCCTCGAGCGCGCTGCCATCGTCCGGCTGACCACGCGCGCGACGAAGACTCTCGACCCCGATCTCGCGCTCGACGAACTCGAAGGACTCGCCAGGGCTGCCGGCGCCGACGTGGTGCTGCGCGCTGCGCAGGAACGCGATCTGCCCGATCCGGCCACGTTCATCGGACGCGGAAAGGCGGAACTGCTCGCCACCGCGGCCGACGAGGCCGATGTCGCCCTCATCATCGTGGACAACGAGCTGACGCCGGCACAGACACGCAACCTCGAGCGTGTCACCAGCCGGCGCGTGATCGATCGGACCGCGCTGATCCTCGACATCTTCGCCAGGCGGGCCCGCACGCGTGAAGGACAGCTGCAGGTGGAACTGGCGCAGCTGAAATACATGCTGCCGCGACTGGCGGGGTCGAGTACGGCATTGTCCCGGCTGGGCGGCGGCATCGGCACGCGCGGTCCCGGCGAAACGAAGCTGGAAACCGACCGCCGTCGCATCCGGCACCGCATCTCCGTGCTCGAGCACGACATCGACACCGTGCAGCGCCGCCGAGGGTACCTGCGCGCGCGCCGGCGGCGATCGGACGTACCCGTCGTCGCGCTCGTCGGTTACACGAACGCCGGCAAGACGACACTCTTCAATCAGCTCACCGGCGCGGGCGCCGTGGCGTCCGATGCGCTGTTCGTGACGCTCGATCCGCTCATGCGCCGGGTGCGGCTGCCCGACGCGCGCCAGATCGTGCTGGCCGACACGGTCGGCTTCATCGATCGTCTTCCGCACCAGCTCGTCGCCGCGTTTCACGCCACGCTCGAGGAAGTGGCGTCGGCCGACCTGCTGCTGCACGTCGTCGATGCATCGGCTGTCGATCGCGACCGTCACATGCACGCGGTCGACGCAGTGCTCGACGACGTGGGTGCGTCAGCCGTTCCCGTCATCACGGTCTTCAACAAGAGCGACAGGTTGACGTCGGCCGAACGCGAAGGCCTGCGCGAGGCGCGCCCCGATGCCGTCGTCGTGTCCGCGCAGCGTGGCGGAGGACTGACGACGCTGCTGTCGAGGATGGTGACGCGCCTGGCGATGGACGTGGTCCGTACGACACTGCACTTCGATCGGGACGACGATGCAGACCGCGCCAGGCTCGCCGAGTTGTATCGGCACGCGCGGGTCGTCGAGGAGCACGATCGGGAGGGGAGCCGCACGGAGGTCGTGGCCGACGTGCCGCGACGCCTGCTGCCGAGATTCGAAATGACGAGGACGGCATGAGCACGTGGGGACGGATGAGTGTGGCGGTCGCGCTGGCCTGTGTCGCGTCCGCATGTGCGGCGACCCGGCCGGCGCCAGGGCCCGTGACGCCCGCGGCCCCGCGATTCGCGGAGTACCCGCTCCCGGATATCCCCGCCGCGCTGGCCGTCACCGACGACGTCCGCAGCCGCCATCTCAGTGCGTGGGCCAGACTGCAGGCCGGCGATCTCAGGACGGCCACGCGGGAGTTCAGCACCATCCTCAAGCAGACGCCGTCGATGTATCCGGCGGAAACGGGCCTCGGCTTTGCGCTGCTCGCGGGACAGGACTACGAAAACGCGGCGCCACGATTCGCGGCTGCGGTGGCGGCGAATGGGGACTATCTGCCGGCGTGGGTCGGACGCGCCGAGGCGCTCGTCGGGTTGGGACAGGACGCCGACGCCATCGGCGCGCTCGAGCGCGTGCTGGCACTCGATCCAGCGCGCGAGACCGTGCGGCCGCGGCTCGAACTGTTGCGGTTCCGGTTGACGCAGACGTCGCTCGCTGCCGGGCAGCAGGCGCGCGCGGCCGGCCGACACGACGAAGCGGCCGCGCACTTCGAGCGCGCGCTGGCGCAGGCGCCCGACAGCACGATGATCCTCAACGAGCTGACGCGCACGGAACTTTCGGCCGGCCGTCTCGATCGTGCCGAAGCCCACGCGCGCCAGGCGATGGCGGTCGAACCGCGCGAGGCGAACTGGCAGGCGCTGCTCGGCGACGTGCTGGAGGCCCGTGGCCAGTTCGACGGCGCGGCCGAGGCATACTCGCGGGCCGAACTGCTCGAGCCCTCGGATGAGTGGCGGACGCGGATACGCGAACTGCGAGAGCGCGCCGTGCTCGCGGCGCTGCCGGCCTCGTTCCAGACGATTGCGTCGGCACCAACCATCACACGCGCCGACGTGGCCGCGTTCGTCGGCATTCATCTGCGCGAGATCGTCGAAGGGGCGCCCATCCGCGTCACCACCGTGGCCACCGACGTACGCACACACTGGGCGGCGCCGTGGATCCTGCCCGTGACGCGCGCCGGCATCATGGCGGTCTTTCCCAATCACACGTTCCAGCCGGCCACGGTCGTGCGCCGCGGCGATCTCGCCACGGTGATGGCGACGCTCGTGCAGGTCGTGGGCGCGTCGCGCGTGGCGGACCTGACGAAGTGGCAGGCGGCCAGGCCGAGGTTTACCGATCTGCCGCCGGCGCACGTGTTCTACCCGGCGTCGGCCCTGGTCGCCGCGGCAGGCGTCATGGCTGCCGACACCGATGGCCGATTCGGTTCCACCGAACCTGCGACAGGCGCCGATCTCGAGCGCGCCGTTCAGCGCATCGCGGCGCTTGCCGGACGCTGATTGGCCGGGCCCCCGCCCTCGGGCCGGGCATAGAATCTGAAACCACGATGTCCTCGGTCCTCACCGCCGCGAACCTGCTGACGCTGCTGCGCATCCTGCTGGTCCCGGTCTTCGTGCTGTTCATGCTGTACGGGCAGGCAGGCTGGGCGCTCGTTACGTTCGCGGTCGCCGGTGTCACCGATGCGCTCGATGGCCTGATCGCGCGCTGGACGCACCAGGTGACCACGATCGGCGCGTGGCTCGATCCGATGGCCGACAAGCTGCTGGTGGCCGCGATGTTCGTGATGCTGACAGTGCCCGGGCTCGGATTGCCGCAGCGGCTTCCGCTCTGGCTGACGGTGCTCGTGCTCAGCCGCGACATCGTGATCGTAGCGACCGTGACGGTGGTAAATCTCGCCGTGGCGCGGCGCACGTTCCGCCCGTCGATTCTCGGCAAGATCTCGACGGTCGTTTACGTCCTGACCGGGCTGTCGGCGCTCTATGCGAACTATCTCGGCACGCGCCTCGTGCTGGTGGACTGGTTCGTGTACGCCGCGCTGTTCTTCACGCTCGCGTCGAGCCTGCACTACGTGGTGATGGTGTTCCGCGGCATGGCGCAGGACGCCGACGCGGAATCTCCCCGCGGCTGAAGCCGCGGGGCTCCGATACAGCCTGCGGCCGTGCAGCCGGCAGCCGAGCGCCTCTTTACGCCACGCCCATCTTCTGCCGGAAGTACGCGATCGTCGACGTGAGGCCCTCTTCGAGCGGGACCTTCGGTTCCCAGCCGAGGAGCGTGCGCGCGCGGGTGATGTCGGGCTGGCGGACCTTCGGATCGTCGGTCGGCAGTTCCTTGTAGACGACGCGGCTCGATGAGCCTGTCATCCTGATGATCAGGTGCGCCATCTGCTCGATCGACATCTCGTACGGATTGCCGATGTTGACCGGATCGTTCACCGGCGACTCCACCAGGCGCAGGATGCCATCGACCAGGTCGGAAACGTAACAGAAGCTGCGCGTCTGAGAACCGCTGCCGAAGATCGTGACGTCCTCGCCGCGCAGCGCCTGTGAGATGAAGTTGGGCACCGCGCGCCCGTCGTTGACGCGCATGCGCGGGCCGTACGTGTTGAAGATGCGGACGATCTTGACGTCCACGCCGTGATAGCGGTGATAGGCCATCGTCATCGCCTCGGCGAAGCGCTTGGCTTCGTCGTACACGCCGCGCGGGCCGACCGGATTCACGTTGCCCCAGTACGACTCCTTCTGCGGGTGTTCGAGCGGATCGCCGTATACCTCGGACGTCGACGCGATGACGAACCTGGCCCCCTTCGCCTTGGCGAGGCCGAGCGCCTTGTGTGTGCCGAGCGCGCCGACCTTCAGCGTCGGGATGGGCCACTCGAGATAGTCGATGGGACTCGCCGGGCTCGCCCAGTGGAAGACGACGTCGACCGGGCCGTCCACGTGGATGAAGTTCGTGACGTCGTGCTTCATGAAGATGAAGTCGCGGCCCGCCAGGTGCGCGATGTTCGCCAGATCGCCCGTGATCAGGTTGTCGATGCCGATGACGGAGTGTCCCCGATCGAGCAGCGTTTCCGAGAGATGGGAGCCGATGAAGCCGGCTGCGCCGGTGATGACGATACGCATGGGGATGGAGCCTCGGGGGATCAGGCCTGGTGGAGACGCTCGCGGTTGCGCAGCACGGTCAGCCACATGATCTTGAAGTCGAGCGAGAGCGACCAGTTCTCGATGTAGTAGAGGTCGAACTCGATGCGCTTTTCGAGCGACGTGTTGCCACGCCAGCCGTTGACCTGCGCCCACCCGGTGATGCCCGCCTTCACCTTGTGACGGAGCATGTACTGCGGGATGCGGTGTTTGAACTGTTCGACGAAGAAGGGACGTTCCGGCCGCGGACCGACAATCGACATGTCGCCCTTGAGCACGTTCCAGAACTGCGGCAACTCGTCGACGTCGAAGCGGCGCAACCATCGGCCGATCGGCGTGGCCCGCGGGTCGTCGTCGCGCGCCCAGATCGGACCGCTCGCGTCCTCGGCGTCGACGGGCATCGAACGGAATTTGTAGACCCGGAACGCCTTGCCGTCGAGGCCCATCCGTTCCTGTGTGTAGAAGACCGGGCCGGGCGAACTGCGCTTGATGAGCAGCGCGAGCACGAGCGCCGGCAGCGCGCCGACGACGACCACGCCCAGTGACAGGGCCACGTCGGCCGTCCGCTTGAGCACGCTGTTGAAGCCGCGCAGCGGCACGTCGTTGACGCTGATGAGCGGCAGGCCGTCGAGATCCTCGAGGCGGGCGCGCAGCGCGATGAACTGGAGCAGGTCGGGCACGACGTGGACGTCGATGCACTCGCGGCTCGCGTATTCGACGACGCCGAGCATCTTGATGTGCTCTTCGATCGGCAGCGCGACGTAGATTTCGTCGATCTTCTCCTGGGAGCAGAGGTTCGGCATGTCGGCGATCGTGCCGAGCAGCGGCAGTCCGCGATAACCGATGGCATCGGTCGTGGCCGCGCGATCGTCGACGAAGCCCGCGATGCGGAACCCCAGCTCGCCGTGTTCGAGGATGCGATCGGCCACCATGCGGCCCAGGTCGCCCAGGCCGACGATGAGCACGCGCTTGAGGCCGATACCGGCGCGCCAGCGGCGGCGCAGCAGGTCGCGGACCGTCTCGCGCGAGGCGTACGTGAAGAGGACGGTGAACACGAGGAACAGCGCCCACACGCCGCGCGAGATCTCGAGGTAGCCCTGCGCCTTGAGGGCGTCGGCGACGTGATACGTCTGGACGTACAACGTGCCGAGCACGCTGATCAGCGTGCCGAGCAGGCTGCCCACGAGCACGCCGAAGAAGTCGTCGACGCGCGTGCGTCCGCGGCGGAGACGGTACAACCCCTGAACCTGGAAGGCCGCCACGACCACGAGGGCCACGAACGGCGCAATCGCCAGATAGCGCGTGAACGGAGGCGGTGGCTGGTCGAGCGGAAAGAGGCCGGTGTTGAAGCGGACGAGATAGGAAAGGCCGAAGGCGAGCGCTGCGGCGAGGAAATCGGCCAGCACAAACGTGGCGACGAGCAGGCGATTGTGGCGTTTCAGCATGGCCGTCCGCCCGCTAGCGCGCCGGTCAGTGTCCTGCGCAGGCCGTCGTCGAATCGATCGATGGAAAATGTTTCCGCGTGGGCGACGAGCGCCTGCGTGTCGAACGCCGTGTCGCGAACGCGCACCATGGCGTCGGCGAAGGCGTCGGCGCTCGGCTCGTCGACGAGGAACCCGGTCGTCCCGGGCACCACGGTTTCCGTGGCCCCGCCGCGTCCGAGCGCGACGACGGGCCGGCCGCAGGCCATGGCTTCGACCGGCGCTATGCCGAAGTCTTCCTCTGCGGGCAGGACCAGCGCGGTGGCGCGACGATAGAGCGTGCGGAGCGTGGCCGCGTCGACCGCGCCCGCAAACGTGGTGTCCGGGCCGGCCAGCGCGCGCAGGCGCGCCTCGTCTGGCCCCGTTCCGACGATGGTCAGGGGCACTCCGAGCCGGGCGGCGGCACGGATGGCCACGTCGATGCGCTTGTACGGGACGAGAGCGGACACCACGAGAAAGTAGGGCTGCGGGGGACCATCGCCGGGGGCGAAGAACCGGGTATCGACCGGCGGATGGAGCACCGAGGCCTCCCGATTATAGTACCGGCCGATCCGGCCCGCAACGAAACGCGAGTTGGCGACGAAGTGCGTCACCCGATGGGCCGTGTCCCGATCCCAGCGGGCCAGCCACGCCAGTACGGGTCGCGCCAGCGCCGAACCCATCCGCCCGAGACGCTCCTGGCCGAAGTACGACTCGAACTGATCCCACGCGTAGCGCATGGGTGAATGGCAGTAGCAGACGTGGATCGCCCGGCCGTCGGGCACCACCGACTTGGCGGCGCAGTGGCTGGTCGAGACCACGAGATCCACGTCGTCGAGATCGAAGCCTTCGATGGCTGCGGGAAAGAACGGCAGGTAATGCCGGTAGAAACGGGCGGGCTTCGGCAGATACTGCACCGCGGACGCGCGGATGCGCCGGGCCTCGATGAGCGGCGACGTCGTGCCGCGGGCGTGCACGAGCGTGAGCAGGTCGGCCGTCGGGAAGAGACGGCACAACGACTCGAGCACCTTCTCGCCGCCGCGCATGCCGGTCAGCCAGTCGTGCACGAGGACGACGCGGCGTCCGCCGACGTCGAGCTGGCCCGCCTGAGACGCGTGCCTGTCAGACACGCCGAACGCCCCCGACTTCCTCGTACACGTCGCGGGTGCGGGTCACCGAGCGCTGCCACGAGAACGCCTTCACGCGCTCGTGTCCGCGGGCGACGAGATCCGTCCGCAGCCGCGGATCGCTGATCACCTGGGCCATGGCCGTGGCCAGCGCGCCGGCATCGTGGGGGTCGATCAGCAACGCAGCATCGCCGACGACCTCCGGCAGCGACGAAATACTCGACGTGATGACCGGCGTGCCCGCGGCCATGGCTTCGAGCGGCGGAAGGCCGAACCCCTCGTAGAGCGACGGGAACACGAAGACCGTGGCGAGCCGGTAGAGGATGGCCAGCATCTCGTCGGAGACGAACCCGAGGAACCGCACGTGCCGGTCGAGCTGATGGCGGTGCACGAGCCGGCGCAGGTTCGGGTACTTCGAGACCTCGTCGCCGATGATCAGCAGCCGGGCGTCGACCACACCCTGGCGCCGCATGATGGCGTATGCCTCGATGAGCCGGTCGAGGTTCTTGTGGGGCTTGATGTTCCCCGTGTAGAGGATGAACGGCGCTTCGAGCTGATACCGCTGGCGGACGCGCGCGATCTCGGATTCGGTCGGCGGTGTCGCCAGCCGCTCGTCGAGCGCGTTGTAGATCACTTCCACCTTCTCGGCCGGCACGTGCAGGTAGTGCTGGATGTCCTGCTTCGAGGCCTGCGACACGGTGAGGATGCGGCGCGACCGCCGCGCGCTCGACGACATCATGCTGCGCGCGTAGCGCACGGCCACCCGGTTGGGCAGGTACTGCGGGAACCGCAGGTGGATGCAGTCGTGAATCGTCACGACGAACGGGCAGCGCGTGAGCGGCGACACCACGTAGTGGGGCGCGTGGAACAGGTCCGCCCGTGCGCGGGCGAGCGCCAGCGGCACGGCCACCTGCTCGCGAACCGAATAGTTGCGCGCCCGCTCGGGCAGCGGCTGGAAGCGCGGACCGAGCGCCCGCAGCGCCTCCTCGTCGTCGGGACGGCAGAGCAGGATGTAGGTGTGGTCGTCGTCGAGCTTCGACAGCCAGTGCACGAGATTGCGCACGTACGTGCCGATGCCGTAGTCGTGGAGTTTTCGGGCGTCGATGGCAATGCGCACGGGCGTCGGTCGATCTTATCGGACGTTGCGCCCGCGGACTTTCAGCCACCAGCGCAGCACGGGCGCCCAGCCGGGGCGGTGCTTCTCGTAGAAGGCGAGGTGACTGCGGTCGTAGTGGTGGGTGGGGGCTGCGCCCGATCGGCGCACCGACCGGCCGCGCAGGTGAACGACACGGGCCTCGGGCGTGAAGAGGATACGGCCGCCCCGGGCCCGAAGCGCGGCGCAGAAGTCCACGTCTTCCTCGTAAAGGAAGTACCGCTCGTCGAGTAGTCCGGCGTCGAGCGCGGCTTCGCGGCGGACCAGCAGACAGCCGCCGCTCACCCAGTCCACCATGCGCTCGCGGCTCACCAGGCGACGGGTGAGGGGGCGCGCGAGGGGATGGCTGCTGCGGGCGAGGCGCACGCGCAGGCTCTGGCGAAGCTCGGCCAGCGGCGACAGCATCGGTCCGAACGAGACTTCCGGCAGGCCGCTGCCGTCGACGAGCAGGGGACCTGCGGCCGTGGCGCCGGTGGCCTCGAGACGCGAGGCCAGGGTATCGATGGCTCCGGCGGGAACGATGGTGTCGCTGTTGAGCAGCAGGACGAGCGGCGCGGTGGCGACACGGATGGCCGCGTTGTTGGCCGCGGCAAAGCCGGCGTTCCGTCCCAGTGCCAGCACTTCGACCCGAGGCCATCGCCGTTCGACCTCGGACACGCTGTCGTCGGTCGATCCGTTGTCGGCCACGATGATGCGCGCGAGCGCGGCTGGTGGCGCGTCCGCGAGCGACGTCAGGCACCCGGCGAGATCCTCGCGGTTGTTGTAGTTGACGATGACGATGTCGATCGGCGGGATCATCGAGCGCCGCCCGCGGCGCGTTCGAGCGCGGTTCTGACGATGGCCGCCGTGCGCGTCCACGTGAA
>CAZVHY010000006.1:16739-19249 GCA_964627115.1 uncultured Solibacteraceae bacterium | reverse complement strand
CTCGTCGAGTTCCACATCGGTGACGTAGTCGCGCCAGTCGACGCGATCGCGCACCCCGTGCTCGGCAGCCACGCGGTGCGGATCGACGTGGGGATGCGTCCGGTTCTCGCCAACGAGGACCAGCCGCGCCGCAGGCACGTTGCCCGCGGCCTGCGCGAACGCGGCGATGAGATCCGGGATGAGCCGGCGGTTGAAGAGCGAACCGACGTAGAGCACCGTGGCCCCGCGGCCGACGTCTGCCGCAGCCGGCCGAGGCGAGGGCGCGCCACCGTGCGCCACGCCGATCTGTGCGCGAGGAACGCCGACGTGCGCCGCGATCTCGCCGGCTGAGAACGCCGACGATGTCAGCACCGTGTGCGCGCGTCGCGCCGACAGGCGTGTCAGCCACCGGCGGCGGAATCCTTCGCGCGCGCTGAACCACTCCGGGTGCGCGAAATACGACACGTCGTAGATGGCGAGCACGAACGGGCAGGTGAGCAGCAGCGGCGCGGTGTACGCGCCGGCAAAGAAGACGTCGAGCGTCTGCGCACGGGCGGCGCGCGGCAGGTCCCACTGTTCCCAGAGCGTGCCGCGGTTCTGGCCCGCGACGATCCACGTCACGCGGGGACCGAGTCGGGCCGTGAGCGCCGGCGGCGCGGGTTCAGGCGCGAAGATGACCAGGGCGTGGGGGAACGACGCGTCGGCGGTCCAGGCGGCGAGCACCTCGCCGACGTACCGGCCGACGCCGGTGACGCGTCCTGTCAGTTCACGGCCGTCGACGCCGATGCGGAGGACGCGTTCAGCCACGTGCGGCCCGATGTTCGAGCGCCAGACGCCACGCCTCGCGCGTGCGCTCCGCTGTCTGCCGCCAGGTGAAACGTGTGACGTGACGCAGGCCGGCATCGGCCATCTGCTGCTGACGCTCGCGCGACCAGACGATGTCGCCGAGCACGTGTGCGAGCTCCGCCGCATCGTCCGGGTTGAATCGCGCGCCCGCGTCACCGACGGTCTCGGGCAGCGCGCCGCGGTCGGCGGCCGCGACCGGCACGCCGGCCTTCATGGCCTCGACGGCCGGAATGCCGAACCCTTCGGTGTGCGAGGGCAGGACGAGGACGAGCGCATTGTCGAGCAGGCGCCGGCGATCCGCGTCGCTGACGTAGCCGGGCAATTCGACGCGGCCGGCCAGTGGCGGTTCCGTGGTGCGCGCCACGACGGCCGACGCGGATGGATCGATCCGGCCGGCAAGTACGAGCCGCGGCGCATCGGCGCGGGTCGCGAGCAGACGCGTATAGGCATCGAGCAACACGTCCAGATTCTTGCGCGGCTCGAGTGTGCCGAGAAAGAGGATGCAGCCGTTGATGGGCAGCTCGGCGCGCGGTGTCCAGTCCGGCGCGCCCGGCGGACAAATGGTGATGCGGGATGCGGGCACGCCGAGCCGCGCCTCGACGCTGCGCGCCGTGTGCGTCGATACGGCAATCACCTGATCCGCACGCCTGGCATGGGCTGCGGCCAGTTGTGGATAGTCGCGCCGGATCTCGGCCGACGTCCGTTCGGGGTGATCGAGGAAGTCGAGATCGTGAACGGTCACCACCTGCGCGGCGTGCCGCGACGGGATGAGCAGCGGATGCGCGGCCTGGACGATGTCCCACGCGCGGCCCGTGAGGCGTTCGGCGTCGGGCCACTCCAGCCGGTGCCAGAGCCGGTTGAGCCAGCGCACGGGGATGCGGCGATCGACCACGTCGAGCGGCGCCACGACATCGGGCGCCAGACGATCCTTCAAGGAGCTGCTGAAGAGCACGAGCGATTCGTCCGGCGGAGCGGTGGCCGCCAGCGCGCGCGCGGTTTCGTGCATGTAGGCGCCGACGCCGGTCCGCTGGCGCAGGGCCGGCCGGTAGTCGAACAGGATCCGCACGGCAGAGTCCCGCGGATGCTATCACGCGACGTGGCGTGCGAATCCGTGAACCGTATGTTAGTTTGAGGAGTTTTTTCGAGGCGGAGGGACGTCGGCGTCATGAAAATCGCGGTCATCGGTACGGGGTACGTCGGTCTGGTGGCCGGCGCATGTTTCGCGGAGACGGGCCATCAGGTCATCTGCGTCGACAAGGACGCGAAGAAGATCCGCCAGCTCAATCGCGATCACATTCCGATTTTCGAACCGGGCCTCGAGGAAATCGTCCGTCGGAACCGGCAGGAACGGCGGCTCTCGTTCACGACGGCGTTGCCCGACGCGGTGCGCAAGTCCGATGTCGTGTTCATCGCGGTCGGTACACCGACCGGCGAAGACGGTTCGGCCGATCTCAAATACGTCCTCGCGGCCGCGGTCGAGATCGCGCAGTCGATGAACGGCTACAAGGTCATCGTCGACAAGAGTACCGTGCCCGTGGGGACGGCCGAGCGCGTGCGGCAGGCGATGGCGCGCCACACGACGCACCCGTTCGCCGTGGTCAGCAACCCGGAGTTCCTGAAGGAAGGCGCGGCCATCGAGGACTTCCTGAAGCCGGATCGCGTCGTCATCGGCGCCGACGACCCGA
>CAZVHY010000006.1:2342-16639 GCA_964627115.1 uncultured Solibacteraceae bacterium | reverse complement strand
AAGGCCATCATCCAGTTCTCGGCCGAGCGCAAGTACAAGTTCCGCATTCTCGACTCGGTCGAGCGCGTGAACGATACGCAGAAGACCAAGCTGCTCACGCGCGTCGACCGGCTGCTCGGCAAGAACCTCAAGGGCAAGACGATCGCGGTGTGGGGCCTGGCGTTCAAGCCGCGTACCGACGACATGCGTGAAGCGCCCGCCGTGCCGATCATCCAGGGATTGCTCGAACGCGGCGCGAAGGTGCGCGCGTTCGATCCCGAAGCGCACGAGTCGGCCAAGGCCGTGTTCGGCAAGAAGATCACCTACGCGCGCAACGCCTACGACGCGTTGAAGGGCGCCGACGCCCTGCTCGTCGTGACCGAGTGGAACGAGTTCCGCGAGCCGGACTTCAAGAAGATGAAGCGCGCGATGCGCAATCCGGTGATCGTCGACGGCCGCAACATCTACGAGCCGCGGCAGATTCGCGACCTGGGCTTCACGTACTCGTCGATCGGACGCCCGTGAGCACGGTGCTGGTGGCCGGCGGGGCCGGCTATGTCGGCAGCCACGCGGTCAAGGCCCTGGCCGCGGCGGGTGATGACGTCGTCATCTACGACAACCTGCTGGCCGGCCATCGCGAGGCCGTCGACCGGCTCATCGCCGCGTTTCCCGGGCGCCGGATCTCGTTCGTGCAGGGCGACATCCTCGACGGCGCCCTGGTCCGCCGCACGCTCGAGGACACGGGCGCGACCGCGGTTCTGCACTTTGCCGCGCTGCTGTCGGTGGCCGGTTCGGTGCGCGATCCGTTCGGCTACTACCGCAACAACGTGGTCGGCACGATGACGGTGCTCGAGGCGATGGCCGCGGCCGGCGTGAAGCACTTCGTCTTCTCGTCGACCTGCGCGACGTTCGGCGAGCCGGTGCACCCGACGATCGACGAATCGCATCCACAGCGTCCGATCAACGCGTACGGCGAGACGAAGCTCGCGGTCGAACGCGCGCTCCCGCACGTCGAAGTGGCCACCGGTATCCGGTCGATTGCGCTGCGGTACTTCAACGCGTCGGGCGCCGATCCTGACGGCCTCATCGGTGAAGATCATCGTCCCGAGGAGCACATCATTCCCCGCGCCATTGCCGCGGTGCGCGGCGGGGAAGGGCTGTCGGTCTTCGGTGACGACTATCCGACCGAGGATGGGACCTGCGTGCGCGACTACGTTCACGTGTGCGACCTCGCCGACGCGCACCTGGCTGCGCTGCGGCGGCTCGAGGGCGGCGGCGCGTCGGGATGCTTCAACCTCGGCAGCGGCAACGGGATGACGGTGAAGCAGGTGCTCGACGCGGTTGGCCGCGTCGCGGGCCGGTCCGTGCCGTTCACCATGGGGCCGCGTCGTCCTGGCGATCCGGCGAGGCTCGTGGCGTCGAGCGGGCTCGCGCAACGCGAGCTCGGCTGGACGCCGAAGCTCGGGCTGGACGCCATCGTCGAGACCGCCTGGAAATGGCATACGTCTCATCCGGACGGGTACGGACGCGCGAAATCCCCCACGCCGTGACATGATGCGGCGGCCAGGAGTGCCAGAGGCCGAGTGCGCGAACTGACGCAGTTACTCCGCGCCGCCGAGGCGTATCGGGGCCGCATCGTGGCGGCGCTCGCGGCGATGGTCGTGTACGCCGCCGGCTCGGGCCTGCTCGCCTGGACGCTGAAGCCCATCGTCGACGGCCTCGCGGACTTCGCCAAGGTCAGCGTCCCACGCATCGCACTGCTCATCCTGCTGGCCTACTTCCTCAAGGGCACCGGCAGCTATCTGTCGACGTTCCTCATGGCAGACGTGGGGCAGCGTGTGGTGCGCGACCTGCGGAACCGGCTGTTCGACCACATCCTCGGCCAGTCCGCGGCGTTCTTCGGCGCGCGCACATCCGGACAGCTGGTCTCGCGCATCACCAACGACGTGGGCCAGGTGCAGACCGTCGTATCCGAGACGGTGGCCGATCTGTCGCGGGAGAGCCTCGCGGTCGTTGCCTACGCGGGGCTGCTGTTCTTCCTCGACTGGCGACTGGCGGTCGTGGTCGTGACCGCGGCGCCGCTGGTCGTGTATCCCCTCACGCGGCTGGGGCAACGCGTGCGCCGGACGACGCGGCGGGGGCAGGAGCAGATCGAGCACGTCACGCACATTGCCACCGAGGCGTTCAGCGGACACCGCATCGTCAAGGCGTTCGGGGCCGAGCGGCGTGAAGGCTCCAGGTTTGCCGCCGCGACCGACTCGTTGTACCGCACGAACCTGAAGAACACGAGCGCGGTGGCCGCGCTGCCGCCGCTCATGGAGTTCATCGGCGGCCTGGCCGCTGTGGCCGTGTTGTGGTACGGCGTTCGGCAGATCTCGAGTGGATCGCTGTCGCCGGGTGAGTTCGCCACGTTTCTCGGCGCGGCGTTCATGATGTACGGCCCGATCAAGAAGCTGAGCCGTGTGAACGCCAGCATCCAGCAGGCGATTGCCGCGGCCGAGCGCATCTTCGCGATGCTCGAGACGCACACGGAGGTGAGTGAGAAGCCCGGCGCGGTCGCACTGCCGCGCATGCGGCAGTCGGTCGAGTTTCGCGACGTCGGGTTCGCCTATGCGGACCGGCCCGATCACTTCGTGCTGCGCCACGCGTCGTTCCGCGTGGACGCGGGGCAGCTGGTGGCGATGGTTGGCCTGAGCGGCGCGGGCAAGACCACGCTGTCGAACCTGATTCCACGGTTCTTCGACGTCACCGAAGGCGCCGTGCTGATTGACGGTGTCGACATCCGCGACGTCACGCTCGCGTCCCTGCGCGGGCAGATTGCGCTCGTCACGCAGGAGACGGTGCTCTTCGACGACACGATCGCCGCGAACATCGCCTACGGTGCGCCGGGCGCCGCGCGCGAGGCGATCGAAGGCGCGGCCCGTGCGGCGCACGCGCACGACTTCATCGTGACGCTCGAGCACGGCTACGACACGCGCATCGGCGAACGCGGCCAGCGGCTCTCGGGCGGCCAGCGGCAACGGCTGGCGATCGCCCGGGCGATTCTGAAAGACTGTCCCATTCTCGTGCTCGACGAAGCGACGTCTGCGCTCGACGCCGAGTCCGAACAGCTCGTGCAGGACGCGCTCGGCAACCTGATGCGCAACCGGACCACGTTCGTGATCGCGCATCGGCTCTCGACCGTGCGCCGCGCGGACATGATTCTGGCGCTCGAGAGCGGGCGGATCGCCGAGATCGGCACGCACGACGAGCTGATCGCGCGGGAGGGGGGCGTGTACGCGCGTCTGTACGCGCTGCAGGCCATGGGTGAGGACGAGGCGGCCGGTGCAACGGCCGGCGCCGGGAGCGAGGGAGCGTCGTGATTCGTTCGATGACAGGGTTCGCGTCGATCAGCCGCGAGGAGGCTGGCGACAAGGTCCACATCACGATGAAGTCGGTCAATCACCGGTTTCTGGATGTGGCGGTGAAGCTGCCGCAGGCGCTGGCGGCACTCGATCAGCGCGTGCGCGCCGTCCTGCAGCAGCGGCTGTCGCGCGGGCGCGTGGAGCTGCAGATCGTGGCCGAAGTGACCGCGCCGCCCGAGCGCGAGGTCGTCGTCGACGACCGTCTGCTCGAGCAGGTGGCTGCGGCCATCGACGTCGCCCGCACGCGCGGCATCGTCGCTGGCGTGCTCACGCCGTCCGATCTGCTGCGGCTGCCGCAGGTGCTCGAGATTCGCACGCGTCCGGCCGACAGCAGCGCCGGCGTGCCGGCCACGCTGGCCGCACTCGTGGAGCTCGCGCTGACCGAAGCGGTCGACGCGCTCGTGGTCATGCGTGAGACGGAGGGGCGGTTTCTCGCCGCAGACCTCGGCGGGCGGCTCGAGACCATCGCCGGCTACGTCGATACGCTCGAGCGCGAAGCGGGCGCCGGCCAGCAGCAGCTCGAGGCGCGGCTCCGCGAGCGGATTGCACAGTTGCCGATCGATCTCCAGGGCGACCCGGCAGCGCTCACGCAGGAGATCGTCCGGTTCGTGGCCAGGTCCGATGTCGACGAGGAAATCGTGCGGTTGCGCGGGCATCTCGAGCACTGGCACGGCCTGGCCGGTGGTCCGGAGCCGTGCGGGCGGAAGCTCGACTTTCTCGTCCAGGAGATGAACCGGGAAATCAACACGATTGGGTCCAAGGTCGAGGGCGCGCGCGGCACCGAGGTCGTCATCGCGGCCAAGGCGGAGCTCGAACGGATCAAGGAACAGGTCCAGAATGTCGAGTGACGCGGGGCTGTTGTTCGTCGTCTCGGCGCCCTCGGGCACCGGCAAGACGACCGTGGTGGACCGACTGGTGGAACGGGTGCCCCGGCTGACGCAGTCCCGGTCGTACACGAGCCGGGCCCAGCGGCCGGGCGAAGTCGAGGGCGTCGACTATAATTTCATCAGTCGGCCGCGGTTCGACGAGATGGTCCGTGAGGACGCCTTCCTCGAGTGGGCTGACATCTTCGGCAATCTCTACGGGACGGGGCGCCAGGCCACCGAGGCCGTGCTGGCGTCGGGGGCCGACCTCGTCCTGGTGATCGACGTGCAGGGGGCCAGGCAGGTCCGCGAGCGATTGCCGGGGCGGGCCGTGGAGATTTTCGTGCTGCCGCCGTCGTTCGACGTGCTGGCGGCGCGGCTGCGCGGCCGTAACAAAGACTCCGAGGACGCCATGGCCAGGCGGCTGGCCACGGCCAGTCGCGAGGTGAGTGCGGTCGAGGAGTACGACTACGTGGTCGTCAACGACGACCTCGAGCGGTGTGTGAGTGAGATCGGGGCGATTGTCGTCGCGGAACGGGCCAGGCTCGTCCGGCGACAGGCGCTCGTCGCGCCGATCGTCGCGACGTTTCCACGATCCTGACGAGAGTAGAGGGAGAGAGAGCATGACCGAGACCCCGCGGCCGACGACACGGCCAGCCAATTCGTTCGAGTTCGTCACCATTGCCGCGCATCGTGCGCGGCAGTTGCTGGAAGGCTGCGTGCCGCGCGTCGAGGGCTCCGCCAAGCCGGCGCGCCGCGCGTTGCAGGAGGTCGTGGCCGGCACCGTCAAGCGCGCCGATCCCACGACGGCCGACGACGACGCGTCGGCGGCCGACCAACAGTAGACGCGCCATGGCGTTCGTGGGTCTCGGCGTCAGCGGCGGCATCGGCGCCTACAAGGCCGTCGAGCTGACACGCCTGCTCCAGAAGCGCGGTCACCGCGTGCAGGTCGTGATGACGCGGAACGCCCGGCGGTTCGTCGGGCCGCTCACCTTCGAAGCCATTACGCGCGAGCCGGTCGTCACGTCGCAGTTCAGGCCCGGGCTCAACGCCGAGATCGAGCACATCGCGCTCGCGTCGGGCATGGATGTCCTGGTCGTGGCGCCGGCCACCGCGAACGTCATCGGCAAGTTCGCCGCGGGCATCGCCGACGATTTCCTGTCGGCGCTCTACCTCGCCACGCGCGCGCCCGTGCTGCTCGCGCCGGCGATGAACACGAACATGTGGGAACACGAGGCCGTGCGCGCGAACATCGCGACGCTGCGGCAGCGTGGCGTACGGTTCGTCGATCCCGGTGACGGTTATCTCGCCTGTGGCTGGGTGGGCGCGGGCCGTCTCGCCGAACCCGAGATCATTGCCGACGCGGTCGATCGCGTGCTGGCGCCAGCGCCGCCGTCGCTCGCGGGCCGGCGCATCGTCGTTACGGCCGGGCCGACCATCGAAGATGTCGACGCCGTGCGGTTCATCGGCAACAGATCCAGCGGGCGGATGGGATTTGCGGTGGCGGAGCAGGCGGCTGCACGAGGCGCGGACGTGACGCTCATCGCCGGGCCGACACCGGTCGATCCACCCGCAGGCGTCGCGGTGACGCGTGTCCGGAGCGCGCGGGAGATGCACGCGGCCGTCATGGCGGCGCTCCCGGGCGCAGACGTCGTCATCATGGCGGCGGCTGTGGCCGACTACACGCCGGCTGGCGGCGCGATTGCCACGAAGATTGAAAAGGGCGGCGCGCTGACACTGCAGCTCGAACGCACACCGGACATCCTCGCGGATCTCGGACGCCGGCGCGGCGACCGCGTGCACCCGGTGCTCGTGGGATTCGCGGCGCAGACCGGCGATCCGGTGGACGCGGCGCGCCGCAAGCTCGTGGCGAAGAACGCGGACCTCATTGTCGCCAACGACGTCACCGCGCCCGGCGCCGGGTTCGACGTCGACACGAACATCGTGACGCTCGTCGCGCGCGACGGCGCCGGCCAGGCGTTGCCGCGGCAATCGAAACGCGACGTGGCGCGCCACATTCTCGACCGCGTCGAGGCGCTGCTCGCCTCGCCCGCGTCCGTGCCGGTTACGTCGTAGATGACCACACGACAGGAACTGGCGGACCACCTCCGGGTGTTCGCCGACATGGCCGTCAATGGCATCTCCCGCGACGCCGCGTGGCGCACCCGCGAAGAACCGGCGACGCTCGTCGAGGCCAGCGATGATGCGGCTGCGCGGGATGCCGGCGAGCCGGTGACGACGGGCGATGCGGGCGACGGTGCCACGGCACTTGCGGCGTTGCGGGCCGAGATTGGCGACTGCACACGGTGCGTGCTGCACACGCTCGGTCGGCGCCAGGTCGTCTTCGGCGTCGGCAACCCGGATGCCGATCTGATGTTCGTCGGTGAAGCGCCCGGCGGCGACGAGGACATCAAGGGCGAACCCTTTGTCGGCGCGGCCGGACAACTGCTCACGAAGATCATCGAAGCCATTGACCTGCGGCGCGAGGACGTCTACATCGCGAACGTGATCAAGTGCCGTCCGCCCGGCAACCGGAATCCGGAGCCGGTCGAGGTGCAGACGTGCAGTCCGTTCCTGCTGCGACAGATCGCGATCGTGCGGCCGCAGGTCATCGTGTGTCTCGGCGCGTTCGCCGCGCAGACACTGCTCGGCAGCGACGCGCCGATTTCCCGGCTGCGCGGGCACGTTCACGACTGGCGCGATGGTATCCGGCTCGTGCCCACCTTCCATCCCGCATACCTGCTGCGCAGCCCCGAGAAGAAGCGCGAGGTGTGGGAAGACATGAAGACGGTCCGTGCCCTCCTCGCCGAGCCGGCCTGATCGGGCTTTGGGCGTGGCCGTGCCCGTACCAGGGCTCGGCCTGCTGACCTACGGCCTGCCCTCCGGAACACCGGCGCCTCCCAAAGGCGCGCGCGTCATCGTGCCGCTCGGATCACGTGCGGTCGTTGGATGTGTCGTCGAACCGCAGGCCTCCGCACCACCAGACACCGAACTGCGCGAGGTGAAGGCGGTGCTCGACGTCGATCCGTTCCTGCCCGCCGACATCGTCGATCTCGCGTTATGGGTGGGGGAGTTCTACGCGTGCGGTCCGGGCGATGCGCTGACGGTGGCCATGCCGCCATCGGCGCGCCGTGGCGAAGCCGACGCGTTCCGCATGCGCGTTCGCGTGTTCGCCGCAGATGGCGCGCCCGACACGCCGGTGCGGGGCGCAAAGCAGCGTGAATTGGTCGACGCGCTCCGAGCGAGCGACGCCGGGCTGCTGCAGAGCGAGCTGACGACGCGCGGGATTGGCGCCGATGTGGTGCGCCGCGCCGCCGCGGCCGGGCTCGTTCGGACGATCGAGGAAGTGGACGAGCGCGATCCGTTCGCCGCCGGCGAGGGCAGCTGGGCGTCGCAGGCGCGCGCGGTCGACGATCGCGTCCTGACAGACGAGCAGCGCGCGGCGCTCGACACACTCTCGGCGGCCGCCGACGCGCGGACGTTCCGGTCGGTGCTGCTCCATGGCGTGACGGGCAGCGGCAAGACGGAGGTCTATCTGCGGCTGGCGCGGCACGTGATGGCCGATGGCCGGCGCGTGCTCGTGCTCGTGCCCGAGATTGCGCTGACGCCCGCGCTTGCCGGCACGTTCCGCGCCGCGTTCGGCGAGCGTGTCGCGGTGCAGCACAGCGGGCTCTCGGACGGGGAACGCCACGATCAGTGGCATCGCATCCGGCGCGGACAGGTCGACATCGTCGTCGGCACGCGATCGGCCGTGTTCGCGCCGCTCGGCAACCTCGGGCTCATCATCGTCGACGAGGAACACGAAGGGTCGTACAAACAGGACGAGACCCCCAGATACCACGGGCGCGACGTGGCCGTGATGCGCGCGCGGATGGACGACGTGCTCGTCGTCCTCGGATCGGCCACGCCATCGATGGAGTCGGCGTCGAATGCCGAGGCGGGACGCTACACGCTCGTGCGCATGGCGAAACGCGTGCTCGACCGCCCGCTCGCGTCGGTGCGTCTGGTCGACATGCGGAAGCAGATCGCGGTGAGTGGCGCCGAGTCCGCGCTGAGTGAGCCGCTCATCGAGGCGATCGGGCGGCGTCTGGCTCAGGGCGAACAGAGCCTCGTGCTGCTCAATCGACGGGGGTTCGCGACGGTGGTCTTCTGCCGCGAGTGCGGCGCCACGCTCGAGTGTCCGCACTGCAGCGTGACCTTGACCTACCATCGTGCCGCGCGGCGCGTGCGGTGTCACTACTGCAATTACTCGGCGCACGTGCCACGCGCGTGCGGTGAGTGTGGCGGCGCGTATCTCGAACACTCCGGCGTCGGCACCGAGCGGCTCGAGGCCGAGGTGCGCGAACGGTTTCCGTCGGCGCGCGTGGCGCGCGTCGATCGCGACACCGTGCGAAAGCGCGGCGCCATCACGCGCATGCTCTCGGCCGTCGCGCGCGGCGATCTCGACATCGTCGTCGGCACCCAGATGATCGCGAAGGGGCACGACTTCCCGGCCGTGACGCTCGTGGGGGTCGTGGCCGCCGATGTCGGACTCGGGCTCGCCGATTTCCGCGCGGGCGAGCGGACGTTCCAACTGCTCACGCAGGTCGTGGGCCGCGCCGGGCGTGGCGAGGTTCCGGGGGAAGCCATCGTGCAGACGCTTTATCCGGAGCACTACAGCGTGCAGTCGGCCGCGCAGCAGGACTACGCGACGTTCTATGCGCGCGAGATGGAGTTCCGTCGTGCGATGCATTATCCGCCCACGCTCGCGATGGTGAACGTCGTCGTGCGTCACCGTTCGCTCGATCGCGCGATGGCCGACGCGACCGATCTCGTCGCGCGCATCCGCCAGCGCAAGCCGCCCGTGCGCATCCTCGGACCGGCGCCTGCGGCCCTCGCACGCATCAAGGACGAGTACCGTGCGCAGTTCTTCCTGAAAGGGCAGCAGCGCCGTGCCATGCGCGAAGCGCTCCTGGCCGCGCTTGCCGATCGCCCGGACCTGCGCCGCCGGACGATCGTGGACGTCGATCCGGTGACGGTGACGTAGGGAGGCTGGGAGGCGGCGGGCGGGGAGGAGGCTGGGAGGCGGGGGAGGCTGGAAGCGTGGGAGCTGGGGAGCGAGGGAGACGAAGGCGCCGGCCTGGTCGGACAGGACGACGGAAACCTCTTTGCCTGAAAGCTATCGCGTGGTAGCCTCAGACATTCTCCACGAAGAGGTGCCCGATGGTCCTGACTGGCAAGGCTCTACCTCGGCGAACGTTCCTGCGCGGTCTCGGTGCGACAGCCGTGGCGCTGCCGTTTCTCGACGCCATGACGCCGGCGCTCAGCGCCAGGACGACGCCGCCCGTCCGGCTGGCCTTCATGTATGTGCCGAACGGCATCGACATGGCCAACTGGAACATCCCGGAGGCCGGCCCCATCGGTGCGGATCTGCCGCGCATCCTGAAGCCGCTCGCGGCGTTCAAGGACGACTTCATCCAGCTCGGGAACCTCACGCACAACAGCGGCCGCGCGCTGCTCGACGGCGCGGGGGATCACGGGCGCTGTGCCGGGTCGTATCTCACCGGCATCCAGGTGCGGAAGTCGACCACCGACATCAAGGCCAGCGTCTCGTGCGACCAGCTCATCGCGAACCAGATCGGGCACGAGACGCGGTTCGCGTCGCTCGAGCTCGGCATGGACGACTCCCGCCAGGCCGGTGACTGCGACTCCGGTTATTCGTGCGCGTATACGAACAACCTCGCGTGGCGCAGTGAAACGCAGCCGCTGCCGCCGGTGCTCGATCCGCGCGTGCTCTTCGAGCGGCTCTTCGGCACCGAGGCGGATCTCACGCCGGAGCAGCGCGAACGGCGCACGCGGTATCGCCGCAGCATCCTCGACTTCATCACCGGCGACACGGCGAAGCTGAAGAACGACCTCGGCACCACCGACCGCCGCAAGCTCGACGAATACCTTTCGTCGATTCGCGAGGTCGAACGCCAACTCGAGAAGGCCGAGCGCGAGAGCGTCGTCATCGATCCGGGGATGACCAAACCTTATGGCGTCCCCCCGGACTTCGGCGAGCACTTCAAGCTGATGACCGACATGATCACGATTGCGTTCCAGGCCGACCTGACGCGCGTGCTCACGTTCCTGATGACGCGCGAGGGCACGAGCCGTTCGTACCGCGAGATCGGCATCGCGGACGGACACCACCCGTGCACGCACCATCAGGGCAACCCGGATCTGATGGCCAAGGTCACGCGCATCAACGAGTACCACGCCGCGCAGCTGGCCGGCTGGCTCCACAAGCTCAAGAACACCCCGGAAGGTGACTCGAACCTGCTCGACAACTCGATGATCGTCTACGGCGCCGGCCTGTCGGACGGCAACCGGCACCTGCACGAGGACCTGCCGACGCTGCTCATCGGCAAGGGTGGCAACGTGTTCAAGCCCGGCCGTCGCGTGATCTACCGGAAGGAAACGCCGATGGCGAACTTCCATCTCACGCTGATGGATCGCATGGGCGTACACGTCGACCATTTCGGCGACGCGTCCGGCCGGCTCGATCTGGCCAGCCTGACCTGACGCGCGCGGCGCGTGGTGTGATCGCATGCAGGGAAGAGGAGCGGCTCGACCGCCACTGGGGATCGCGCTCGAGGCCGACCTGGGACACCGCATCGACGCGGTGCTGGCCGTGGCCATGCTCAACGGCTTCATCACGAAGAGCGAGAGCCGCACGATTGCGCTGTGTATTCCGCGCACGAGCGTGAAGTCCGCGAAGCTGGCGGATGTGCTCGCCGGCTTCTATGCGCCCAGGCCTGTTGGCGGCTCGGCCATGATCGGCATGCCCGAAGGGCCGATGCCGGCCAACGACGCGCCGCCTCTGGCCGCGATCCTGGCCAAAACGGCCGCCGACGGCACACCCGTCCACACGAGCAACATCGACAGCGTGCTCGATACGGCCGACAACGCCGTGCACATCCGCAACGTGCTGCTCGCGCAGTTCGATGGCAATGCCGCCATCGTTCTTGCGGCGCCGGCGACGGGCATCGCGCGACTGATGGGGTTGTACGGCGCGCCGCCGCAGATCGAAGCGAAAGCCGCACGGCTCGTCATGGCCCTGGGCTCGTTTGCCTCTCGCGGCGCGGCCGATCCGGCCGTGAAGGCAGACATCGCATCGCTGCGCAAGGTACTGGACGAGTGGCCGACGCCCATCGTGATGGTCGGCACCGAAGTGGGGGAGGCGCTGCCGTATCCCGGCGCGAGTATCGAGGCCGATCTCGCGTGGGCGCCGGTGCATCCGGTGGCCGACGCGTATCGCGCGTTCAAATCGATGCCCTACGACGCGCCGGCCAGTGCGCTGGCGGCCACGTTGTACGCGGTCCATCCGGATCAGTCGTTCTTCCAGCTCTCGGAACCGGGCACGATCTCGGTCGCCGACGATGGCCGGACAACGTTCGCACCCGCGGTGGGCGGACGGCATCGGTATCTGATCGTGGACGCCGCGCAGAAGGACCGCGTCATCGCTCGCTACACGGAGCTGGTGTCGGCGCGTCCGGCGCCGCGGCCCGGCCGTCGCGGCGGACCACCACCGCCGGCCCAGCAGCAGCCACAACAGCAGCAGGCGCCCCAGCCGCCGCAGGTCCCCCCGGTCGCGCCGCCATCGTCGTGACCACGTCAGGGAGCAGACGCACGTGAAACTCTATAGATTCGTCGTTGGTCTTTCGGCGCTGATGCTCCTGCTGGCCGTGGGGGTCCGGTCGTCGGAACAGGCGGGTGAGCCGCAGGGCGCGTCCGCACAGAACGCCGGTGCACCGCAGGTGTCGCACGTGCCGGCGCCGAGGCCCACGGCTGCGCCGCGCACCGTGGCGCCAACCGAAGACGAGTTCCAGGCCGCCACCGAGTCGCTGCTGTACAACACGTGCGGCGAGTGCCACAACAGCTTCGAGATGGCCGCCGATCTCGACCTGACCACGGGACTGACGGTCGAGTCGCTCGCCAGGGATCGCGACCTCTGGGACCTCATCCTCGACAAGCTCAAGTCCGGCGAGATGCCGCCGGCTGACATGCCGCGTCCCGACGAAGAAATCGCGACGCTCATCGGGTTCCTCGAGGCCGAGTTCGAGCGTGCAGACGCGCTCGTGCCGCCCGACCCGGGGCGTGTCGTCGCGCGACGGCTCAACCGCGCCGAGTACTCCAACACGATTCGCGATCTGCTGGCCATCGACTTCCGCGCCGATCGGACGTTCCCGACCGACGACTCCGGCGAAGGCTTCGACAACATCGGCGAGATCCTCACGGTCTCCCCGGTGCTGATGGAGGCCTACATGAACGCAGCGGAGCGGATTGCCGCCAGCGCGATCGCGTCCGAGCCGCTGCCGAAACCGATCGAGGTCGAGTACAGCCTGCGGTTCCGCAACCTGCGCCGTCTCAATCCCAGCAACGTGGTGGCCACGCACCGCACGGACTTCGACGCGGAGTACCTCCTGCGCATCGGCATGCCCGGCGAGCGGCCGGAAGACGCCGCGCCGGTGACGCTTGGTGTGTGGGTCGACGGCCGGCTCGTGACAACCACGCAGGTGGAAACGAAGCCGTCCGGGCTCGTCTATTTCAATCCGTACTCGGAAACCGAATTGCGGATTCCGATGTCGGAAGGCGACCACACGATTCGTCTCGGGTTCTTTGACGATCCGTACGTCGCGACGATCAAGCCCGAGGATGTCTATCGCGACAAGGTCAACAAGTGGATTGGTTCGGTCACCATCGTTGGCCCGTTCCCGATTGACGGTGTGAAACCGAGTCGGCAGCGGGTGCTCGTCTGCGAGCCCACGAGCGGCGATGCGTGCGTCGATCGCATCCTCGGCAATCTGGCACGGCGTGCCTACCGTCGTCCCGTGACGCCGGCGGAGGTCGCCGACCTGCGGCGCTTCGTCGCCATGGCGCAGGCCGACGGACTCAGCGTCGAGAAGGGCATCGAGCTGGCCGTGCAGGCCGTGCTGGTGTCGCCCCACTTCCTCTTCAGGATCGAGCGCGACCTGTATCCGAACAACCCGGAACGTTCGCACCGCGTGTCGGATGTCGAGCTGGCGTCGAGGCTGAGCTACTTCCTGTGGAGCTCCATGCCGGACGAGGAGCTCATCGCCCTGGCCGAGAAGGGCGAGCTCAGCACGCCGGCCGTGCTCGACGCGCAGGTCACGCGCATGCTCGCCGACGAACGGGCCGCGGCGCTCGCGCAGAACTTCGCGGGGCAGTGGCTCGAAATCCGCAATCTCGATTCGATTCGTCCCGATCCCGATCGTTTCCCGCAGTGGGGACCGGAACTGCGCGACGCCATGCGGACCGAGACGGAGTTGTTCTTCAACACGATTCTCCGCGACAACCGTCCGATTTCGGAGTTCCTCAACGCGCGCTACACGTATCTCAACGAGCTGCTCGCCGGGTACTACGGCATCGGCGGCGTGACGGGCCAGGAGTTCCGTCGTGTCGATCTCACCACCGACCAGCGCGGCGGCGTGCTGACGCACGGCAGCGTGCTGTCGGTGTCGAGTTATCCGACGCGCACGTCGGTCGTCATCCGCGGCAAGTACGTGCTGCAGAACATTCTCGGCAGCCCGCTGCCGCCCCCGCCGCCCGACGTACCGGCGCTCGACGAGGAAGCGCTCGGCAAGTCGGTGTCGATCCGCCAGCAGATGGAGCAGCACCGGACGAATGCGATTTGCGCCTCCTGTCACTCCCGCATGGATCCGCTCGGCTTCGGGCTCGAGAACTACGACGCGGTCGGCAAGTGGCGGGAGATGGACGGCAGCTTCCCGGTCGACTCGAGCGGTACGCTGCCGACGGGGCAGTCGTTCCAGACGCCGGCGGAGATGCGCGAAGTGCTCAGCGGGATGGTGCCGCAGTTCTCGCGCGCGCTGACCGAGAAGATGCTGACGTATTCGCTCGGCCGCGGCCTCGAGCGCTACGACCGCCGCACGGTGCAGGGCATCGTCCGCCGGCTCGGTGAGCAGGACTACGGCATGCAGACGCTCGTGCACGAGGTCGTGCGCAGCCTGCCGTTCCAGTCGCGCCGGGCCGAAACCGCCCCGGACGC
>CAZVHY010000006.1:0-2242 GCA_964627115.1 uncultured Solibacteraceae bacterium | reverse complement strand
CAACCCGACGGTCCCGTTCCCGCGCCCGAGCTGCTCGAGCCCGTGATGCGGCGCGTCGACGCACTCAACGCCGAGCTGAAGACCGCCGGCGCCTGGGTGTTCGCCGCAGGCCTGCACCCGGCTGAGACGGCCACTGTCGCGCGCGTCAAGGATGGAGACCTGCTCGTCACCGACGGCCCCTACATCGAGGGCAAGGAGCACATCGGCGGCTTCACCGTCATCGACGCGCCGGATCTCGACGCCGCGCTGGCGTGGGCGAAGAAGCTCTCGCAGGCGCTGACGCTCGACGGGCACGCGACCGGCCTGGCCGTCGAAGTCCGGCCGTTCCACCACCACGGGTGAGCTCCGGTGCCCGACGTCACGCGTGACGAGATCGCACGTGTGTTCCGTCACGCGTACGGACGCGCCGTCGCCGTGCTCGTCCGCCGATGCGGGTCGATTGACGCCGCCGAGGAAGCCGTCCAGGACGCCTTCCTCGCGGCCGTCGATCGCTGGCCGTCTGCGGGGATTCCGCCGAGTCCCGTGGGGTGGATCATCACCACGGCGCGCAACCGCGCCATCGATCGCCTTCGCCGCGAGATGCGGCGTGACGATCGTCATCGCGACGCCGACGCGCTGCTCCGTCTCGGCGCGGATGCCGAAGAGGAAGGCGCCGTTCCCGACGATCGGCTGCGCCTGATCTTCACGTGCTGTCACCCGGCGCTGGCGCCGGCCGCGCGCGTCGCGTTGACGCTGCGGCTGCTGTGCGGCCTGACGACCGCCGAGATCGCGCGCGCGTTCCTGGTGCCGGACGCGACGATGGCACAGCGGATCGTTCGTGCAAAGGCGAAGATCAAGGACGCCGGCATTCCGTATCGCCTGCCGATGGCCGACGATCTGGCCGAACGGCTGCGCGGCGTGCTGAGCGTCGTGTATCTGACGTTCAACGAAGGCTACACCGCCAGTGGCGGCGATACGCTGATGCGCCAGCCGCTCTGCGACGAGGCGATCCGCCTCGGGCGCCTGCTCGTCGAACTGCTGCCCGATGAGCCCGAGGTGCTGGGGCTCCTGGCGCTGATGCTGCTCAGCCACTCACGGGCCGCGGCGCGCCTGGCGGCTGACGACGCGTTCGTGCCGCTTGGCGAGCAGGACCGATTGCAATGGCGCAGCGACCTGATCGCCGAAGGCCAGGCGATCGTGCGACGGTGTCTGATCATCAATCGCCCGGGACCGTATCAGATTCAGGCCGCGATCAACGCCGTGCACAGCGACGCCCCGACGGCCGCGTCGACCGACTGGCGGCAGATTCTCCTGCTGTACGACCAGTTGCTCGCCATGTCGCCGGGGCCGGTCGTGGCGGTGAATCGCGCGGTGGCCGTCGCTGAAGTACACGGCGTCGCCGCGGCGCTCGCGCTCGTCGAGGCTGTCGACGACCGCGACTACTACCTGTCCCACGCCGTACGCGCCGATCTCCTGCGCCGGCTCGGACGCTTTGCCGAAGCATCCGCCGCGTACGACGAGGCGATCGCACGATGCGGCAACAACGTCGAACGCGCGTTCCTCGAGCGGCGGCGGGAGATGGTGTCCCACAGGTCTGAAGACCCGGGGCTCCATTTGGAATGAGGAGGCCCTGGGGAGGGCTCCATTCGGAATGAGGCCTTCAAAATGGAGCCCCGGGTCTTCAGACCCGGGGATCAGCAGATATGCCGGCGAGCGGCTTCGTCGAAGAATTCGAGAATCGTCGATCGGCTGTAGACCGTTGATCCCCAATACGGGTACGTGGCTGGCGCGCTCACGAGGCCCGCACGCACCGGATTGGCAATGACGTAGCGAATCACGTCGATGACGTCCTCGTCGTCTCGGAGCGTGCGGTCGAAGAAGCTCGGCTGCCAGAGCCGTTCGCCGGTTCGCCGTTTGAATGCGTAGCCCGTTGTCTGCTTCGCGAGCTTCACCAGAACCGAGGCGTCCACGCCGGCGTTCCGCCCGCCGACGAGCAGGTGAAGGTGGTCCGGCATGAAGCAGTACGCGAGGAGCGAGAAGTCGAGTGTGGCCGCGGTACGCAGAATCTGCGACTCCACGAATGCGATCGCGGCGGGATCGATGAAGACGCGTTGGCGAGCAGCCGTGCACAACGTGAGAAACACGGGCCGAATACCGATGTAGTTGGTTGCTGCGAGTCGACGTGGGCGGCCCATGAGCGTAGACGCGCAGCAAGGTGCGTGCCCGAGAGTGTCCCCCGGGTCTGAAGACCCGGGGCTCCATT
>CAZVHY010000005.1:32427-47453 GCA_964627115.1 uncultured Solibacteraceae bacterium | reverse complement strand
TGGTGGACCTGACCGGGATCGAACCGGTGACCTCATGAATGCCATTCATGCGCGCTCCCAACTGCGCTACAGGCCCACACGTCGGACGTGGAACACCTGAGTATACGGCGTCGACGGCTGACGCGTCAAAACATACCTCGCGAACGGTCGGGCCATGCGGATTCCGGCCTGAATCGGTCCGGCATGCCTTGACTTGACCGGAGAACCACGCCTAGACTGGCCACGGTTACACCAGCAACTTTTCCGGGGCGCGAGCCCCTCGTCAAAGGAACAATCATGCCCAGTGGCACGATTGCACGTTTGTTGATCGACAAAGGTTTCGGCTTCATCCGCGACGAAAGCGGCGTGGAGCACTTCTTCCATCGTTCGGCGGTCCGCGGGGCGGTCTTCGAGCTGCTGCGGGAAGGCCAGCGCGTGGAGTTCAGCAACGAGGACTCCCCGAAAGGCCCGCGCGCGGCCGACGTCCGCCTTCTCGACAGCTAGTCGCCCGGCGCGCGTCACCCGCCGGCCACCACCTTTCGGCACACGCCGCGGGCCAGCCACCACACGGCTCGCGGCGCCGTTCCGACCCTGCACGTCCCCACACCGGCACGGCTCCTGCACCGACGTCGGTGAGCCACGTGATCACGCTCCCCAGCGTTCATCGACGGGAGGTCGTGATGTCTCTGAAAGAAATCAAAGACAAGCTCGAAATCGGGCTGAAACCTGACGCGCCGTATCGGCCGACGAATCAGCCGGAGTCCGAGCAGCCGCATCCGCCTCATCCGCCGGGCACCGATCCCGAACCAGAGGACAAACCGTCGGCCGACGACGACCGCGAACGACCTGGCCGGAACGGATCCTGAGCGTCTCTCAGCGGGCGATCGCGCAGAGCGCCGCCAGGTGAGCGGTGATCGGGTGCAGGGACTCGAGCGTGTCCACGACAATCTCGGCCCCGGTCGCCGCCAGCGCCTGGCGCGAGTATTCACCGGTGGCCACCGCAACCGCGCGCGCACCGTGCGCATGCGCGCAGTCGACGTCGAGCGGCGTATCACCAATCACGACGACATCGCTGGCGCTGAAACCGGCCTCACGCGCCCGCTCGATCGCAACCGGCACGAGCGCACGGCGGTCGATGTGCACGTCACCGAACGCGCCGAAGCGGAATCGCCGCCACAGATCGAAGTGCGCGAGTTTGATGGCCGCGCTCTCCTCGAAGTTGCCGGTCAGCAGGCCGACCGCGAAGCCGGCATCGGCGTCGAGCGCATCGAGGGCGTCGTGCACGCCTGGCAGTACCTCGACACCGTCACGCGGCGCCCCGCGCAGTTCCTCCGCCAGACACGCAAGATAGGAGTCGCGCAGAGGCTCGATGTGCGCATCGGTCAGCGGTGTCCGCCACCTGTCGAACACCTGCGTCAGAATGGCGCGATCGGTGCGTCCCGAGACCGGCACGCCGTCGAGTGCTCCGCGCCAACCGTGCAGACGCTCGATCGCGTCACTCATGCCGCGCACGCCGGCGCCGGCCGTACGGATCAGCGTGCCGTCGATGTCGAACAACACGAGCACGGCGGGAGACAGCGGCACGTCGGTCGCGTCCTTCACCGCGCGCACCCCGCGTAGGCGACCAGCCGATCGAAGGGCGCTGGCGGAAGCCCGACCTGACCAAGCCATGACGCGCGGCCGGTTCCAGGGCCGTGATAGTCAGACCCGCCGGTCACCAGCACGCCATGCCGCTCGGCCATCGTCTGGTATCGCACGACATCGGCAACCGTGTGGTCCGAGTGGTACACCTCGAGCGCGTCGAGTCCCGCCTCGACCATCGGGGCGATCAGGTGATCGCGTTTGAGCTTGCCCGGATGCGCGAGTGAGGACACGCCTCCGGCCGCGTGAATCTGGCCAATCACGTCAGCAGGTCCGGGACCGACGCGCGGCAGATACGCCGGACGTCCCTCGGCGAGGAACCTGTCGAACGCATCGGCAACGTCGGTGGCATGTCCCGCCGCCACCAGCGCCTGCGCCACGGCGGGCCGTCCCACCGATCGGCCCGAGTCGGCCGGCACGGCCAGAATGCCGGCCGTGTCGATGCCGACACCGAGCTGCGTCAGTCGCTCGCCCATCGCCAGGACACGCTCGCGCCGCCGCTCCCGCTGGTCGCGAAGAAAGGCGGCCAGCGACGCGTTGGAGACATCGATGAAGTAGCCGAGGATATGGACGTCGACGGCCTCGGCGACCGCCGTCATCTCGATGCCGGAGACGAACGTCAGCCCGGCACGAACCGCCGCGTCACGGGCGGCGCCAATGCCGGCAACCGTATCGTGATCGGTCACCGCGACGACGCGGCAGCCGGCCGACGACGCCTCGTCGATGAGCGCCTCAGGGGACGAACGTCCATCGGACGCGGTCGTGTGGAGATGGAGATCGATCACCGCGACGACTTACGCACGGCGCCCGGAGCGGTGCGCCCGTTGTGACCGGTTCGAGCCCGGCCGGTCGTCGCCTGGCCCACGCGCGAACGTGTCGTGCGTTGACGCGCGACGAGCGATCGGAACTCGCGCACCAGCAGATCGAAGTGCTCGCGCTCCTCGTCGGCGAACTCGAGGAAGATCCGCTTGCCCTCTGATTCCTCGAAGCGCTCGCCGTACTGCTTGAAGAATCGGTGCGAGGCGCGTTCGCAGCGGATGCCGATCCGCAGCGCCTCCCGATCGTCGACACCCGGCGCCGCCAGCTCTTCCACGCCGGCCGCGAACAGGCCGTTCGATGCGCTCTTGAAGAACAGGAACGCCGGCTGCGCTTCGAGCTGCGGCTCGGCGTCGTTCATTTCCTTGTACCGCGCTTCGAGCGTGGCAAGATGTTCCCGCTCCTCGGCCGCGAGCTTCTCGAACACGCGTTTGCCGCGCGGATCGCGCGCCAGGCGCGAAGCCCGCGTATAAAACGCCAGCCCGCTCCGCTCGGTCGCAATGGCCACGCGCAGTGCATCGCGCGCGAACACCGTCTCGAGCGGCACCCGCGGCAAAGACGAGGGCAGCCCGGTCTGGCAGTGTTCGCAGGTGCCGTAGATCTGCAGCACGCTCTCGGATGGCGTGAATCGCCGGGCCGTCGCTACTTCCTCGATGAGCGCCTCGATGTCGGAGCTCAGAAACTCGAACGACTGCTGACACGACTTGCAGATGAGATGGAAGTGCCTCGGATGCCGGTACGAGTGCTCGAAACGGTATTTGCCGTCGCCGAAGTCGACGCGACGCGCGATGCCGGCGTCGACCATCCACTGCAGGGTGCGATAGATCGTGGCGCGGCTGATCCGGGCGTCCTCCGCGCGAATCAGCGACACGAGCTCGTCAGCGCCGAGGTGGCCGCTCTGACGAAGGAACACATCGACGATGAAGTCACGTTTGCCCGAACGGCGGCCGCCGGCAGGCCGGTGGGTTTCGATGAATTGAGACGGCGACAACATGGGCGCACCAGTCCGTGCGCCCGGGAGGGGACGCACGCGCAACGGCCGGACACGTCGGACCGCCCGTGCCGTACCGGACGATCAGTCAGTTACGCGCTGAACGACGACCCGCAGCCGCAGGTCGACTTCGCGTTCGGGTTCTTGATGGTGAAGCCGCCGCCCATGTTGTTGTCGACGAAATCGACCTCGGCTCCATTCAGATACCGGAGGCTGATCGGATCGACGAACAATCGCACGCCGTTGACCTCGAACATCTGGTCCGACTCGGCGTCACCTTCGCCCTCGTCGATCATCAGGCCGTACTGGAAGCCCGAGCAGCCGCCGCCCTGCACGAAGACCCGCAGGCCGGCGCCCACCTTCGCTTCCTCGGCCAGCAGTTCGTTGATCTTGTCTGCCGCGGTTTCGGTCACGTTGATCATGCTTCGATTATACGGGACCGTCCATGCCCCATGGCCCGGTCCTTTTCGTTATGCTGTGGGCGCCAGGGGCGTTTTGCCCCGTCCGGACCCACCCTATGACACTCGAATCCCTGCTGTCCGACCATGCCGTCAAACGCGTCGCCACCCGCATCTGGGCCCGGGATCCCGCCGTTTTCGTCGGCGACGACGCCCCGGCGGCCGTGGGCGACGCCATTCGGAACCGGTTGGGCTGGCTCGACGCGCCCACGGCCATGCCCGGCCGGGCCGCCGAGGTGGCAACCTTCCGGCGTCAGCTGGTCGACGACGGCCTCACGGACATCTACCTCCTGGGCATGGGCGGCAGCAGCCTGTGCGCCGAGGTCCTGCGGGACGTCCTCGGCGTGCCCGGACACGCCAATCGCCTGACCGTCCTCGACACGACCGACGAACGGGCCATTCAGCAGGTCGCGGCCTCGCTCACGCCCAATCGCTCCCTCTTCCTCGTCGCCAGCAAGAGCGGCTCGACGCTCGAAGTCACCGCCCTCGAGAGCTACTTCTGGTCGCTCATGGAACGGGCCGTGCCATCGCCCGGCCGGCACTTTGCCGCCATTACCGATCCCGACACGTCACTCGTCGCGCACGCCGCGTCGCGCGGGTACCGCCACACGTTCATCAACCCGCCTGACATCGGCGGGCGGTACTCGGCGCTGTCGTTGTTCGGGCTCGTGCCCGCGGCGCTCGTCGGCATTTCGGATGCCACGCTGCTCGCACCGGCGCAGGAAATGGCCGACGCCTGCCGCCTCGACTCGCCCACCAACCCGGGCCTCCGGCTCGGCGTGTTCATGGGCAGTCACGCCGCCGCCGGACGCGACAAACTGACGTTCTTCGGGTCGCCGGCGCTCGCGCCACTCGGGCCCTGGATCGAACAGCTCGTGGCGGAAAGCACCGGGAAACTCGGACGCGGTGTCCTGCCCGTCGTCGGCGAGTCCGCGGCGCCGCCGGAACGATTCGGCAACGACCGCGCCTTCGTCGTCGTCACCACACCCGACGACGACAACGCGCGCCGGTTCGCGGATGCGCTCGAAGCGGCCGGCCACCCGGTCTTCCGGATCGAGACCACGCCGGCGGCGCTTGGCGCGGAGTTCTTCCGCTGGGAGTTTGCCACCGCCGTCGCGGGCGCCGTGCTTGGCGTCAACCCCTTCGACGAGCCCGACGTGCGCAGCGCCAAGGCCCGCACGCAGGCGCAGCTCGACGCGTTTCAGTCCACGGGATCGCTGCGCATCGATCCGCCGCTCGAAGCCGGCACGCTCTACGAACGGCGCGATCATACGGGTGGCGCGCGCGTCGGCACGGAGGGCACGTACGTCGCGATTCTGGACTACCTGCCCGCCGATCCGGCCCGCACCGATGCCATCAACCGCCTGCGCACCACGCTGCGCCAGCGTCTCGGTGTGGCGACGACACACGGCGTCGGCCCCCGTTATCTCCACTCGACGGGTCAGTATCACAAGGGTGGCCCGAACACCGGAGTCTTCGTACTCGTGACGTCCGCGGACGCGTCGGCCACGCCCGTGCCCGGGGCCGACTACACGTTCAGCACCCTCAAACATGCGCAGGCGCTCGGGGACTTCGACGCACTCGTGGCCGGCGGCCGCACGGTCGTGCACTGCCACGTCGAGAGCCACGCCGCCGACGTGCTGACGCGCCTCGAGCACCTGCTCGCCAGCCTGACCTGACGTCGTCATGCGCGTGCGCTGGCTGCTCGTGTTCGTCCCGCTCGTCGCTGCGGCACTGGCTGCGGCGCCAGGCGCGCAGCAGCCAACGCACGGACGCCTGTTTCCGCCAGAGGAGCTCGGCATCCTCGAAAGCCCCGATCGCGACGAGTGGCAGCAGCCCGAGCGAATCATGGATGCGCTCGGCGTTGCAGACGGATCGCGAGTCGCCGACATCGGTGCCGGCGGCGGCTGGTTCACGATCCGCCTGGCCCGGCGCGTTGGCCCCAACGGCCGCGTCTACGCGCAGGACGTGCAGCCGCGGATGATCGGATCGATCCGCCAGCGCGTCGCCAACCAGGGACTCACGAACGTCGAGACGATTCTGGGCACGAGCGATGACCCTCGTCTGCCGCCAGACCTCGACGCGATCCTCGTCGTCGACGCCTATCCCGCGTTCGGCGAGCGCGCCGAACGTCTTGCCGTCCTGCGTCAGCTTGCGCGCGCGCTGGCGCCCCACGGCCGGCTCGGCATCGTCGATTTCAAACTCGACGGCGTCGGCGGCCCCGGTCCCGCGCTCGAGGAGCGCCTCGACCCGGCGGCCGTTCGCGACGAAGCGTCAGGCGCCGGCCTTCGCCTGCTGCGTGACGAGACGTTTCTGCGGTACCAGTACCTGCTCGTGTTCGGCCGGTGACGCCGTCACGAGCGTTCGGGACACCATGCACACAGCACTCACCATTGCCGGCAGCGACTCGGGCGGCGGCGCCGGCATCCAGGCGGATCTGAAGACGTTTGCCGTCCACGGTGTCTTCGGCACGAGCGCCATCACCGCGCTGACCGCACAGAACACCACCGGCGTCACCCGCGTGCTCGCGATTCCCGTCGACATGGTGGTGGCGCAGATCGACGCGGTCGTCACCGACATTGGCGCCGACGCGGTCAAGATCGGCATGCTGGCCGGCGCGGACATTGCGACGGCGGTGGCCGCGGCCATCGATCGATACGCCCTGCGCAACGTCGTACTCGACACCGTCATGGTGGCCAAGGGCGGTGCGCGCCTGCTCGACGAGGATGCCGTCGACGTGATTCGGCGGCAGCTCGTCACACGAGCCACGGTCGTGACCGCGAACGTTCCCGAGGCTGAAGTGCTTACCGGACTCGTGATCGACGATGTCGCGGGTCTGCGCCGCGCCGCACGCGCCATCATCGGCACGGGTGCGCGCGCCGTCGTCGTGAAAGGCGGACACCTCGACGGCCCGGCCATCGACGTCTTCGATGACGGCGACACCGTGGTCGAGATCGAGGGCGCGCGTATTCCCACGGTGCACACACACGGGACCGGCTGCACGATGGCGGCAGCCATCGCCGCGGGCCTGGCCGTCGGGCGCCCGCTCGGCGAGGCCGTTGCGTCGGCCAAGCGATACGTCGCCCGCGCGATCGAACGCGCGCCCGGCATCGGCCGGGGACACGGACCGCTCGGCTGGGGCCCCGATCTCGTTGACGGCTGACCGCAGCGCAGACGACGCCGGCCGCAGTACACTGACGCGATGGAGTTTCCGTTGTTCGCCGTGACGGCCGAGCCTCTCGCACTCGAGACGCTCACCGCTCACCTCGAAACCGCGGCCAGATTCACAGGTGAGGGGTGCGGCGCCGTGTGCAGTTTCGTCGGCGTCGTCCGCGCCACGCACAATCATCAGCCCGTGCGACACCTGGAGTACGAAGCACACGAAGCGCTGGCAATGCGGGCGTTCGGCATCATTGCCGCGGAAGCCGCCGCAGAGTGGCCGGCCGCCACGCTCGCGATTCACCATCGCATCGGCCGCCTCGACATCGGCGAGGCCAGCGTCATCGTGGCCGCGGCGGCCGCGCACCGCGACGAGTCGTTCCGCGTCTGCCGATACGGCATCGAGCGCGTCAAACAGATCGCGCCGGTCTGGAAGCACGAGTTTTTCGAGACGGGCGAGAGCTGGGTGGAAGGGCCGGTTGCCGATCCCGCCGATGACGGCCTTCGGCGGCAGGCGCTGGAGCGTGCATGCGCGTGACCGTGCTGTTCTTCGCGAGGCTCCGGGAACTCGCCGGGCAGGCAGCGTGGACGTGCGAGGTGCCGGACGGATCGACGGTGGCCGACGTCTGGCGCACCGGCGTCGCGCATTTCCCCGGCATCGCCGCATTCGGCACGAGCCTGTCGTGCGCGGTCAACGCCGACTTCAGCCGCATGGAGGCCGTCGTCCACGACGGCGATGAAATCGCGTTTCTTCCGCCGGTATCCGGTGGAGCCTGGACAGCATCATGACACCGCAGGTGTTCGACAAACTGAGGACGATCGCGTCGCGCTACGACGAGCTGACGCAACTGGTGAGCGATCCGGCGATACAGGCCGACGCGACGGCGTACCGCACCCACTCGAAGGCCATCGCCGACACGCAGGAGCTGGTCGACTGCTTCCGCGAGTATCAGCAGCAGGAGCGCGCCCTGGCCGACACGCGCGACATGGCGTCGGGCGACGACGCGGAGTTGCGCGCGCTGGCCGCGGATGAAATCCCGTCGATCGAGTCGCGATTGACCGAGCTCGAGGAGCGCCTGCGCGTGCTGCTCATCCCGAAGGATCCCAACGACGATCGCAACGTCGTGATGGAAATCCGCGCCGGCACCGGAGGCGACGAGGCCGCGCTGTTTGCGGCCGATCTCTTCCGCATGTACACGCGTTTCGCCGAGCGTCAGGGATGGAAGGTGGACGTGATGTCCACCAGCGACACGGGCGTCGGTGGCCTCAAGGAAGTGATTGCGGGGATCGAGGGCAAAGGCGTCTATCGCCGCCTGAAGCAGGAGAGCGGCGTGCACCGCGTGCAGCGCGTGCCGGTCACCGAAGCCAGCGGCCGCATCCACACGTCGACCGCCACGGTGGCGGTGCTGCCCGAAGCCGAGGAAGTCGACGTTCAAATCGACGCGAAGGATCTCCGCATCGACACCTTCTGCTCGAGTGGCCCCGGCGGCCAGAGCGTCAACACGACGTACTCGGCCGTCCGCATCACCCACCTCCCCACGGGCATCGTCGTCTCGCAGCAGGACGAAAAGTCGCAGATCAAGAACCGCCAGAAGGCAATGAAGGTGCTGCGGTCGAAGCTGTACGAGATGGAGATGCGCAAGCAGCAGGAGGCCATCGCGAAGGAACGGCGCGGCCAGGTGGGATCGGGCGATCGATCGGAAAAGATCCGGACGTACAACTTCAAGGAAAACCGGATCACCGACCACCGCATCAACTTCACGATGCACCAGCTGGCCGACGCGCTCGATGGCGATCTCGAAGAGCTCATCGCGGAGCTCGAGGCGCGGGCGCAGTCCGAGAAACTGCAGCAGGCCACCGAGTCCGAACCGCCGGCGGCATGACGCCATGACGGTTGCCGACTGGGCACGCCGTGCGACGACGGCTCTCGCGGACGCCGGGTGGCAGCCGGAGGGGGCGCGACGCGATATCGCGGTGCTGGCGCGCCACCTGCTCGGCTGGGACACGGCCACGTGGTTGACGCACCAGCGCGACGACGTCCCGCCGCACGTCGTCCTGGCGCTCGACGCCCTCATCATTCGCCGCTCAACCGGCGAGCCGGTGGCCTATCTCACCGGCGAACGCGAGTTCTACGGCCGCACGTTCGTCGTCTCCCCCGCCGTGCTGATCCCGCGGCCCGAGACCGAGCTGCTGGTCGAACGCGCACTGGCGGCCATCGACGCGCGAGCGCGCGCGCAGGCGAACGTGACCGTTGTCGACATCGGTACCGGCAGCGGGTGTATCGCGGTCACGCTCGCCGCCGAACGGCCATCGGTGCGAATCGTGGCCACCGACACGTCGGGCGAGGCTCTCGCCGCTGCCGCGGCCAATGCGGCGCGACTTGGCGTGGACGGTCGCATCCGCTTCGTGCACGCTGCGTTGACGGGAGGCACGGAGGCCGCCGACGTCATCGTGTCGAATCCTCCCTATGTTCCCGCACGCGATCGCGACAGCCTCATGCGCGACGTTCGCGACTTCGAGCCTCACACGGCGCTGTTTGGCGGCGACGATGGCCTCGAGGTCATCGGGGCGCTGGTGCCGGAGGCGACGAGCGTCCTCGCGCACGGCGGAACGCTGCTGCTCGAGATTGGTGCGGACCAGGCCAGCGCCGTGGGCGATCTGTTGAGCGCCGCCGGTTTGACCGCCGTTCGGACGTGGCCCGATCTTGCCGGCATCCCTCGAGTTGCCGAGGCCACCAAACGCGACGGGTCCGTATAATCAGCCGATGGAGTGCCTGTTCTGCCGCATCATCGCCGGTCAGATTCCCGCGACCAAGGTCTTCGAGAACGAACGGCTCGTCGCGTTCAATGACATCGCGCCGGCAGCGCCGATGCACGTGCTGATTGTGCCGCGCGAGCACGTCGCCACCGTGAGCGATCTCGAACCGCGGCACGACGCGCTCGTCGGTGAAATGTTGCGGACCGCGGCGAAGCTGGCTGAAGAACGCGGCTATGCGAGCCGTGGTTACCGGACGGTGTTCAACTGCCAGGCCGACGCCGGCCAGAGCGTCTTCCACGTTCACCTGCACGTGCTGGCGGGCCGGACGTTGTCCTGGCCGCCGGGATGAGTCGGCGCCTGCGCGTGCGCCGTCAGAACAGGACGGCGGGCAGTTCGCGCAGCGACGAGATGACCGGAACGTCGTCGCGCACCGGCACGCGGTCGCCCCGACGAGCCAGTAATACGCCCCGCATGCCGGCCGCAAGCGCGCCTTCGACGTCGTGGGCGAAGCTGTCGCCCACCATCACGGCCCGGTCGGGGGAAACGCCGGCTTGATCGAGGGCCGCTCGGAAAATCCGGGGGTCAGGCTTCATGAACCCGAACGCGGCCGACGACACCGCGGCCGACAGCAGCCCGTCCAGCGCGAAGTGCGACTGAAAGGACTGCATGCACCGGTGCGAGTTGGAAATGACGCCGAGACGGACGCCCCTGGCCGACAGCTCGACGAGCGTGTCCCGGGCGTCCTCGTAGAGATCGAAGTGTTCGTGCTCGGCCCAGGCGTCGAACAGCTCGCGGGCCACGAGATCCACGGCAGGCGACTGGCCTCCCATCAGCTCGATAATCCGCGCCGTGTAGCGGACGAAAACGGCCGGGTCGTAGGTATGGCCAGCAGCGTCCAGGATGGTCGCCGCGCCGGCCACGGCCTCGTCGAAACGGCCGGGATCCACGGCAACGCCGTGTCTGGCGCAACTGTCGAAGTATCCGTCGGCCTGAAAGCGCCGGCCGGGCTGAATCAGCGTGAAGTCGATGTCGAAGAAGACCGCCTCGGTCGGGCTCACCCGGTCGATTATAGAATGAGGGTTTCGGCCCATCATGTCCGACTGGAAAGACACCCTCAATCTCCCCCGCACCGATTTCCCCATGAAGGCGAACCTGCCGGCCGCCGAGCCGGTGGCCATCCGCCGATGGGAAGATCTGGACCTCTATCGGCGCCTCCGCGACAAGGGCCGCGGCCGCACGAAGTTCGTGCTGCACGACGGGCCGCCCTACGCCAACGGCCAGATTCACATCGGCCACGCGCTCAACAAGGTCCTGAAGGACATCATCGTGAAGTCGCGCACGATGGCCGGATACGACGCGCCATACGTGCCGGGATGGGACTGCCATGGTCTGCCCATCGAGCTCAACGTCGAGAAGGAGCTCGGCCCGGCGGCGAAAGACCGATCGCCCGTGGAGTTCCGCCGCGCCTGCCGCGCCTACGCCGCGAAGTTCGTCGACGCGCAGCGCGAGGACTTCAAGCGGCTCGGCATCCTCGGCAACTGGAGCGATCCCTATCTGACGATGACGCCGGCCTACCAGGCGGCCATCGTCCGCGCGCTGGGCAAGTTCGTCGGCCGCGGCCTCGTGTACAAGGGCAAGAAGCCCGTGTACTGGTGCCTGCGCGACCGCACCGCACTGGCCGAGGCGGAAGTCGAATACGAATCTCACACGTCACCGTCTATTTACGTGGAGTTCAACCTGACGGCCGATGCCGCGTCGAAGCTGACGACGCGTATTCCGGCACTGGCAGGCAGGCCACTCTCGGTCCTGATCTGGACGACGACGCCGTGGACGATCCCGGCAAACCTGGCCGTGGCATTCCATCCGGATTTCGACTACGGCGCGTTCGACGTCGAGGGCCGGACCATCATCGTCGCCGAGCGCATGGCCGCCCAGGTGTCGGCGGGCACGGGCCGCGAGTTCGGTACGCCCGTGGCCACGTTCAAGGGCTCGGAGCTCGAGCACCTGACGTTCCAGCACCCGCTCTACGACCGCGAGTCGGTCGGCGTGCTCGCGTCGTACGTCACGCTCGAACAGGGCACGGGCGCGGTGCACACGGCGCCGGGTCATGGCACCGATGACTTCGCGACGGGCGTGCGCTATGGCCTCGACGTGTACGCGCCGATCGGCCGGGACGGCCGGTTTCTGCCGGAGGTCGGCATCGTCGGCGGCTTGAAGGTGTTCGAGGCGAACCCGGTCGTGGAAGCCGCGCTCGGCGAACGCGGACGTCTGTTCGCGCGCGGCGACGTCGAACATTCCTACCCGCACTGCTGGCGCTGTCATCAGCCGGTCATCTTCATGGCCACGCCGCAGTGGTTCATCAGCATGGACGGCCTGCGGGAGAGCGCGCTCAGCGAGAGCAACGGTGTGCGCTGGCACCCTGACTGGGGCCGCGAGCGGATGACGGGCATGTTCGTGAACCGGCCCGACTGGTGCATCTCGCGCCAGCGCGCCTGGGGTGTGCCGATTCCGGCGCTGGCCTGCACGTCGTGCGGGCACTCGATGCTCACGCCGGCGATTCTCGATCGCGCCGCATCGGCATTCGAGGCGTCGTCGGCCGACGCGTGGTACGAAGCGCCGCTCGAGACGTTCGTGCCCGACGGCCTTGCATGCGAGTCGTGCGGCGGCACGAGCTTCGAACGCGAGCGCGACATTCTCGACGTCTGGTTCGACTCGGGCTGCAGCCACGAAGCCGTTCTTGCGAAGCGGCCGGACCTGCAGTGGCCGGCGGATCTGTATCTCGAGGGCACAGACCAGTACCGCGGCTGGTTCCAGTCGTCGATGCTGGTTGCCCTGGGCACACGCGACAAGGCGCCCTACTACGGCGTGCTCACGCACGGCTTCGTCGTCGACGAGCGCGGCCGGAAGATGTCGAAGTCGCTCGGCAACACGGTCGTGCCGCAGCAGGTCATTCAGGAACACGGGGCGGAAGTACTGCGGCTCTGGGTGTCGATGGTCGACTACCGCGACGAAGTGCGCCTCGGCAAGGCCGTGATCGCGCGTACCGTCGAGGCGTACAGGAAGATCAGGAACACGTTCCGCTACCTGCTCTCGAACCTCTACGATTTCGACCCCGCGAAAGACATGGTCGCGCAGGCCGACATGCTCGAGGTCGATCGATTCGCGCTGTCGCGTCTGGCCCGGCTTTCGAAGGATGTCGAACGCGCGTACGTGGAGTACGACTTCCAGAGCATCTTTCACGCGGTCAACGAGTTCGTCACCGTCGAGCTGAGCGCGTTCCACGCCGACGTCTCGAAAGATCGGCTGTACACGCTGCGCGCAGACTCGCCCGAACGGCGTTCCGCGCAGACGGCGTGTTACCTCGTCGCCGACACGCTGGCGCGTCTGCTCGCCCCGATTCTGTCGGTGACGACCGACGACGTCTGGCGCGCCCTGCCGGGGAGTCGCGAAGAGTCGGTGCACCTTGCCGGCTTTTCGACGGCGCTCGACGGCTGGATCGACGACGCGCTCGACGATCGCTGGCGGCAGCTGCTCGAGGTCCGCGGCGTCGTCAATCAGGCGCTGGAAGGCGCGCGGCAGCGCAAGGAAATCGGCAGCGCGCTGGCGGCGCACGTCACGGTGCGCGCGGCGGGTGCGCAGGCCGAGTTACTCGCCCGGTACGAACCGGACCTGCCGATGCTCTTCATCACATCGGGTGTCACGCTGGCAGCGTCAGCGGGAGATCTGGAGGTCGATGTCGTGCGCGCTCCCGGCGAGAAGTGCCCGCGCTGCTGGAGGATCGTGACCGATCTCGTCGAATCCGGCGTCTGCGACCGCTGCGCCGGTGCGATGAAGGCGGCCGATGTCGTCTGACCTTCCCGCCGTACCGGCCGACGACCGCGTGCCCGCGATCGCGAGACCGCTGGCGGGCGCGCTCGTCTGGTGGCTCATCGCGCTGGTCGTCGTCGTCGATCAGGCATCGAAGCTGACGGTCGAAACCTACATCCCATTGTTCGACACGGTCACGATCATTCCCGGCCTGCTCGATCTCGTCCACATCCACAACGCCGGTGTCGCCTTCGGCATCATGAACGACGTCGAGCACCCGTACCGCACGGCACTGACGACGGCGCTTGCCCTGGTGGCGCTGGTGGGCATCGTCTACTACGCGCGCCAGGTGCATCCGTCCGAGCGGCTGGCGAGGACCGGTCTCTCGTTGATTCTCGGCGGTGCCGTCGGCAACCTGATCGATCGGATCAGGCTCGGCCACGTGGTCGACTTCATCGACGTCTATCGGGGCGACTGGCACTTCTGGGCCTTCAACGTAGCCGACGCGGCCATTTCGTGCGGCGCCGTGCTCATCTTCATCGAGCTCTTCTTCGCAGGACGCCATGCATCCCATTCTGTTTGAGTTCGGCAACTGGCCCGTCTACTCGTACGGAGTGCTGCTGGCCGCGGCCTATCTCTCGGCGCTGCAGCTGGCGGTCGTTCGCGCACGACGCATCGGGCTCGACGGCTCGCGCGTGATGGACCTCGGCATCTACCTGATCATCGCGGCACTCGTCGGCGCAAAGCTGATGCTGGTGGTGGTGGATTTCGACTACTTCGTGTCGCAGCCGGCCGAACTGCTCTCGCTCGTTCGCGCCGGAGGCGTGTTCTACGGCGGGCTGATCGTCGCCGTCGCTGTCGGCCTCTGGCTGGTGCGACGCTACAACCTGCCGATGTGGACCACGGCCGATCTGTTCGCGCCCGGCATCGCGCTCGGCCACGTCATCGGCCGGCTCGGGTGTCTGCTCGCCGGATGCTGCTACGGCCGGCCCACCGACGTGGCGTGGGCCATCACGTTTACCGATCCCGTCGCGGCCGCCAACGTGGGCACGCCCCTCGGTATTCCGCTGCACCCGACGCAGCTCTACGACGCCGGTGCCGAGCTGCTGATCATGATCGGACTGCTCGCGACCGAGCGGAAAGGCCGCCCGTTCGCAGGACGGACATTCTGGTTGTACATCCTCCTGTACGGCATCTCGCGGTTCATCGTCGAAATCTACCGCGGAGACGAACGCGGTGCGCTGATGGGCATGTCGACGTCCCAGTTCATCTCGGTGCTCGTCGTGCCGCTGGCCATCGGCATGTTGATCTGGCTGCGCAATCGCAGCGCGGCTGTAGTACGACCGGCGGCGTGACGAGGGCGCGGCGCGCATGACCGGCGTCCCCGCACGGCGTCGGCTGACGGTGGCTCCAGACGA
>CAZVHY010000005.1:5411-32327 GCA_964627115.1 uncultured Solibacteraceae bacterium | reverse complement strand
CGGCGCGCATGACCGGCGTCCCCGCACGGCGTCGGCTGACGGTGGCTCCAGACGAGGAGGGCCAACGCCTCGACGTCTATCTGGCCCGCGTGCTGCCGGGCGTCTCCCGATCCCAGGCACAGCGGCTGATCCGGCAGGGGGACGTCACGATCGACGGACGACCGGTCAAGTCCAGCGAAGTCGTGTCGACCGGCGCCTCGATCGACGTCGTCGTTCCTCCACCGCTGCCCGACACGCCGCTCGCGCAGGAGATTCCGCTGTCGATTCTTCACGACGATACGGATGTGGTGGTCGTGGACAAGCCGGCGGGTATGGTCGTGCACCCGGCGCCAGGCCATCACGAGGGCACGCTCGTGAACGCGCTGCTCTTCCACGTCAAGGGACTCAGCGGCATCGGGGGGCGGGCGCGGCCAGGCATCGTCCATCGGCTCGATCGCGGCACATCGGGCGTTATGGTCGTCGCGAAACACGACCTCGCACACCAGCACCTCTCGAGACAGTTCCACGACCGCGTGGTCCACAAGGTCTACACAGCACTGGTCTGGGGACGTCCCGAACCCGGGCAGATTTTCGACCGTGCGATCGGGCGCGATCCGAACGACCGCAAGAAAATCTCGAGCCGCGGACGCCGCGCACGCGCAGCGTTCACGCGCGTCGATCGCGTCGAGCCGTTGAACGGCGTCTCACTCGTCGACGTGACGATCGGGTCGGGTCGCACGCACCAGATCCGCGTGCACCTGTCGGAGGCCGGCTATCCGGTGGTCGGCGATCTGCTCTACGGCGGGAAGCGGCGCCGTGGCGGACCGCCAGCGCTGGCTGGACTCGATCGCCCGTTCCTGCACGCGAGCCGGTTGTCGTTCCACCATCCCGCCGACGATCGGCCCATGACGTTCGAGGCGCCACTGCCGTCCGAACTCCGCGCCATCGTCGAACGCCTGCGCGCGCGGCGGCCGCGCACACGCGACGACGACGATCCGACTTCCTCAGGAGGCCCACGTGGCAACGAGCGCTAGGCGCCCACAGCGTCAATCGAGCCGAACCGTCTATCGAGGCCGTGTCATCACGGTGGTCGAGGACACGATCGCGACAGCCGACGGACGAAAGGTGCGCATGGACGTCGTCCGCCATCGCGGATCCGTGGTGCTGGTCCCGCAGCCGACCGCGAAAGACGTCGTCCTGATCCGGCAGTACCGCTACGTCCTCGATCGATGGATCTGGGAACTGCCGGCCGGGTCGCTCGATGAAGGTGAGTCGCCCGCGCGGGGCGCGCGGCGCGAGTGCGCGGAGGAGATCGGATGGCACCCGCGCACGCTCGTGCGGCTCGGCGCCTATTATCCGACGCCGGGATTCTGCGACGAGAAGCTCACGTTCTATGCGTGCCGAGACCTCGTGCGTCCCCGGCGACCGGTCCACCACGATCCCGACGAACAGATTGACGCGCGAACGGTCACGCTCGCAGACGCGTGGGCCATGGTGGCGCGAGGCGACATCATCGACCTGAAGACCGTCGCCGGACTGGGCATGGTGTCGGGCAGGATTCCCACACGCGGACGGTAGGTCGTTACCGTCCGCGTGTGTCGATTGCGCGACTCAGGCCAGGTTGAACCGTGGCCTTGGTCCGCCGGTACGCGGAGAATCAGTCTTCCGCGTCGGCGGCTGCAGGGCGAGCACCAGGACTTCATCCATCTCCGTCACGTAGTGGATGGTCAAGTCCTGACGCTGGGCGGGCGTGAGATCCTCGAGGATGTTTCGCTCGTTCTGCCTCGGCAGGATGATCTCTTTCATCCCCATCCGTCTGGCCGCGAGTACCTTTTCCTTGATGCCGCCGACCGGCAGTACTCGGCCCGAAAGCGTAATCTCGCCCGTCATGGCCACGTCGCGCCGCACCGGGCGCCCGGACAGCGCCGACGCGAGCGCCGTCACCATCGTGACGCCAGCCGACGGGCCGTCCTTCGGAATGGCGCCGGCAGGCACGTGGAGGTGGATTTCCGCATCCTTGTAGAAGGTCGCCTCCACGCCGTACCGCGCCGCATTGGCCCGGAACCACGACAGGGCGATGCGCGCCGATTCCTTCATCACGTCACCAAGCTGACCGGTGATCGTCAACTGGCTGCCGCCCGGCATGCGCGAAGCCTCGACGAAGAGGACATCGCCGCCCACCGGCGTCCACGCGAGCCCCACGGCCACGCCGGGATCGCGCGTGCGATCGCGCATTTCCTCGTCCACATGACGAGGCGCCCCGAGCAGTTGCTCGACCACGTCCGGCGTGACGACGACCGGCGTGGTGTCGCCCTCGGCGTGCCGCCGCGCAATCTTGCGCACGACGGAGCCGATCTCACGCTCGAGGTTGCGGACGCCTGCCTCGCGCGTGTAGCCGTGAACGATCGCCGTCAGTGCCGCGTCGGTGAACGTCACGACCTCCGGCGTGAGCCCGTGATTGCGGATCTGCCGATCGACGAGGTGATCGCGCGCAATCTTCAGCTTCTCCTCACCGGTGTAGCCCGACAGCTCGAGCACCTCCATGCGGTCGCGCAGGGGTGCCGGGATGGTGTCCATCACGTTGGCCGTCGTGATGAAGAGCACTTCCGACAGGTCGAACGGCACGTCGAGATAGTGATCGCGGAACGTGTTGTTCTGTTCCGGATCCAGCACCTCGAGCAGCGCTGACGCCGGGTCGCCCCGGAAGTCGGACCCGAGTTTGTCGATCTCATCGAGGATGAACACCGGGTTCTTCGATTCGGCGCGACGCAACCCCTGGATGATCTGACCGGGCAGCGCGCCGATGTACGTCCGCCGGTGCCCGCGGATCTCGGCCTCGTCGCGCATGCCGCCGAGCGACACGCGCACGAACTTCCGTCCCAGTGACGTCGCGATGGACTTGGCCAGCGACGTCTTGCCGACGCCGGGCGGACCGACGAAGCACAGGATCGGCCCCTTCACGTCGGGCTGCAGCTTGCGCACGGCGAGATATTCGAGGATGCGATCCTTCAGCCGCTCGAGACCGGAGTGATCGGCATCGAGCACGTCCTTCGTCCGCTTCAGATCGATGATCTCCTCGGTCTGGCGGCTCCAGGGCAAAGCCACGAGCCAGTCGATGTACGTGCGCGCCACGGTGTACTCGGCCGCAGCCGCCGGAATCTTCGACAGTCGATCCAGCTCGCGCAACGCCTCCTTCTGGACCTCCTCGGGCATCCCGGCCGCTTCGATCTTCTCGCGCAGTTCGTCGATCTCGCGCGCCTGATCGTCGCCTTCACCGAGCTCCTTCTGGATGGCCTTCATCTGCTCGCGCAGGAAGTACTCGCGCTGCCCTTTCCCGACCTCCGACTGCACCTGCGACTGGATCTTCGATCCGAGCTCGAGGACCTCGAGTTCCTTCGTCAGGATGCGGTTGAGCTTGTCCATGCGCACGCGGATCTCGGCCGTGGCCAGCAGATCCTGACGCGTTGCCGTTCCGATGGTACTGAGGCTCGACGCCACGAAGTCGGTGAGACGAGCCACGTCCGTGATGTTGCTGGCCAGCGCCGTCAGATCCTCGGACAGCACGGGCGACAACTGGACGACCTGGGTGAAGTTGGCGCGGATGTTCCGTTCGAGCGCGTCGACCTCGAGCGCGTCGGCATCCGACACGTGGTCGGGCATCTCGCTGACTTCGGCGCGCAGGTACGGCCGGGTCGAGACCACGCGGTCGAGGTGCAGCCTCGTCAACCCCTGGACGATCAGCCGCAGGCTGCCGTCGGGAAGCTTGAACATCTTGTGGATGTGCGTGAGCGTGCCGACGTCGTGCAGATCGGTTTCACCGGGATCTTCCTGTCCCGGTTCCTTCTGCGTGAACACGCCGATCACCTTGGCGTTGGCGATGGCGTCGTCGATGAGGGCCACAGACGACTCGCGCGCCACGGCCAGCGGCATGAACGAATTCGGGAAAAGTACGGTGTCGCGCAGCGGCAGCACCGGCACGTCGGCTGGCACGCTGAAGGCGCGCTCGGTCCCCGTGGACTCGGTGCGAATGATGGAGTCGCTCATCTCAGATCCCCTTTCCTCGAGGATGCTCGCATCGGCGCGGCGGTGACGCCGTGCCGATCGGTCGAAAACGATGGGCGGAAAGACAAACGCGCAGGTTCCGCCGGACGGCGGAACCTGCGCGCTGGGTTACGTGGCGAAGGGCGCCGAAATCAGTTCAGGTCGATCAGGAAACCCGCCGGGCGTCGCTGCGACAGATGGCGCTCTCGAAGTTCCGCCATCTCCCGGGCCTCTTCGCAATCCTTGCAGCGGACCGCGAACGGCAGGGCACGGAGCCGCCGCTCGGAGATCTCGTCGCCGCACTCGTTGCAGTAGCCGTAGGTCTTCTCGTCGAGCCGCGCGAGCGCCTCTTCGATCTTGTGGAGCGTCTCGGACTTCATCTGAATGAGCGCCAGCTCGATGTCGTCCTGGATGTCGGCTTCGGTCGTCTCGGCGGCGTCGAGCACGCCTTGCCCTTCACCCGAAGCGCCGAGCGCGCGCACGTCGCGCATCTTCTCCTGCACTTCGCTGAGGATTTCCCGGCGCCGTTCCTCGAGAATGCGCTTCAGTTCCGCATAACGCGCATTCGGCATGTCCGTAGTTGTATTCCGTCGAGTCATCGCGCCTCCTCCAGGGTCGACGTGTGCTGATAAGTCGAGTCGTCCAGATACGAGTCCATAAGCAAAGCAATTATTATGCCAATAGTACACAAACGCATATGATTGCGCAAGGTGGCCGCGCGACCATTCGACACCGAAAATGTGTCACTGCCGGGTGCATCCCTTGGACATCCAGCCTGGGCGACCTGCCGCGCGCCTGTACAGCGTTCCCCCTTAGACGAAGGAGGTGGCGTCAGGGTTCTTTGTTTGAACACACGATTCGAGATCGTGCGGTCAAGCGCCTGCGTCTGCTATACTTCGATGTTTCCTGGCGGCCGGCGGGAGCCGGCCGAGGATCGAGAGCACGAGTTATGGCCAAACAGTGTGAAGTCTGCGGCAAGACCCCCGTCGTCGGCCGGGTCATCAGTCACGCCCACAACGTCCGCGCCCGCCGGTTCGAGCCGAACCTCCAGCGCGTCCGGGCGGTTGTCAACGGCGGCATCCGGCGTCTGCTGGTCTGCACGCGGTGCATCCGTTCCAACAAGGTCGTCAAGGCCGCCTGATCCAGGCCGCCCGGGACCGCGAACGCCGGCGCAGGCCGCGCGCGTATCCTTCCCTCTGGTATGACCGAACGACGGGCCGTTGTCACCCGCGAAGCCCCCGAGGCCATTGGTCCCTACAGTCAGGCGATCGACTGTGGATCCCTGCTGTTCGCGTCTGGACAGATTCCGCTCGATCCGGCGACCGGCCAGGTTGTCGGCGACGACACGGCCACCCAGACGCGTCAGGTACTCCGCAACCTCGCGGCGGTCCTCGACGCCGCCAGCCTCGCGCCGGCGCATGTCGTGAAAACCACGGTCTACCTGAAAGACATGAATGACTTCGCGGCGATGAACGCCGTCTACGCGGAGTTCTTCGGCGACACCCGGCCGGCACGAGCCACGGTCGAGGTCTCGCGCCTGCCGCGCGACGTCCGAGTCGAAATCGACGTCATCGCCGCACGGTGACGCCGCCCGTATCCCGGGCCGCCCGTTCGACCGCCAGCACCCCGTCGACGTTCCGAATCGACTTCATCACCGTCTCCAGGTGCTTCAGATCACTGATCTCGACCGTCATGCGGATCGAGCCGCGGTGGTCCTCGTCGGCGTTCGCCTCGACTTCGCGGATATTGGTGTTCATGTCGGCCACGCTGGCCGTGACGTCCGCCAGGATGCCGCGGCGATCCTCGACGCTGATCTTCAGCCGCACGGTGTAGGGCAGCGCGTCGGTGCCGCCGTCCCACTCGACGTCGATCCGGCGCTCGGGATCGAACAGCAGGTTCACGACGTTCGGACAGGTAGCCGCGTGGACGGAGACGCCCTTGCCGCGCGTGATGTAGCCGACGATTTTCTCGCCGCGAATCGGGTTGCAGCACTTCGCGCGGAACACCATCACATCGTCGACGCCGCGGACCTTGATCTTCTGGTCCTCGCCGGCGGCCGGTGAACGGCGCGGAGTCGCAGGTGCCGTCGGTTCGGCCTCCCGCTCGCGAAGTGCCTCCTGCCCGACGAGTCGCGTGAGGACGGCGCGCGCCGTCGCCTTTCCGTAACCGATGGACGCGAAGAGATCGTCGATGCGCTGCGCGCTGAACTCGCTGGCCACGCGTCCCAACGCCTCGTCGGTGACGAGCGCGCGGTCGACCGTGAAGCGCCGCAGCTCCTTGTCGAAGAGCCGGCGGCCCAGCTCGACGCTGCGCGCCTTCTCTTCGGCGTGGATGAAGTGCTTGATCTTGTTGCGCGCCCGCGACGTCGCCACGAACGTCAGCCAGTCGCGGCTCGGCGTGTGCCCGGCCTGCGTCAACACCTCGACGATGTCGCCGTTGTTGAGACGCGTGCGGAGCGGGACCATGCGGCCGTTCACGCGGACGCCGACACATCGATGGCCGACGTCCGTGTGGACGAAGTAGGCAAAGTCGACGGCCGTGGCGCCCCGCGGCAGCGACTTCACCTCGCCCTTGGGGGTGAAGATGTAGACGTCCTCCGGGTAGAGCTCGATCCGGAGGTTCTGCATGAACTCCTGCGGGTCGCGCACCTCCTGCTGCACCTCGAGCAGCCGGCGCAGCCAGGCGAAGTACTGCTCGTCGCGGTCGGCGCCGACGCGGCCTTCCTTGTATTTCCAGTGCGCGGCAATCCCTTCTTCCGCCACGCGGTGCATTTCCTCCGTGCGGATCTGCAGCTCGAACGGCACACCTCCCGGCCCCACCACGGACGTGTGCAGCGACTGGTAGCCATTGGGCCGCGGCATGGCGATGAAGTCCTTGAACCGGCCGTGCACCGGCGACCACATCTGGTGCACGATGCCCAGCACGCCGTAACAGTCCTTCACGCTCCTGGTGATGATCCGCAACGCGATGAAGTCGTAGACCTGATCGAGCGAGATCTTCTGGCGCTGCAACTTCTGATAGATGGACCAGAGGCGCTTGATACGGCCGTCGATGCGGACGACGGAAATCTGCGCCTCGTGCAGGTGCGCCTCGAGCTGCTGCGTGAGGTCGTCGATGAGCCCTTCGGTGGCCTGGCGCTTGTGCTCGACGTCGAGACGCAGCGCCTGATAGGTGGCCGGCTCGAGGTAGCGGAACGCGAGCTCCTCGAGCTCGTTCTTCACCTTGCTCATGCCGAGCCGGTTGGCGAGCGGCGCGTAGATGTCGCGCGTCTCCTGCGCAATCCGCGTCCGCCGGTCCTCGGGCAGGTGGTGCAGCGTCCGCATGTTGTGGAGCCGATCGGCGAGTTTGACGAGGATGACACGGATGTCATCGACCATCGCCATCAGCATCTTGCGGAAGCTCTCGGCCTGCCGCTCTTCGCTCGACGCGAACTGCAGCGACGACAGCTTGGTGACGCCCTCGACGACGTGGGCCACCTGCTCGCCGAACAGCTCCCGGATCTTCTCGATGGTGTTGGGGGTGTCCTCGACGATGTCGTGGAGCAGGCCCGCGGCAATGGCGACGACATCGAGCCGCATGTCGGCCAGCAGGTCCGCCACCTGGAGCGGGTGGACCATGTACGGCTCGCCCGATCGGCGTACCTGTCCCTTGTGCTCGTAAGCGGAGAAGACGTACGCCCGCCGGAGCAGTTCGAGGTCCGCGTCCGGGCTGAATGCCCGGACCTTTTCGAGCAGGTCTTCGAACCGGATCATAGAGGCCGGTGTCTAACGGAATGTACCGGAAGGCCGGCAGCGGATGTGCTGCCCGTCCATGATACCGGAAACGACGAAACTGCTGAATTCCGGCCGGTTAACTGGCCCCGGCCGGGTTCAGACCTGCTTGACGACCATTGGACCGGTCACTATACTGAGCCGGTTCTAGAGACAGCGCCAGCCGCCCAGGGGACTCCTCGGCGTCAGACTAAAAAGGGGACGTGGCATGCAATTTCGATACACCCGCATGGTCGTGCTCGTCGCCGGCCTCGCCGCCGTGACGGGCGTGACGAGCGCCTGCGGCAAGTACTCACTGAGCAGCATCCGCTCGCTCAAGGCTTTCAAGGACGGCGCGCTGCTCTATCAGAAGGGCGACTATGCCGGCGCCGCCGCCCGGCTCGAAGAGTCGGTCCTCCACAACCCCGATTTCGGGTTCTCCTACTTCTATCTGGGGAACAGCTACGACAACATGTACCGCCCGGGACGCAAGGGCGAGGCGGCCAACGACGCGCTGCTGCCGAGGGCGGCGCAGAACTATCGGCTGGCCGTCGACAAGCTCGCCACGTCCGAGGAACCGCAGGCCGCGCAGATTCGCAAGCTGGCCTTCGAGTACCTCATCGCGGTCTACGGCTCCGACAAGCTTGCCGACTTCTCCCAGGCCGAACCGGTGGCCAGGGAGCTGATCGCCTACGAACCGAACGAGCCTGGTAATTACCAGCTGCTCGCCCGGCTCTACGAAGATCAGGGCGACTACGAGCAGGCGGAAGCCACCTTCCTCAAGGCGATCGAGGTCAAGCCGGACTCGCCTCTCGGCCATCAGCTTCTGGCCCACTACTACAACCGCCAGGGCGAGTTCGACAAGACGATGGAGGAGTTCCAGAAGCGCGCCGCGCTCGAGCCGAACAACCCCGAAGCCTGGCACACGATGGGTCACTACTATTACGAGAAGGTCTACCGCGACTCGAGCGTGCCGCTCGCGCGGGCACAGGAGTACCTCAAGAGCGGGATCGAGGCTGAAGACAAGGCGCTGGCCATCAACCCGGATTACTACGAGGCGGTGACCTACAAGGGCATGTTGCTGGCCATGCAGGCCAACCGCGAGCGCAATCTGGCGGAACAGAAGCGGCTCCTGTCCGAGGCCAATACACTTCGCGAGCGGGCCATGGAGATCCAGGCCAAGCAGGGCGCCGTCAACTAACGATTCGTCCGCACCACCCCTTCGGGCCTGCGGCCGCCATCCGGCGGTCGCAGGCCCTTCGTGTTTTCAGGGGCGCGCCCGCCACCGGCCTCCAGCCGCACACTCGCGCAGCCGCCGCCAGATGAACCGCCGGCTGCGCTTCGGCACGAGCCGGCCGGTACAGACGACGCACTGCCGGAAACGCCTGGCAGGCTCGGCACTGGAAATCAGTGCGGCATCCACACTCGCCACAGCCGCCGCACGTCCATCCACGTTCATCAGTCGGGTGCCGCACTACCAGGGCGCGTCGTCTGCGCCGGTCTCCGGTCCCGGTGCCGCGCGGCCTCGGTCACGTGGAACCATCGGCCGCGCGGCAACGTCGACCAGCCACACACCGACGCGCTCCGGAGCCTGCCCATCGTCCGACAGCCACCCGCGCGCGTGGCGTCCGGACGTGGCGTCGCCGCGACCGAATTCGACGCGGCCGCGAAGTCGGCCGCGGTGGCCGGCGGCGCGAGTGGCGTCGAAGCCGCGCCCACTCGCGCCGATACCAACCCGCCAGAAAACAGAACGGGCCGCCCTCGGATGAGAGGGCGGCCCGTTCTGTGGTGTGTTACCGGCGTCTGGCCTCGCGATTGCGAGGCCAGACGTCGTGTGGTGTGTGTTATCGCGTCAGAACGTCAGCTCAGTTGCCGCCGGCCGCTTCGCGGCGCATGCCTTCCGTGACGATACCGATCTTGTCGACGCCGGCACCAACGGCCGCGTCGATCACCTGCATGATCTCACCGTAGCGGACCGTGCTGGCACCAATCAGGAAGATGGTCTTTTCACGGCGCTCGCGGAAGACCTCCGCCAGCCGCGACGGCAGCATCGCCAGCGGCGTGTCCTGCTGGTTGATCGTGATCCGACGGTCAGCGGTGTAATTGATGACGACCTGACCGAGCGACTCGGCGGCCTGCGCGCTCCGGTTCGTTTCGAGCGGCAGGTTGATGTCGACACCCCGCTGCGTGAGCGGGAGCGCCGCCAGGAACACGACGAGCAGCACGAGCAGCACGTCGATGAGCGGCGTCACGTTCATGTCGCCCGTGACGTCGGCCGCCGCGCCTTGTACGACCTCATCTGCGCCGTGGTGCTTTTTCGAGGACATTACTGCGCTCCTTCGAGGGGGGACACCGTCTCGGTGATCAGCGCCACGGTTTCGATCTGGGCCGCACGCAGGGCATCCATCATCTGCATGATGGCGCCGTACGGCGCGTCCAGGTCGCCCTTCAGGTACACCGTCTGCGAGCTGCCGGACTCGACGACGGACCGAAGACGAGCGATGACTTCCGTCTCCGTCATCTCGATCGCGTTGACGTACAACCGGCTGTTGGCATCGACATAGACGGTTGTCTGATCGTCGGTGTCAGGCTTCGCCACGGAGTTTCCAGCCGACGGCAGCGTCAACTGCACGCCCTGCTGAATCAGGGGAGCGACGAGCATGACGATGATCAGCAGCACCAGCATCACGTCGACCAGCGGCGTGACGTTGATGTCGGACTTGATCCCGCCTTTTGCGCCGCCTACATCCATTGACATGAGGCGTACTCCTTAGAAAACTACGACTTCTTGACTGATTACGACTTCTTGATGAAGTAGTCGACCAGTTCCGACGACGAGTTGGCCATCTCGACGTTGAGATACTCGAGGCGGCCGGCGAAGTAGTTGTAGAGCCACACGGCCGGAATGGCCACGATGAGCCCCAGCGCCGTCTTGATCAGCGCTTCCGAGATACCACCCGAGATGGCGCCGAGGCCGCCGGAACCCGACGCCGCGATGCCGTGGAAGGCGTTGATGACGCCGATGGTCGTGCCGAGCAGACCGACGAACGGGGCCGTCGCGCCGATGGTCGCCAGCGACGGGATGCCCTTCTTGAGGTCGTTGGCCGTCAGGGCCGTGGCGCGCTGAATGGCGCGGCGGACCGTGTCGACCATGTCACTGCGGTCGATGGCGCCGCCCGACTCCTGCTGGAACTGGTATTCCTGCAGCCCCGCGAGCACGACCTTCGCCAGGTGGCTGTACTGGAACTGCTTGGACTGCGAGATCAGGATGGCGTCCTTCAGACGGCCTTCCTTCAGGAACTTGGCCACCTGCGGCGCGTAGAGCTTCGACTGCTTGCGCGCCTGCGCGAAGGTGTAATACCGCTCGATCGACACACCGAACGACCACATCGACATGAAGATAAGAATGCCGGCGAGCACCTTGACGAAGACGCTCATCTCACTCCACATTTGCATCAGATCCATTTTCCAGCCTCCGAACGATCGTGTCCCACCGGCAATTGCCTGGACGGATAAGGCGCCCCGGTCACCCTCTGGCCTGGCGCCATGTCACATGTCAAACGAACAAATCTGGCAGACCTTCTCTAGTTCAACGTGAAGTTCACGGTGACGGTCATGATGATGTCGACCGGCACGCCGTTGAGCATCGTGGGCGAGTACCGCCACTGGCGGACCGCTTCGATGGCGGCGTTGTCGAGCATCGGAATCGACCGAAGCACCTTCACGTCGCGCACTTCGCCTTCCTTCGAGATGGTGGCCTCGAGGATGACGACACCTGATACCTTCGCCGCCTGCGCAATCTTCGGATACACCGGATTGACGTTGCGCGTCTTTCTGGGCTCCTGAATGTCGCCGCCAACGCGCACCGGCGCGGGGGGAGGCGGGGGTGGCGGGGGGGCCAGCGCTGGCCCGGTCGACTGCACGGGCGCCTGGGCCTGAATGCCACCGACGACCGTCCGCATCACGGGCGGCGGTTCCGGCTTGATTTCACGCGGCGCCTCGATCGGCGCGGCCGCCGGGTTCACGTCGACCTCCACCGGAGGCGGCGGGGGCGGCGGCGTCGCATCTGGCGGGGGCGGCGGCGGCGGGGGTGGTGGCGGGGGCGGCGGGGCCACCGCAAACGCCATCACCGACTGCGGCGTCGGCAGCATGTCCGTTGCCAGCAACGGAATCACGATCATGGCTCCGAGGACGACCACATGAGCCAGGATCGACAGTGGCACGGTATACCACTGCTGGGTCCCGACCTTCACTGACGGGTCGACAACGTCGCCGAACATTTCGCGTGGCACAGGCGAACCTCCTTACAACGCTCCGGGAAAACCTTCCGGAATCCTACCCCTGGCGGACCGGCAGCACACGACAGCATCGCCGGAGAAACCGGCACATCTGCGCCGCGGTCACAACTGATTTCGAAAGGCCCGGCATTATAGTCAGACCCGAAAAACAGTGTCAACGAATCCTGCGTGCATTTCCCGCTGAAACAGTTAGACACCGGTTTGCGGAATTCGGCGCTGCCCGCCGGACCGCCGCCCGATGTTTCCGGATGGCCGCTGACGGCCCCCGGGTCCCGTCAGCCCCCAGCCGCCACCGCCCCGATCCGCATGGCGTAAAACGACCGCCACACGAAGACGAACGCCACCAGGCCGAACGCGGCGGCGAGGAAATGCGTCAGCCCCGTCCCGTGCTGGAACGCCAGCTGCACCGCCAGCTCCACGGCGAGGAGTCCGAACAGCGTCGTGAACTTGATGACCGGATTCATCGCCACCGACGATGTGTCCTTGAACGGATCGCCGACCGTGTCGCCGACGACGCTGGCGGCATGCAGGTCGGTGCCCTTGGCCTTCAGTTCGACCTCGACGATCTTCTTCGCGTTGTCCCAGGCGCCGCCCGCGTTGGCCATGAAAATCGCCTGGTACAAGCCGAACAGCGCAATCGACACCAGATAGCCGATGAAGAAGAACGGCTCGACGAACGCGCAGGCCAGCGTGCCGAAGAAGATCGTCAGGAAGATGTTGAACATCCCGCGCTGCGCGTACACGGTGCAGATCTCGACGACCTTCTTCGAGTCCTCGACCGAGGCCCGCGCGGCGCCATCGAGCTTGATGTTGGCCTTGATGAACTCGACGGCCCGATACGCCCCCGTCGTCACCGCCTGAATCGACGCACCGGTAAACCAGTAGATCATCGCGCCGCCGGTGATCAGGCCCAGCAGAAACGGCGGATGCAGGATCGACAGGTTCGCCACCAGGTCCGGCTGCAGTCCCTGCGTCAGCGCCACGATAATCGCGAAGATCATCGTCGTCGCGCCGACGACGGCCGTGCCGATCAGCACGGGCTTGGCGGTCGCCTTGAAGGTGTTGCCCGCCCCGTCGTTCTCCTCGAGATTGTGCTTCGCCCGCTCGAAGTCGGCATGCACACCGTAGTCGCGGTGCAGCTCCTCCTGAATCCCCGGCGCCTGTTCGATCATCGACAGCTCGTAGACCGACTGTGCGTTGTCGGTCACCGGTCCATACGAATCGACGGCAATGGTGACCGGCCCCATCCCGAGGAACCCGAACGCCACCAGCCCGAACGCGAACACCGCCGGCGCGAGCATGCCGACATCGGACAGGCCGAGCGTGCTGACGCCGTAGGCCGCCGCCATGAGGCCGACGATGCCGATGCCGAGCCAGAACGCCGAGAAATTACCCGCCACGAGCCCCGAGAGGATGTTCAGCGACGCCCCACCTTCACGCGACGACGTCACCACCTCGTGTACGTGGCGGGAGTGCGTCGAGGTGAAGATCTTGACGAGCTCCGGGATAATCGCGCCGGCCAGCGTACCGCAGGAGATCACGATCGACAGCTTCCACCAGAGCGTCGGATCCGCGTTCGGGCCGAGCGTCGGAATGAGCAGCCACGATCCGCCGAAGGTCGCCGCGACCGAGACGATGGACGTGAGCCAGACCAGACGCGTCAGCGGCACTTCGTAGTTCATGTCGTCGACGGTCGAGTACTGCGCGCGCGCCACGGCCTCGTTGAGCAGATACGACACGCCCGACGCCACGACCATGACGATGCGCATCATGAAGATCCAGACGAGCAACTGCACCTGCACCGCCGGATCGGATACGGCCAGGATGATGAACGTGACGAGCGCGACGCCCGTGACGCCATACGTCTCGAACCCGTCGGCCGACGGTCCCACCGAGTCGCCGGCGTTGTCGCCCGTGCAGTCGGCAATCACGCCGGGATTGCGGGCATCGTCTTCCTTGATGCCGAAGACGATCTTCATCAGGTCGGCCCCGATGTCGGCAATCTTGGTGAAGATGCCGCCGGCGATGCGGAGCGCGGCCGCGCCGAGCGACTCGCCGATGGCGAACCCGATGAAACACGCGCCCGCGTAGTCGCGCGGGATGAACAGCAGGATCACTAGCATCAGCAGCAGCTCGACGCTGATGAGCATCATCCCGATGCTCATGCCGGCCTTCAGCGGAATCGCGTAGCAGGGAAACGGCTTGCCGCGCAGACTCGCGAAGGCCGTGCGTGAGTTCGCGAACGTGTTGACGCGAATCCCGAACCACGCCACGCCGTAGCTGCCCGCAATGCCGATCAGGCTGAACAGCAGGATGACGGCCACCTTGAGCGCCGTGAAGTGCTGCAGCACGCCGAAGTAGAAGGCGATGATCGCGCCGATGAACACCTCGAGCACGAGGAGGAACTTGCCCTGCTGGATGAGATACGTCTTGCAGGTCTCGTAGATGAGCTCGGAGACCTCGCGCATCGAACGGTGCACCGGCAGGTTCTTGAGCTGAACGTAGATCATCAGGCCGAACAGCAGCCCCATGACCGACACGGCCAGGCCCGACAGGAGCAACGTGTGCCCGTCGATGCCGCCGAGGAACAGCACCTGGCTGAGATCCGGCAGGACCAGGTTGGCCTCACCGCCAGGTATGTGCGGCGCCGGTTGCGCCTCCTGCGCCAGAATTGGTGCCTGCCAGCCGATGGCGGCTACGAGGGCCGCCAGAAACATCCCGAGGTGAGCCGTACCCGAACGTACACCCGTACCGATCATGCTCCCGTCCTTCCCCAGAAGGTCGCGTGAATGACACGTGCCGCCGTGATTTCGATTCAGTCGAGATGATGTATCACGAAACCGGGCGGGAGTCTGTCGGGGAAATCGCGGGGGGACCATCGGGGGCCGGCCCGACGTGATCGGGAAGAGCCATACCGCCGGTGAGAAACACGCGGATCCCTTCTTCCACGGTCATGTCCGGGAAGACCGCGCGTTCCGGAGGGCACAACACCACGTCGCCGAGGTACAGGTGATTGGTCGGCACGTAGACGGCCAGCAGGGTCTCGGGACCGCGTCCGCGGTCGACCGTGAATTCCTTGGTGAGGAACCCGAGCATGTATCCGCGGACCGGATCCTCGATGAAGACCATCCGCTTGAACCCCGTTTCGCTGTCGGGCGAAAACGCGGAGATGAGCTGCTTGACCGGCGCGTAGATGGTCTTGAAGAGCGGCACGTGGAGCAGCAGCCACTCCGTGCGTTGGAGCAGCCGCCGGCCGAGCACGTTGGTGGCGAGCAGGCCGACCGCCAGGACGATCCCGGTCGTCACCACGATGCCGAGGCCCGGCACGTGCTCCAGCTCCAGGCCCGTGCGAACCGCGAGCCAGCTCGTGAGGCCGTCAGTGAGGCCGTCCGCCCAGCGGAACAGCCAGACGATGGCCACCACGCTGACGACCAGCGGGACGATCACGAAGAATCCGGCGACGAACGTCCGCCGGAGGTGCTGCATGACGCTCATCGCTGCAGCAGCCAGACGAAGGTGGCCAGTGCGAGTGCGGCGCGGTACCACGCGAAGACGTCCAGCCGGTGTGTGGCCAGGAACCGGATGAAGTACTTCACGGTCAGGTAGCCGACCAGCGCCGACACGCTCATGCCGATGGCGAACAGGAGCGCTTCCTCGGCGCCGAATGCGGTGCCGCGCATCGCAATCCCCTCCTTCACGGCTGCGGCCGTCACGGCGGGCACGCTCATCAGAAAGGTGAACCGTGCGGCCACGTCGCGTTTGAGGCCCAGGGCCATGCCGGCGGCAATCGTCGCCCCTGATCGGGACACGCCAGGAATGAGTGCCGCCGACTGCGCGATGCCGATCAGCAGCGCGCCGCCGGGTCTGAGGTTCGACTCATCGGTCCCGGCCGGCCGCAGACGTTCGATGACGAGCAGCAGCACCGCCCCGACGAGCAGCGCCGTTGCGGCCACGGCTGGCGTCCGTGTCGACGACTCGATCACGTCGGCGAACAGCAGACCCACGATGACGATGGGAATGGTCCCGACGACGATCAGCCGGATGCGATGACCGTCGAGGCCGGAGTCGGCACGGAGGGCCGACGGCAATGCGCGAACCATCGCCATGAGATCCCGCCGGAAGAAGACCAACACGGCTGCCAGCGTGCCGACGTGACACGCCACGTCGAACGCCAGGCCGAACCGTTCGGCATCCCAGCCGAAGAACGCCTTGACGAGAATCAGGTGCGCCGAACTGGAGACGGGCAGGAACTCCGTAATGCCCTGCACGGCCCCCAGCAGTACGGCTGCGAGAACGTCCACCACGACCCCGGCCGGAAAACGCGCGCCCGGATCAGGCGCCCGCGCGCCGGCGCTCGCGGGGCGTGGCGCTCAGACGGGCCTTCTCCGCACCGCCGGACAACATGATGGCCACAGACGAGGCGATGAAGATCGTCGAGTACGTGCCGGCAATCACGCCGATCAGCATGGCAAACGCAAACCCTTCGAGCACCTCGCCGCCGAACAGGTATAGCCCGACCAACGCCAGTGCAGACGTGCCGGCCGTGACCACCGTGCGCGCGAGCGTTTCGTTCACCGCGCGGTTGACCACCTGTTCGAGCCCTTCGCGCCGCGCCTTGCGCTGGTTCTCGCGCACGCGGTCGAAGATGACGATGGTGTCGTTGACCGAGTACCCGGCCACGGTCAGGATGCCGGCCACGACGTTGAGCGACAGGTCGTAGCCGAACCACATCAGGAACACGAGCGTGATCAGCACGTCGTGCAGCGTGGCGAGCACGGCGCCGGCCGCGAACCCGAACCGGAACCGGAAGCCGATGTAGATCAGCATGCCGGCCATGGCACCAAGCGTGGCCCAGACCGCCTTGCCGCGCAGATCGGCGCCAATCGTCGGACTGACCAGATCGCGCTGGATCACCTCGAAGGGCCCGACGGCGGCCTCGCGCAGCCGCGATTCCAGTGCGCGCGAGACCACGTCGAGTCCCGCTTCCGCCTCGCCCTCGCGGAGCGGCAGACGCACCATGATCTGGTTCTGGTTGACCGCGCCGATCCGCTGCACGACCGCGTCCGAGGCGTCGGATCCCAGCGCCGCGCGGACGGCGTCTTCGGTGACGGGCTGTTCGAACTGGACGATGATGACCGTGCCGCCCGTGAAGTCGACGCCGAGCGGCAGACCGCCGCGTGCAATGGCCGTGACGAGCCCGGCCACCACGATGGCGATCGAGAACGCCAGCGCCTGCCAGCGCCAGCGGATGAAGTTGTAATCAGGATTGGAGAAGATGCGCATGGCGCCGTGTGGCTCCCCGGATCAGATGCTGAGCTGCGTCGAACCGGCTGAGCGCCTCGACAGCACGAAATCGAACATCGACCGCGAGACGAACACGGCCGTGAACACGTTGGTAATCAAACCGAAGAACAGCGTCGTGGCGAACCCGCGGATCGGCCCGGTGCCGAACTGGAACAGGAACGCGGCGGCGATGAGCGAGGTCAGGTGTGTGTCGACGATGGTGACGAACACGCGGCTGAAGCCGGCGTTCACGGCCTGCCGCGCCGTGCGTCCGGCGTCGAGCTCCTCGCGGATACGCTCGAAGATGAGCACGTTCGAGTCGACGCCCATCGCGATGGTGAGGATGAAGCCGGCAATACCCGGCAGCGTCATCACCGCGCCGAGGTACGCCATGAAGCCCATGAGGATCGTCAGGTTCAACACGATCGACACGAACGCGTTGATGCCCGCCAGGCGGTAGTAGACCAGCATGAAGAGCGTGACGAGCACCAGGCCCACGAGCGATGACACGACACCCGCGCGGATGGAATCGGCGCCGAGCGACGGGCCGACCTCGCGCTCTTCGAGATAGGTCAGCGACGCGGGCAGCGCGCCCGATCGGAGCACCAGCGAGAGGTCGCGCACTTCCTGCTGCGTGAACCGTCCGGTGATGCGCGCCTCGGCCGAGGTGATCGCCGACTCGATCGTGGGCGCCGACTGCACCTGACCGTCGAGCACGATGGCCATCTGTCGTCCGACGTTGGCCGCCGTCGCGCGGCTGAACTTCGACACCCCCTCGCTGTTGAGCGTGAAGCTGACCGCGGGCGTGTTGTATTCGTCGACCGTGGGCCGCGCGTTGCGCAGGTCCCGTCCGGTGACCGCCGCAATGCGACGCAGCAGATAGAACGATGGCTGACCGCTCGCATCCGCGCCGGCCACCACCTCCATGTCGGCCGGGACGGCGCCGCCATACGCCTGGAGCAACGCGGCCCGATCGGCCAGCGGCCCGTATTCGACGAGCTTCCACTCGAGGATGGCCGTCGACTGGATGATCTGCTTGGCCCGCGCGACATCCTGGATGCCGGGCAGCTGCACCATGATCTGGTCGCCGCCCGCGCCGCCGTACTCCGCGATGTTCGGTTCGGCCACGCCGAGCTCGTTGACGCGGCGTTCGATCGTCTGGATGGCCTGCGTGACCGCGTCGCGCCGCGTCTGCGTGATCGTGTTGGCCCGCATCGCGAACCGGTAGCTCCCGCTTCCGGCGGTCGAGCGGTCGTACTGGCCCGCAATCGAATCGGCCAGGGCCCGGAACTGCTGGTCGCTGGCCGGCGGCACACCCGCCACCGAGAACTCGGTCAGCGACGGCGTCGTGGTGATGATGATGCCCTGGTCAGCCGCCGCCTGCCGCAACTGCTCGGAGGTCGTTTCCGCCTCGAGCCGGAGGGCATCGTCGGTCTGGACCCCGAGGACGAGGTGCACGCCCCCCTTGAGGTCGAGCCCGAGACTGATCTTCTCCGAGGGCGGCGTGAAGGCCCAGACGGACAGCGCCGTCACCCCCAGCGTCACCGCGAGCTTTATATAAAGGTTGTTCTTGTTCATGGTCTAGAGGCCGCCGCCCGACTGCGGAACCACTGGCTCCTCGCCCTGGAAGCCGCCGATGGCGGCACGCGCGACGTCGATCTTCACCTTGTCGGCAATCTGGACCTGGATGGACTTGTCCTCGACCTTGGTGATGACGCCATAAATCCCGGCGGTCGTGATGACGCGGTCCCCGACCTTGAGCGAGGCCTGGAAGTCCTGGATCTTCTTCTGCCGGCGCCGCATCGGGAGCAGCACGAGCACGTAGAAGATCGCGATCATCAGCACGAACGGCATCAGCGACACCCAGATGCTCTGGTTGGGCTGCGCCGGCTGGGCCATGGCGAGGAGGAACGGAACCGCTGTCGCTGGAATCATTTACTCAGGTGGTCGGCGTGAGTACGTCTCATGGAACGTACGCCGGAAAATACTGAAACGACCGGACTCAATAGCCTTCCCAATCGCCCTCATGGTGTCAAGGTAAAAGTAGAGATTGTGCACGGTGTTCAGGGCCGCCGCGCTCATCTCGCCGGCCATGAACAGGTGGCGCAGATAGGCCCGCGAGTGCCGCTGGCAGGTCGGGCACGCACACTCGGGATCGGGCGGCAGCGGGTCCCTGGCGTACTTCGCGTTCTTGATGGCGATCGGACCACGTCGCGTGAAGAGCTGCCCGTTTCGCGCGTTGCGCGTGGGCAGGACGCAGTCGAACATGTCGATGCCGCGCGCCACGCACTCGACCAGGTCGTCGGGCATACCGGCGCCCATGAGATACCGGGGCAGGTGCGTGGGCAGCTGCTCCGCCGTGTGCCCGACCACCTGATACATGACGTCGGTCGGCTCCCCCACCGAGAGCCCGCCGATGGCGTAGGCGTCGAACCCGACGTCGACCGTGCCGGCCACACTGCGATCGCGGAGTGCGGGCCAGGTGCCCCCCTGGATGATGCCGAACTGGACCTGCCCCGGCGTCGACCGCGTGACACCGTCCACCTGCCCGGCCTGCACCTTCAGGAAGTGGTCGCGACCGCGCCGGGCCCAGCGCAGCGTCCGCTCCATCGACGCCTCGGCCTGCTCCATCGTCGCGGGCCATGCCGGGCACTCGTCGAACACCATGGCGATGTCCGAGCCGAGCCGCGCCTGGATGTCGACCGCGATTTCCGGCGACAGCGAGAGCGCGCGGCCGTCGATGTGCGACTGGAACACGACGCCGTCCTCGGAGAGACGCCGGCGAGACGCCAGTGAGAACACCTGGTAGCCGCCCGAGTCGGTGAGGATCGGACGCTCCCATCCCATGAACGCGTGAAGACCACCGAGATCGGCGACCACGGGATCGCCCGGCCGCAGGTGCAGGTGATAGGTGTTGGCGAGGATGATGTCGGGATCGAGCGCGAGGACCTGATCGATCGTCAGTCCCTTGATGGCGCCGCGCGTCCCGACCGGCATGAACGCTGGCGTCTCGACGACCCCGTGCGGCAACGTCAGACGACCGCGTCGCGCGTTGCCGTCCTGACCCCGCAGTTCGAATGCAAACGAAGCGGCCACGGCGTTAGCCTATAATGGCCGCCACCCGGCGCGCTCGTGCGCCGGCCTCCCACTCCCGTGAAACGTCTTCGCGTTGGCGTCTTGTACGGTGGCCGGTCCGGCGAACACGAAGTGTCGCTGGCGTCGGCTGCTGCGGTGTTCGCGAACCTCGACCGATCGCGGTACGACCCGACGGCCATCCGCATCGAGAAGGACGGACGCTGGCTGCTGGCCGATCGACCGCCGTCGGCCGCGTCGGCAGCCGAGGTGATCGATCAGATGCGAAGCGAGGCCGTGCGTCTGCGCAGCGGCCGCGACGTCGTGCTGCCCGCGCGTCCGGGCGACGACACGCTGCTGCTCGTCGATCGACGCCGGCCGGACACCGACGACGCCGAGGCCGCGGCCACCGTCACGGGTCTGGCGCTCGACGTCATCTTTCCCGTGCTGCACGGCCCGCTCGGCGAAGACGGCACCGTACAAGGCCTGCTCGAGCTCGCGAACGTGGCGTACGTCGGCTGCGGCGTGCTCGCGTCGGCCGTCGGCATGGACAAGGCCGTGATGAAGACGCTCTTCCGCGCGGCCGGCCTGCCCGTCACCGACTGGCAGGTGGTGCACCGTCACGAGTGGACCGACGACGCCGGTGCGGTCAGCGCGCGCATCGAGGCCGCGCTGTCCTATCCCGTCTTCGTCAAACCGGCGAACATGGGATCGAGTGTCGGCGTCTCGAAGGCGTCCGACCGCGCGTCACTCGACGCGGCACTCACACGCGCGCTCGAATTCGATCGCAAGGCGATCGTCGAGGTGGCCGTGCCGGACGCGCGCGAGCTCGAGGTGGCCGTGCTCGGCAATCATGCGCCGCGCGCCTCGATGCCGGGCGAGATCGTGATCGCCAGCGAGTTCTACGACTACCAGGCGAAGTACGTGAACGCCGGATCGCGAACCGAGATCCCTGCGGCCATCGACGACGCGCTCGCCTCCGACGTGCAGCGGCTCGCACTCACCGCCTTCCAGGCCATCGATGGATCGGGACTGTCGCGCGTCGACTTCCTGCTGAGCCGAACCACGGGCGAACTGTTCGTCAACGAGATCAACACGCTGCCGGGCTTCACCGCGATCAGCATGTACGCGAAGTTGTGGGCGGCGAGCGGTCTCGCGTTCCCGTCGCTCATCGACGAGCTCCTCGCGCTCGCGCTCGACCGTCACGCCGGCAAGCAGATCACGCGCGTCAGCGCGTTCTGAGTCTCATCAGCGCCACGTCCAGTCTCACTTTTGACAAACGTCGAGAATTTGTGCTTGACAGACCGGATGTCTCGTCCGTAATCTACATCTTGCGTGGGCGCATCCTACTCAGGCCACCTATTGGGTACCCCCCAGACCAGAGCAGCGGCAGTGTCTCGACGCGCGATGGAAACGTCAGTTCCTCGTCGCAATAACACGCTTTTTTCCCTTAACAGTTCGCCGGACCAGCGATGCGCAGTCGTCGCAATCCCGGCATCGACGCTGAGGCACGTTACAGGCGGGTCGATCGAGCCGAAAGGCCGCGACGCCGCGTGGGCGTAGACGCCTCCGCAGTATCCCAACGCGAAAGGAGGGACAACACCATGGCGAAGAAGGCAGCCAAGAAGGCCACGAAGAAGGGCGCGAAGAAGCGGTAAGCACGCCCTCCCGCTAGGGAAAGGGGGCGATCGTCGCCCCCTTTTTTTATTCCCCGATCGATCTCCTCAGCGCAGCTCGACGCCGTCCCAGATGCGGACGCGTTCGATCACGTCGTTCGCCGCTATCTGATCCAGGACGTCCCACCCGCCGACGACACGACCAAACGTCGTGTACTTCGCGTCGAGGTGCGGCTGCGGCGACGTCACGATGAACCACTGACTGCCCCCGGTCTCGGCGCCGCCGAGCGCCATCCCGACCGTGCCGCGCAGATACGGCGTGAACGAGAGCTCGTCTCGTTGCGTGTAGCCCGGCCCGCCGGTGCCGTCGCCGCGCGGGTCGCCCGTCTGAATCACGAACGCCGGCACGAGACGATGCACGCGCAGCCCGTCGAACAGCCCGCTGCGCACCTGTTCGACGAACGTGGCCACCGTCAGCGGCGCATCCACGAGCTCGAGCTGCACCTCGATCACACCGCGCCGCGTCTCGATGAACGCGCGGGGCGAATACGCGGGGTGCAGCAGCGTCTCGGACTCGAAGAACGACAGCGGGTGCCGCAGCGGCGCCGGCCGCTCGGGCGCCGCGTCGGTCACGCCAGCCTCGCGCAGCAGCGCGGCCGCACGCACGCGCACCGGCCACTGCCGATCGCCGAGCGCGCGACGCAGCGTGTCGATGGCCGCATTGCCGTATTTCGCGATCGCCTCGACGGCTGCCAGCCGCGCGGCATACGTCGAGTCCGTCTCCCCGCGCTCGTAGGCGTCGGCGAGCAGCGCCGCACCGTCGGCAGGACGCAGTTCGGCCAGCAGCTCGGCGGCCGTCGCGCGCATGGCAAAGTCCTCGGCGGCCAGCGCCACGCGCAATCGCTCGTGCAGATCGGGCACCTTCACCGCGGCCAGAGCCTTCAACGCCGCACCGTGCACGCGGGCGTCGTCGTCAATCGTCAGATCCACGAGCGCCGGCGTCACCCGATCGGCCGGCAGCGTGCCCATGACCGTGGCCAGTGCCGCGCGCACCGACCAGTCTCGATCGCGGCCCAGTCCGGACAGCACCACCAGGAACCCGTCGGGGTCGACCTGCGCAGCGGCCGCGAGCGATGCCGCGCGCATGGCCGGTGCCGGATCCATCACGCCGTCGATCAGCAGATCGAAGGCCTGCGCCGCGCGCAGTGCGCCAAGCGCGGTCACCGCCTCGATCGCCAGCGGTGATGACGAGGCCTCTTCGGAGAGCATCGTCATGAGCCCCTTGATCTCCGGCTCGCCACCCACACGCGCCATCAGTCGAACCGCGGCAACGCGGAGCTTGACGTCGACCGTTCGATCCGCCGCCAGCGCACGCGCGCGCGGCAGGACCTCGCGGTCCTCGTGAGCGGTGAGCCCACGCAGCGCGAACCCGGCCGTATACACGCCCGCGACCGACGACAGCGTTCGGAGCGCCGGGATCGCCCGGCGATCGGCGCTGCGTTGCAGCGCGTACGCCGCCGGCCACCAGTACGACACGGGCTGTCCCTGGGCGTTGAGCGTGATGCGCGCCAGCGCGTCGAAGTTCTGCAGGCGCACGAGCGCATACAACGCGAGCCGGCACGCCTCGACGTCCGGCTCCTTCGGATACTGCTCGTCGTCTGGCTCGATGAGCGCGATCAGGGCCGGACATCCCGCCGAAGCCTCGGCAATGGCCGGCGCCACCGACGCGTCGCCGATGAGCCCGAGCGCTTCGATGACGCGGCCGCGCACGGCCGGCACCGGATCGGCCAGTGCCGCCTGCAGCGGCTCCACGCCGTCGCGTGCCGCCATCAGGCCAAGGCCGAACGCCGCGTAGCCGCGAACACGTTCGGCAGGATCCGACAGCCCGGCCACGAGCAGCGGCACACCTTCAGGGAGACCGACGCGCCCGATCGCGAGCGCGGCGCGCGCACGCACGGATTCATCGAGATCGGTCGAGAGCGCCGCGAGGTCGGGTGTCATCGCGTGGCGGAAGCCGGCGGCCGTCGGCGTCTCGGCCGTCTCCACCGGCGCGTCGCGCATCACGCGCTGCTGCTCGAGCCGCAGCAGCCACGCCACCTTCGTGTCGAGCGACGGCGGCGGCACGGGTGGGAGCGCCGGCGTCGACGGACCCGATCGTGACGCGCACGCAGACACACAGGCAATGGCCACTCCCGCAATCACTCCTCGAATCGCGGCCGACGACGGGCAAACTCGTGACATGGTCCCTCATGGTAGCGCAGCCCCTGTCACCCGGCGCCTGACGCGCTGCTATACTCCGCGGGCAGATTGGACTTCCGCTATCTCGCCATCGAAGGCCCGCCGGGACTCGACAAGACGCGACTCGCCGAACGCCTGGGCGCGCGGCTCGACGCCGCCGTCGTGCTCGAGGAACGCGACAACCCGTTCATCGCCGACTTCTACGCCGGCCGTGCAGGCGCCGCCTTCCAGGCCCAGCTCTTCTTCACACTCGCCCGTCACCGGCAGCTCGCCGCCCTGCGGCAGCGCGATCTGTTCAGCCAGACGACGGTGTGCGACTACCTCTTCGAACGCGACCGGATCTACGCGTTCATCAACCTCGACGACAACGAGCTGTTCATCCACCAGCGGCTGTTCGACCTGGTCGCCCAGGACCTTGCGCCGCCCGACATCGTCATCTACCTCCAGACCCCCACGGATCTCCTGGTGCGGCGATGGAAGGCCCGCGCGGATCAGGCGGCCGAGGACGGCCAGACCGTGCTCGTGCCCGAGGCCGGATACCTCGGGGAACTGAACGAGGGCTACAACCACTTCTTCTTTCACTACACGGCCACCCCCCTGCTCGTGGTCGAGACGTCGCAGATCGATCTGTCCTGGGGCGACGACACGGTGGAAGAACTGCTCCGGCAGGTACGGGGGATGGGTCGCGGCACGCGCTACTACGTGCCCAGGACCTGACGGTCGCCGTTGCCTCCGGCCCGGCAGAACCGGTAGAGTCCCGGTGTGGCCTGGTTCAAGAAGACCCGCAAACCGATTGCAGCGCCCGACAAGGTCAGCCGTGTTCCCGAGGGCCTGTGGGTCAAGTGCCCCGCCTGCAACCGCGCGCTGTACCACAAGGATCTGGTCGAGTCGCTGCAGGTCTGTCCGCACTGCGCGCACCACTTCCGCATGTCGGCCCACGAGCGGCTGGCCATGTTGTTCGATGACAGCCGCTGGACCGAGCACGATGCCGGCCTCCACTCGCTCGATCCGCTGAAGTTCACCGACACGAAGGCCTACCGCGACCGGCTCGCGGTCACGATCAAGAAGACGGGCATGAAGGACGCTGTCGTCGTGGCCTCCGGCTCGATCGGGCAGATCCCGGTCGTGGTGGCGGCCATGGAGTACTCGTTCATCGGCGGCAGCATGGGCGTGGTGGTGGGCGAGAAAATCACGCGCGGCGCCGAACGGGCACTGGCCGCCCGCAGCCCGTTCATCATCGTGTCCTGCTCGGGTGGCGCCCGGATGATGGAAGGCGCGCTGTCGCTGATGCAGATGGCGAAGATCAGCGCGGCACTGGGGCGCCTCGATCGCGCCGGCCTGCCGTACCTGTCGATTCTCACGGACCCGACGACCGGCGGCGTCACGGCCAGCTTCGCGATGCTCGGGGACCTCAACATTGCCGAGCCGAGGGCGCTCATCGGCTTCGCCGGCCCGCGCGTCATCGAACAGACCATCCGGCAGAAGCTGCCCGAAGGGTTTCAGCGCAGCGAGTTCCTGCTCGAGAAGGGCTTCATCGACCTCATCGTCGACCGCCGTGAACTGAAGCAGACGATTGCCAGTACGCTGCGCATGTTCACCGGCCGCCGCGCGCCCGCGCCTGCCGTGACGGCCACGCCGCCGGCCGACGACGGCGTCCCGGACTCGCCTGTCGGCATCTGATCCGATCCGTGACGGAACCCAGGGCGTTCCTGTATTCGCTCGAACAGATCGGTATCAAGCTCGGTCTCGACCAGATCCGGGCGTTGCTCCGCACGCTCGAGTCGCCGGAGCGCTCGTTTCCCTCGATCACGATTGCCGGCACCAACGGCAAGGGGTCGGTCACCGCCACGCTCGAGCAGGGCCTGCGCGCCGCCGGCTACCGGACGGGCCGGTTCACGTCCCCTCATTTGATCAACCTCGAAGAGCGCTTCGCGATCGATGGTGCAGACGTGGCGCCCTCGGCGCTCGACGCCGCCATCGAGCGTGTGCAGCACGCCGCGCGACAGCTGCCGGCGCCGCCGACGTTCTTCGAGGTGACCACCGCCGCCGCGCTGGAGCTGTTCAGGAGCGCGTCCGTGGACGTGGCACTGCTCGAGGTTGGACTCGGCGGACGACTCGACTCGACCAACGCCGTCGATGCGTGCGCCAGCGCCATCACGGCGGTCGACTTCGATCATCAGCAGTATCTCGGCCACTCGCTCGAGGCCATTGCCGGCGAAAAAGCGGGCGTGATCAAGCCGGGGACGTTCTGCGTGCTCGCGCCCAACCCGCCAGACGTCGAGGCCGTCGTCGAGGCACGATGCCGCGAGGTCGATGCCGCGTTGATCCTGGCGGAGCGGGACACGACGTCGGTCGTGCGCCTGCGCGAGGGCCGTGCGCAGATCGATCTCGAGACGCCCGCCGGCCGCTACGCAGGTCTGGCGCTCGCGCTGCGCGGCCGGCATCAGGTCGCCAACGCCATCGTGGCGATACGACTGCTCGAGGAGCTCGACGCGCGAGGCCTCTTCGCCGTCCCGCCTGCTGCGCGACGGGCCGCCGTGGAGGAGGTTCGCTGGCCGGGCCGTCTCGAGCTCGTGCAGGTCGGTGGTCAGGAGACGCTCATCGACGGTGCGCACAACGCCGCGGGAGCGGCCGCGCTCG
>CAZVHY010000005.1:0-5311 GCA_964627115.1 uncultured Solibacteraceae bacterium | reverse complement strand
GGTCAGGAGACGCTCATCGACGGTGCGCACAACGCCGCGGGAGCGGCCGCGCTCGCCGCGTTCCTCGACGAGGCGTATCCGGGACGCCGGCTGCCGCTGGTCGTCGGCGTGCTGCGCGACAAGGATGCCGCGGCCATGCTGTCGCACCTCACGCCACGCGCCGCGCACGTCGTCTGCACCGCGCCCTCGTCGCCGCGGGCCATCCCGCCGGCTGAGCTGGCCGCGATGGTCTCGCGCGTCGCACCGGATGTCGCGGTGGAGGCGAGCGACGACGTGACCGCGGCCATCCGCAAGGCGGCCCGCCACGGATCGCCGGTGGTGGTGGCCGGCTCGCTGTATCTGGTGGGCGAAGTCCGCGCGCGGGTCTCGTGATAATCTGCCCGACGACCCCGGGTCCGCGCGTCAGATCGGCGGGCGGCCTCCATCCCCGGCCAGATCACCGGATCCACGTCAGATTCCTCATGCGTCGAGCCCTCGGTTGCGCCGCGCTCGTGTGCGCCCTGTTCTGGCCCCACGAAGCCGCCGCGCAGAGCAATCCGTTCCCGTCCTGCCGGCCCGACGACACGTTCCGCTTCCAGGGCAACCACCAGGAACCGATCGTCGAACGGCCCGGCGCGTTCCGCGTCACGCTCGTCGGCCCGGTCGAAATCGTCTGCAACGACCTCAGCCTGTTTGCCGACGAGGTCGTGTACGACACCGACACGCGGTGGATCGTGGCCACGGGCAACGTCACGATGGAGCAGCCTGAGCTGCAGATCTTCGCCGCTCGCGCCGAAATCGACGGGCGCACGAGGCTGGGGACGTTCTTCAACGCGAACGGCACGGCCCGCATCGGCGGCACGACGCCCGAGCGCAACCTCTTCGGCACGCAGGAACCGGACGTCATGTTCTACGGCGACGAGATCGCGCGCATCGCGCCGACGACCTACACGCTGAAGAACGCGTACTTCACGACCTGCGTGCAGCCGACACCGCGGTGGGAGTTCTCGGGCACGCGCGGCACCATCAAGCTCGATCGCTACGCGCTGCTCAGGCACGTCGTCCTTCGCGTGAAGGACGTGCCGCTGCTCTACCTGCCGGCCATCTACTACCCCATCAACAAGGAAGACCGGTCCACGGGATTCCTGATGCCGACTTACGGCACGTCGACGTACCGCGGCACCAGCCTCAGCAACGCGTTCTTCTGGGCCATCAGCCGGAGCCAGGACGCCACGTTCTTCCACGACTGGTACACGAAGACCGGCCAGGGTTTCGGCACGGAGTACCGGTACGTCGCCTCACCGGGTTCGCAGGGCCGCATGAACTTCACCATGCAGAACCTGCGCGAGCTGAGCGCCGATGGCAGCGTGAGCGAGACGGCCGGCACCACGCGGTCGTTCCGCATCGACGGCGATCTCAACCAGGCCCTGCCCGGTGGATTCCGGATGCTCGGCAGCGCGAACTACGTGACGGACGTCAAGTCGCTCCAGTCGCACCAGAACATCAACGCCTATTCAAACCGGCAGAGCGGCTTCCGCGCGCAGATCACCGGGAACATCGGGCGCCGGCTGCGACTCGCCACCACGATCGAACAGACCGATACGTTCTGGGGCCTCCAGCGAGGCCAGCGCTACGGCCGCGCGCCGGCCGTCAACCTGTCGCTCAGCGATACGCCGATTGGCCGCAGCCGCATCTATTACGGTGCGTCGGGCGAAGTCGTCAACATCATCCGGCAGAACGACGTGTCCGATCCGCGCACGAATGTGGGCCTGTGGCGTTTCGACGGCGGCCCCTCCATCCGCGCACCGCTCAGCTCGCTGCCGTATCTCACGGCGACAGGCACGGCCTCGTGGCGTGTGACACGGTGGCTCGAGACCATCGATCCGCTGACGAAGGAGCAGGTGCCGGTCGCCATGACGCGCCAGATGTTCGATCTCAGCGCCCGGGTCGTCGGTCCCGTGCTCGCGCGGGTGTTCCAGACGCCGAACAACGGCTACGCGAACGGCTTCAAGCACCTGATCGAACCGGCCTTCTCGATTCAGCGCACCATGCCGTACTTCGACACCACGCAGTCGGATCGCGTCGTCAAGAACGATTCGGCGGTCGACCAGCTGGTCGGAGGCGTGACCACCATCCGATATGGCATCACCAACCGTCTGCTCGCGCGGCGGCCGCCCGCGCCCGGCTCCGCGCCAGGCGCGCAGGGCATTGCACGCGAGATCCTGTCGCTGGAGATCGGACAGAGCTACTACACCGACGCACGCGCACAACGTGCCGATACGCAGTTCGATCCCATGGCCGGCGCCAGCCAGTCGTCGTCGGGTGGCACGTTCTCGGCGGTCCAGATGACGCTCTCGGCGCGGCCGACCGATGCCACGTCGGGCCAGATGCGGGCCGACCTCGATCCGGAATTCCGCTCACTCCAGAGCATCTCGGCGTCTGGAACGGCGCACGCCCCGTGGCTGCAACTGACCACCGGCTGGCGGAAGCAGTTCGGCATCGAGGGCCATCCCATCTACACCGAGGGCCGGAGTTATCACTTCCTCGATGCGTCGGCCACCATGCGCACGCGCGACAACCGCCTGGGCGGCACGTATGCGTTCAACTTCGACGTGAAGAACACCGGCTTCCTCCAGCAGCGTGTGGTCGCGTATCTCAACAGCCAGTGCTGCGGCGTCTCGTTCGACTGGCAGTCGATCTCGACGCCGCTGCTCGGTGTGCCGTCCGATCGCCGCTTCGGCATCTCGTTCACGCTGGCAGGCATCGGCTCGTTCTCCAATCCCATGGGTTCGTTTGGTGGCAGGTAGCACGTCCGACACGCCCACCGTTGTCGTCACGGGTGCGGCCGGCTTCGCCGGTGGACACCTGATCGATCGGCTGCCGCGCGAGTGGCACATCATCGGCTGGTATCGGCCAGGTACCCGCACGCCGGACGATGGCAACAGACGTGTTGCATGGGAGGCGGTCGACGTCACGGACCGCGCCACGGTCGCGAAGGCCGTCGCCTCGTCGCAGCCCGATCGGATCTTTCATCTGGCCGGCGCGCCGAGCGTGGAAACCTCCTGGACGAATGCGGTCCCACACCTGCGCATCAACGTGATGGGCACTGAGGCCGTGCTCGACGCCGTCCGCCTGGCGGAGCGGCCGTGTCGCGTGCTCGTCGTCACGTCGGCGCAGATCTACGCATCCAGCGGGGAGGCGATTGGTGAAGACGCGCGCCTGCTGCCGCAGAGCCCGTACGGATTCACCAAACTCGCGCAGGATCGCCTCGCGCTGGCGGCCGCGGCCGAGGGGCTCGACGTGGTGGTGGCCAGGCCGTTCAATCACATCGGGCCGAGACAGGCCGAAGGGTTTGCGATTGCGAGCTTCGCGCGCCAGATCGCGCGCATCGAAGCGGGACTGGCGCCGCCGGTCCTCGCGGTGGGCAATCTCGACACGCGGCGCGACATCAGCGACGTCCGCGACGTCGCCGATGCGTACGTGCGCATCATGGAACACGGCCGATCCGGGCGCGCCTACAACGTCTGTTCAGGACACGCGTGGCGCATCCGCGATCTGCTCGACATGCTGCGTCAGCGATCGACCGTGGCCGTGGAGGTCACAACCGATCCAGCGCGTTTCAGACCGGTCGATGTGGCCGTCGTGCAGGGCGATCCAACGCGGCTCCAGACGGAACTCGGCTGGACGCCGCGCATCGGCATGGAGCAGACGCTCGCGGATACGCTCGAGGTCTGGCGAGAGGCGGTGCGAGATCAAGCCAGAAGCTAGAAGACAGAAGCCAGCAGTTCCGGAAAGTTCGAAGTTCAGACTTCGAAGTTCGAAATTCCAGGCACTTCTGGCTTCTGTCTTTTGGCTTCTCAGTTGCTCTACCTCTGTCCCAGCAGCGCCGCCACGCGCGCCTCAGTGGGCGGATGCGTGGAGAACAGGGCCGAGAGCCCGCGCCCCGCAAACGGCTTCATGATGAACATGTGCGCGGTCGCGGGATTCGCGTCGAGCGGGATCTGGCGGCTGGCCGCGTCGAGGCGCCGCAGCGCCTGGGCCAGGCCGTTCGGCGAGCCCGCGATCTCCGCGCCGGTGCTGTCAGCCAGGAATTCACGCTGCCGCGAGATCGCGGCCTGGATCAGACCCGCGGCCAGCGGTGCGATGAGCGCCGTCGCCAGCAGCGCGAGCGGATTGCCGCCGCGATCGTCGTTTCTACCGAACATTGCGGCGAACTGCGCCATGTTGGCGAGCATCATGATGGCGGCGCCAATCGTGGCCGCCACCGACGAGATGAGGATGTCGCGATTGCGGACGTGCGCCAGTTCGTGCGCCATCACGCCCTCGAGCTCCGACTCGGGCAGGAGTCGCAGGATGCCCTCGGTCGCCGCGACGGCCGCGTGATTCGGGTTGCGCCCGGTGGCAAACGCGTTGGGCGACATGTCCGGGATGATGTAGACCTTCGGCATCGGCAGGCCGGCGCGCTGCGCGAGCCGCTCGGTCATCCGATAGAGCGGATGGTCCGGCCCGACGGGCTGGGCCTTGTACATCCGCAACACGATCTTGTCGGAGAACCAGTAGCTGCCGATATTCATCACGACGGCGAAGCCGAACGCGATGATGAGCCCGCTCTCGCCGCCAACCGCACGGCCGATGAGCAGGAAGAGCGCACTCAGACCACCAAGAAGTACTGCAGTCTTGAATCCAGACATGTTCCAATTATCGCATGGCTCCCGCGCACCTTTTTCAACGGTCCCGTCGCGTGGAACTGCTTGATAATGAAGGGAGTATGAAGATGTTTCGACTCGCTCTCCTGACCGCGGCACTCGCGACGATGGCCGCGACCGCGGCGGCGCAGACGGCCACGCCGGTGCCACGTCCCTTCCCTGGTGCACCGGCGCCACCGACGTCTTCGAGTCCCGCGCCGAGCACGCCGGCGCCAGCCCCACCGGCCCAGCCGTCGTCATCGGCGGGCACCGCGACGCCGCCACCCGCGGAACCCGCGGCAACGACGCCCACGCTGCCCGGCGTCCCGGCCATCTACCCGGCGGCTGAGTATCTCGACACGATTGATGCAGGCTCAGGTCAGAGCTACGTGTTGTACGGCGCCAACGCGCCGTTCGCGGAAGTCGTGACGTACTACCGCACGGTGCTGAAGAACGGCGGCCGCGAGATCTATCGCACGCCCGCGATCCATCAGTTCGATCTCGGGCGCTACGACGACAGTCGGATGGCGTATCCGCCGAGTGTCGTGATCAAGGACTACGCGGGCGGCACATCGCCCGGTTACCTGCACGTCGCGGGCACTGAAGAGAAGCGCTTCCGGACGATCATCCAGATCGTGGCGCCGGCA
>CAZVHY010000004.1:12503-47512 GCA_964627115.1 uncultured Solibacteraceae bacterium | reverse complement strand
CCGCGCGGCAACAGCCAGCGCTCGAAGAAATCGAGCGTCTCGTCCGCGGTTTCGATCGAGCAGTCGGGCTCGGGTTCGATGTCGAGGTGGATGAACGCGCCCGTATCGCGACGGATGCCGGCGAGGGCGATGGCCACGCGGATCACGTTGTCGGTGACCGTTTCCCATCCCGCTGTGTCGCCGGCGGGCATCCACGCCTTGTAGGAGAGCGGCGCTGTCGAGACGCCGCCGTCGACGCCATCGGGCACGAGCTGGCTGAGGATACGCGCGAGGTCGATCGTGTAGGCGACGCGCGCCTCGTCGCGCCAGTCGGGGGCGTAGACGTCGGCCTTCACGACGGACCGGTGGAACGATCCGAACGGAAAGCCGTTGATGATGGCGACGTACAGTCCTTCCGCGTCGAGCCACGTGCGGAAGCGCGCCAGCCGATCGCCTTCGCCAAGCTCGCGCGCGTCGCGCGCCGACAGGCGGAGGCCGATACCGAACGGCGCGTCGGGCGAGAGGCGGGCCTTCAGCGCCGGCGCGTAGCGCTGAACGTTGGCCTCGACCGCTGCCCAGCCGTCGGCTGCGTGAATGTTGGTGCAGTAGGTGAGGTGCAGCGCTCCGTCGCGCGCGATCCGCACGGCACTCAGCCAGCCTGCGCCGAGGCGGCGGCCACGACGCCAGCCGGCAGCCGGAACTTCGGTGACTGTCCGAGGAACTGCACGGGATTCTCGAACACCACGCGGTGAATCAACGCCTCGCTGTGCCGGCGGCGACGCATTTCGGCGATGAACTTCGGCACGGCAATCGGTTCGCTCGGGCCCCAGTCGCAGGCGCCGGCCACCAGGATGCGCTCGGGCCCGTACTTCTCGATCATGTCGACCGCGCGCGGCGCCGACACCTTCGTCTGCGGATAGAGCGTCAGGCCGGCCCAGAATCCGGCGTCGAGGATGGCTTCGATGGTGTGCTCCTCGGCGTGATCGACGAGCGCGTGCGCCGGCGGTAGCGCGGGAAACTGGCGAAGCACGTCGATCGTGATCCGCGTGCCCTTCAGCTTGTCCTCGAGATGCGGCGTGTGAATCAGCACGAGCTGCCGGTGTTCGGCCGCCATGGCGACCTGTTCGGTGTAGGTCGTGATCTCGTTCTTCGTGACGCGGTTGAGGCCGATCTCCCCGATGCCGAGCACCGTCGGGCCGCCGAGCAGTGCGGGAATCCGCCGCAGCACCTCCACCGACATCTCGCGGTTGTCGGATTCCTTCGGGTTCATGCCGAGCCACGTGTAGTGCTGCATGCCCGCCGCCGCCGCGCGCTTCGGCTCGAACTCCATCAGTTGGCGGAAGTAGTCGTCGAAGCCTTCCGGCGTGCTGCGATCCCAGCCGGCCCAGAATGCCGGTTCGGTCACCGCCACGCAGCCGGTGAGCGCCATGTGCGCGTAGTCATCGGTCGTGCGTGACGCCATGTGGGCGTGATGATCGATGTACCGCATCAGCGGCCTCCCTCTGAACGCTGCCAGGCGCCAACGGCGCCCTTGCGATCGAGTGCTTCGCGCGGCTCGACCGTCGGGTCGCTCAGCAGCAGCTGGATGTCCTGCACCCGCGTCGACGAGGGGCTCGAGAGCACGGCAATGGCGTCGGCCAACGCGCGGACGCGGTAGTCAGTGCGTGCGATCGCGCTGTCGGCGCGATCGAGCCGATCGAGAAATGCCGCCACTTCGACGATCCGGTTGCGGTTCTCGATGAAGTACTCGTCGACCAGTTCAACGGGTGAGAGGGGAGACGGATGGGGCTGAGCGTTCATGACGACCCTCGGGCAGAAGCGGCGACCCGGAGTCCCGGACCGATGGCAGCGGTCGAGCCGGCGGCCGCCACCTGCTGCAGGATTTCGATACTCCGGATCATATCCTCGGTGCTGATGTCGTGGGCGTCGAACGCCCGGCCGATGCCGCCGAGCAGCAGAACCGTGAGGCGTCCACCCAGGTGCTCGCGGAACTCCGCGAGCCCTCGCAGCACCGAATGGGGATGGTCGGGCGTGTCGAGGTGCGCGCCGAGCTCCGGCACGCAGAGCGGCAACCGGAGCGCGAGCAGCAGCTCGACGATGCGGCGCCACTCGGCTTCGGACAACGTGCCGGTCAGGCACGAGTACGTGCAGTCGAGCGCCAGGCCGACGGCCACCGCCTCGCCGTGTCGCAGCGCGTGTCTCGTCAGGTGCTCGAGCCGATGGGCGGCCCAGTGGCCGAAGTCGAGCGGCCGCGACGTGCCGAGCTCGAACGGATCGCCGCCATTGCTGATGTGCGCGGCGTGCAGCAGTGCCGATCGCCGGACGATGGCCTGCATCGCCTCGGCGTCGCGCGCCACGAGACGCGGCGCGGCCTGTTCGATGTCGTCGAAGAACGCCGCGTCCTTGACGATCGCCACCTTGACGGCCTCCGACAGGCCACCGAGCCAGTCACGATCCTCGAGCGTGGAGAGAAACGCGATGTCGTTGATGACGGCCGTGGGCGGGGCGAAGGTGCCGAAGTAGTTCTTCACACCGTAGCCGTTGACGCCGTTCTTGACGCCCACCGCCGAATCGTCCTGCGACAGCACGGTGGTCGGTACGCGAATGATGCGGATGCCGCGGTGCGCCGTGGCCGCGGCGTACCCGGCCACGTCGAGCACCGCGCCGCCGCCGACAGCCACCACGTATGAGTGCCGGCAGAGCGCGGCGCTGTGGATGAGATCGTGAATCGATGCCAGCGCCAGCGGATCGTTCTTGATGGTTTCGCCGCCCGGGACGATGAGAACGGGCGCGGCCAGGCGGACGGCGTCGGCGTGCGCGTGGCAGTACGCCTCGATCTGTCCGGTCAGCCCGGCATGCGTGGCGGCCACGCCGTGGTCGACGACGCAGACGATGTCGGCCGGGGCCGGATCGTCGGCTTCGGCGATCAGATCGCGCAGCAGGCGGTTGTCTGCCTCGAACACGCCCGTCGTGAAGCAGACCGGGAAGCTGAACGTGACGCGTATGTACTGCCGGATCGCATCCATGTTTCAGGTCACAGCGAACAGCCGCGCGAGCGACCAGGCTACGAGACCGGTCGCAAGTACGGCCAGACTGTTCATGATACCGGCGTACGAGGCCGCGATTACAGCGTCGAGCAGCACGAGGGACAGGACGCCCGTGCGGACGGCCGCGCGAATGTCGGCTGGTGCCGACGTCGCGGCGGCCTGCCAGAACGCGGACAGCACACGCCAGGCAAGCCAGCCGGCCAGGCCGGACGCCCACAGCCGGTGCAGCGACGTGAAGTCCTGTGCGGACGGGCGGGTTGCGATGACGGCCACCAGCGCCGCCACGACCGCACCGACGAGACCGATCGCGGCGATCACCACCGGCCGGCGCGCGCCGTGGACTTCGCCGCGGCTGACCATGGTGACGGCCGCGATGTAGGTGAGCGGCGCCAGGGCGATCGGCCAGGCCTCGGCCAGCGCGGCGGGCACAATCGCCACGCCGAGCAGCAGATTGAGTGCGCGGCAGAGCCCCATGTTCACCGGGCCGATGAACGGATGGTGCTTGCCCCACCCGTCGTACGCGACCACAGCGATGACGATGCCCAGGGCGACGAACGCGGGAGCCGGGCCGGTGGCCGCGGCGGCGGCCACGCCGACGGCCAGGAGCACGGCGCCGGCCAGTGCCGCGCGCACCGCCGGAATACGGCCGCTCGGGATGGGACGCTCCGGCCGTTCGACCGCGTCAATGCCCCGGTCGAAGACATCGTTGAGGACGATGCCGCCGGCGTACAGACATGCCGTGGCCACGAGCAGCCACGCCAGCGCGGTCCCCGGCGTCCCGGCGCCCAGCGACAGGCCCGCAACCGAGACGCCGGCCAGCACGTCGGCGAGCGCCGTGGCGACATTGGCGGGCCGCAGCAACTCGAGCCACGCGCGGCTCTGGCGCGCGCGCGATTGGCCGTGCGGCCCTCCGGTGTCCTCGTCTCGGGAAAATTTCGCGGCAGCGGTCAATGTCTCTCGCCCCGAACGACCTCACGCAGGCTGCAGCGTGTCATACGCCGCACTCGCGTTATGGCATCGTCGTTGAATATCATTGTGACATCGGGGTGTCACCGTTCGGAGCGCGGAGGGGGAGCCGGCCGCGCGCCCGTGGTCTGACGCGGATGTCAGCGCAGTCGGATTAGGCTCCGGGTCGCGGGTTTGCCCGAAAGGCACCGCGGGCGTGAAAGGACATAAATCATGAAGCGTGCGAAGTTCTTATCGTTGGTTCTGGCCGGCGTCGTGGCCTTGTCGACCTCGTTCCTGCAGGCGCAGGCTCCGCGTGTCGTCGAGATTGAAGGCAACGACATGATGAAGTTCAGCGTCACGAACATCACTGCGCGTCCCGGCGAGCAGTTGACCGTGCGGCTGAAGGTGGTCGGCAAGATGCCGAAGATGGCGATGGCGCACAACTTCGTGCTGCTCACGGCGAATGCCGACGCAGCGGCGTTCGCCAACGCGGCGGCCATGGCCGGCGCCACGGCCTACATCCCGGCGGCCCGCAAGGGCGATGTGCTGGCGGCCACGGGCCTGGCTGGCGCGGGCGAAACCGTCGAAATCACGTTCAAGGCCCCGGCGACGGCGGGCACCTACACGTTCCTCTGCAGCTTCCCGGGGCACTTCGCGGCGGGCATGCGGGGAACGCTGGTCGTCAAGTAAGGCTGGAAGGCGGCAAGGCTGGGAGGAGGCTGGAAGGGGCAACTCTTCCGGCCTCTTTCCTTGTGCCTTCCAGCCTTCCTGCCTCCTCCCCGCCTGCCGCCTCCCCGCCTCCCTACACCTTGAATCTCTTCCAATCGATCCCGAGCTGCCGCACCTTGTAGTTGAAGATGCGATCGGTCGTGCGGACCAGCCGCGCGGCTTTGGCGCGGTTGCCGCGCGCGCTCTTGAGGGCATCCTGCAGGAGATCCCGTTCGTAGGCTGCCACGGCCTCGCTGAGCGACACGTTCATCACGGTGCCCGACGCTTCAGCGGTCTGCAGCGTGGGCGGCAGATGGTGCGCGTGGATGACCTGGCCGTCGCACACGAGTACCGCGCGTTCCACCACGTTCTGCAGTTCCCGCACGTTGCCCGGCCAGTGGTAGGCCGTGAGCATGTCGATGGCCGGCGTGGCGATGCGGCGGATGTCCTTGCCGTGTTCCTGTGAGAAGCGCTGCAGGAAGTGGTCGGCGAGCAGCAGCACGTCCGGCTTGCGTTCGCGCAGCGGCGGAATGTAGATGACGAAGACGTTGAGGCGGTAGAACAGGTCTTCGCGGAACGTGCCCTGCGCGATGGCCTGTTCCATGTCCTTGTTGGTGGCGGTGACCAGGCGCACGTTCGCCTTCACCGACTCGGTGCCGCCCAGCCGTTCGAACTCGCGCTCCTGCAGGACGCGCAGCAGCTTCACCTGCGTCGGCAGGTGGACGTCGCCGATTTCGTCGAGGAAGATCGTCCCGCCCTGCGCCAGTTCGAAGCGTCCCTTGCGCCGATCCTGGGCGCCGGTGAACGCGCCCTTTTCATAGCCGAACAGCTCGGACTCGATCAGGGTCTCGGGCAGCGCGGCGCAGCTCACCTTGACGAACGGCTTCTTGGCGCGCAGCGAGTTGTAGTGGATGGCCTGGGCGATCAGTTCCTTGCCCGTGCCCGACTCTCCGCGGATCAGCACGGTGGTATTGGTCCGTGCGACCTGCGCGACCGACTCGTAGACGCGTTGCATCGATCCGCTGTTGCCGATGATCGACGAGAAATCGTAGCCCTCGCGCAGCTCCTGCTTCAGCCGCGCGTTCTCGCTCACGAGACGACGATGCTGCGCGGCGACGAGGCGCTGCACCTTGACGGCCTGGCCGATCATCGACGCGACGACCCCGAAGAACTTCATGGATCGCTCGTAGTTGCGGCCGGAGTCGAACCGGATGCAGATGCCGAGCACGCCCACGGTCTGGCGATCGATGGAAATCGGCATGCACAGGAAGCTGCGCTCCTCGCCGGCGCCGAGCTTCACCCCGAGCTGCTGCGCCAGGGCCGGCTCCATGCTCAGGCGCGGCACCACGACGTGACGTCCGCTTTCGATGACCTTGCCGATCGCACCCTGCCCCACGAGCAGCTTGGCCTGATGGCCCGGCCGGCCGAGCCCTTCGGCGGCTTCGATCTGCAGTTCCCGGCTCTCGCGGTGGCTGAGGACCACCAGGCTGCCGAGTGCCTCGTGGTGCCGCACGAACAGGTCGAAGATTTCCTGCAGTGCCGGCCGGAGATCGAGTGTGCCCGACAGGGCCTGGCTGACCTGCAGCAGCGATGTCAGCTTGCGGAGCTCGCGCGATCGGCGTTCGTCGAGCCGATCGCGAAGGCGTCTGGTTTCCGTGGAGAGTGGTTGTGTTGACATAAATGTCGAGCGAGGTAATCTCGTCGTCAGGATTGTTGCAGTGTTGGGCCGGCGCGTCAATGCCGGATATGACGACAAAAACGCGAAAACTTAGCCGCGTGTGCGATCGAGATGTGTGGACAGCGCTCGTGTCGCGGGCTCGGTCGAGTTTCTGTTGTTCAACAATTATGTTGAACAAATCATCATCGTCTGCATCGATGTCGAGTCGGACGGGCGTGATTCGGGAGCGATTCGCGCGCCAGAACGCGATGTAACTCGTTCTGAACACGGACGTTGCAGCATCGTGTCTTCCCGGTGCGGGAATGGGATCGGCCCTTGCTCTCGTCCGGGACGGCGGTTCGCGATTCCCACCCCCGCCACTCCCCGGCCGTCGCGGCTGCCGAGGAGGACCGATGTCACGCTCCCTGATCCTGCTGCTGGCGCTCGTCGCGCCAGCGTGGACGCCCACGGCGTCGGCGGAACCCGTCGCCTGCGCCACGCTGCCCGGCAACCTCGCGGTCCCCGCGATCTATCTGGCGCACGTGCAGCAGCTGATCGCGCAGTCGCCCACGTTGCGGCGGCAGTGTCTCGTCATTGCCGCAGCCCCCGGCGTGACCGTGGCCATTCGTCCGGCCGCCGGCCGCCTGACCGCGAACTGCCGCGCGCGAACCGAGTTCACCCGCACCCGTGCGGGCGTGCTCCGCGCGGTCGTCGACCTGCCGGTCTCGCGCGACTTCACGGAGCTGCTCGCGCACGAACTGGAACACGTGATCGAACAGATCGAGGGAATCGACCTGGCGCGGCTCGCCGGCCGGGCTGGCAGCGGCGTGTGGACCACCGGGCCGAACGTGTTCGAAACCGCGCGCGCGATGAGCGTCGGACGTCACGCGGCAAGAGAAGGGCGACGCTGCGTCGATCCGTTCGGCGCGGCGTGCGGTCAGGCGCCGGTGGTGCTGGCGTCGAACGACTGATGCGGATCAGTTGACGCGCGTGCCGAGCCAGGCGTCGCGAAACGCGCGTTCGGCCGCGGTCAGCGCGCGACGGCTTTCCACCGGCACGATGCGCAGCGCCGGATCCTCCGCCATGGTCAGCGTCGTGTCGACGCGGCGGCCGTTGCGGCGTTCCACGACGAGCATGTGCCGATCGCCCGGTGCTCCGTTCGCCAGGGCCTCCCACGAGGTGCGCGTGGCCGGGCGGCCGTCAATCGACACGATGCGATCGCCGGCGTCGAGCCCGGCCGCGTAGGCCGGCGTGCCGAACGGCACGAGTGTGCCGGTGTTGCCGCCCACCACGAGTCCGCCGCTGCTCTCGACGAGCGTGACGTCACCGGCCCAGGCACGACCCGGTGCGGCGGCGTCGACGCTGTAGCCGGCGAGCGCCAGCAGCCGGCGGTAGTCGACCACCTCGCGTCCTTCGATGTATCGCGCGAAGAAGTCGTCGGCAAACGCCTGATCGCCGGCGAGTACGCCCAGTTCACGGCGCAGGTCGGCCATCGTGTACGGCCGCGCGACGAAACCGGGCGCCGGCGGCGCCGGCGCGCCGAAGGCCGTCCAGAGCCGTTGCATGTAGTCGTCGAGCGAGATCTGGCCGCGGCTGCGTTCTCGGAGGGTCAGATCGAGGCCGAGCGCGATGGCCGCGCCGTACGTGTAGTACGAGATGAACGTGCGGTTGCGATCGTGCGCGTCGTTCGACACGCCCGCGTCGGCAAACGTCGCGTGCTGGCTCATCTCCACCGCCGACCGCACGCGGCGGCCCGCGCCATTGGTGACGACCACGGCCGAGCCCAGCGGTACGGCCGTGGCCAGCCCGGCGCGCAGCAGCAGCAACGGACCGTAGTACTGCGTGAAACCCTCGGCGAGCCACAGGCAGCAGCTGACGTTGCCGCGCGTGAAGTCGAACGGTTCCAGATCCGCAGGGCGGATGCGCTCGACGTTCCACACGTGAAAGAGTTCGTGCGAGATGGTGCCGAGCGCGGCGCGGCGCCCGGCCTCGGTGGCCAGCGACAAGCCCGGACTGGTGATCACCGTGCTGTTGCGGTGTTCCATGCCGTCGCCATCGACCCACGGCATGTAGTCGAGCATGAAGGTGTAGTGCCCCGGCTCGAACGCGGGCACCGTGCCGAAGACGGCGATCTGTTCGCGCGCGAGGCGTTCGACCAGAACGGCCAGGGCGTCGACGTCGGCCTGCGACGCCTCGGTGTGCACCATGAGACGGAACCTGCCGGTCGTGCCGTCGGGCGCCGTCACGGTGAAACCGCTCTCGACGAGCGCCGCGATTTCAACCGGGCTGTCGAGGAAGTACTGCAGGTTCGGCGCGGTGAACGTCCACCGATCCGCCGTGGCATACAACTGCGTCGCGACGGTGGTCCAGCCGGCGTCGGCCGGCGGCTCGAAGCGGATGCGGACAGCGCGCGATTCGAGGCCCGGCGCCCACAGGAACGCGGCCGGCATGTTCAGGTGCGCGTGTGTCGTATCGACCGCCATGTAGGTGCCGTCGGCATGGTCGCCGAAGATGCGGTACCTCACGCGCACGGTCCCGTCGTGCCCGGCCACGCGCCATGCGTCGGCGCTCACGCGCTCGATCGCCAACTGCACCCCGCGTCCGTCGTAGGCGTCGATGGCGAAGACGTTCTTCGCGAACTCGTGTACCGCGTATCGTCCCGGTGACGATCGGCTCATGCGGACGTGCAGCGGCGTCGCGTCGAGGCCCGGGAACGTCGCGTCCACCTGCATCCAGTGGTGCTCGGGCTCGGGGAAGCTGACGACGTAGCTGACCTCGGCCGGCGTCTGCGCACCGACCGCGGTCGCCGAAACCACGAGCAGGCACAGCAGCGCCACGCGCGTCGCCATATGTCGAATCACTTGCGTCCCGCCTCCCAGCCTTCTTACTGTCTGATCCACCGCATCAGCTCCGGCAGATTGGGCGGTTTGCCCTGCATCAGCAGGCCCACGCGGAAGATGCGGCCGGCGGCCCAGATGAGTCCGGCCGTGGTGAGTGCGGTGAGTACGAGCGAGAGGACGACGTGCCAGACCGGCGGAGGCGGCGTGAGCGCGAGGCGCACGAGCATCAGGAACGGCGTGCAGATCGGAATCATCGACAGCACCGCCGCGAGCGTCGAGTCCGGCGCGCGGATGACGACCGGCGCGGCGAGGATCGGCAGTACGAGGAAGAAGACGATCGGCTGCATCATGCCCTGCGCGTCCTTCATGTCCGAGCACGCGGCGCCGATGGCGACGAAAATCGATCCGAACATCAGCACCGCGGCCAGCAGGAAGACGACGAACCAGGCGAGCAGCGGCCAGTTGACGAGCTGCGGCTGGCCCAGGCTGATGAGCAGGTACACGCCGCCGGCCACGTACACGAGCGCCAGCAGGACCGCCACGGCCGACACGCCGAGCAGCTTGCCGGCCATGAGCTGTGTTGGGGAGATCGCCGCGATCAGCACCTCGCTGATGCGGCTCATCTTCTCCTCGACCACCGTGGTGAGCAGTTGCGGTGCCGCGGCCATGAGTGCGATGAACAGCAGATAGCCGAGCGCGAACGGCAGGGCGAACGTCTGCAGTGCGTTGACCGGCTGCGCCTCGACGATCGCGCCGTCGGCGCCTCGCGACAGCAGGCCGAGCGTCGTCACGTCGGCCTTGCGCGAGAGGCGCTCGACGAGCGCGGTGTCGACGTCCGTCGCGCGGAACCGGATGCGCGCGGCTTCGCGTTCGAGCGTCGCGTCGAGCCAGCCGGGCAGCGCCGTGTACGACGGCGTCTCCGTGTAATAGCGGATCCGGTCGTTGTCGGCTTGCGACGGATCGACCATCGACGCCGGAATGTCGACGAACGCGAACAGGTCGCGGGCACGCACGCGTTCGGAGAGGCCGAGCTCCAGCGCGCCATCGGCTCGCGCGTCCGGGGCGATGCGCTCCAGCAGGAATGCCGGGCCCGTGCGGACGCCGTCCGGCGCGTTGTCGTGGTTGTGTGCCGCCGCTGCGGCCGCGAGCAGGTCGTACAACACGCCCGTGCGATCGATGACCGCGACCCGGCGCTCGGCCACGTCCGTGCGGCTGGCGGCAAAGATCTGGAAGGCGATCGAGGCACCGATGAGGACGGGCATCATCAGGATGCCGATGATGAACGCCTTGCCACGGACGATGGCGAGGAACTCGGCGCGCGCAACCACGGCAATGCGGTTCATGGGGCGGTGTCCTCGTCTGCGCGCAGTTCGTCGGCCGTCGGCCGGGCAATGCGCACGAAGATGTCGTGCAACGACGGTTTCTTCAATTCGAAGTGTTGGACGTCGACCCGTCCGGCGAGCGTCTGCAGAAACGCCTGCGGATCGCCGTCGAGCCGCACGTCCTGATAGTTCCCCGCATCGTCGATGGCGATGATGCCCGGGAGATGTTCGAGGGCGTCGCGGCCGCCGCTCGTGCGCACGCGTACGGTGTCGTGGCCGAACTGTGCGTGGATGTGGTCCATCGAGCCGTCGAGGACCTTGCGGCCGCGGAAAATCATGAAGATTCGATCACAGAGCTGCTCGGCCACGTGCATGTCGTGCGTCGACAGCACGATGGTGGTGCCGTCACGGCGCAGCGACAGGACCGCATCGCGCAGTTCGGTGGCATTGACCGGATCCAGGCCGGAAAACGGCTCATCGAGGACGAGCAGTTTCGGCCGCGACACGACCGTCGAGATGAACTGCACCTTCTGCGACATGCCCTTCGAGAGCGACTGCACGCGCGCGTCGAGCCAGGCGCCGAACTGCAGACGATCGACCCATCGCGCGATTTCTGCATCGAGATCGCGCAGGTGACCGCCCTTGAGCTGTCCGTAGTAGCGCAGCACCTGCCGCACCGTCATCCTCTTATAGAGACCACGCTCTTCGGGCAGGTACCCGATTTCGTCGCGAACCGCCGACTGACTCGGTCGGCCGAATACGGCAATCGTCCCCGCGTCGGGCACGAGGATGTTCAGGATCATCCTGATCGTGGTCGTCTTACCCGAGCCGTTGGGGCCGATGAAACCGTAGATGCTGCCGGCCGGGACGGTGAGGCTCAGATCGGCGACGGCACGGTGGCCGTTGAAGGTCTTGCTGACGTCGCGGAGTTCGATGGCATTCATGGACGGCCACAAGGCTACAAGACTACGAGGCGACGGCGCTGCCCGCGCAGCCGTGCGGCTCGCGGCCGTGCAGCCGGCCCGATTTGACAACTTTGTGAAACGTTTCACATCATATAGCCGCTTCCGGGACGCGGTTGCCCGCCCGGGGGTGCTTCACACTGGTCCCTGCGTTCCGCTCGCATGTCGTCAGCCTGGCCCCGCAACCGGCCGGTCAGACGGACGTGGCGGACCCGAAAAACCGGTGTAGGCTAAGGGCGCTTTTTCGCAGCCTCCTTATGAGCCAGATTTTCCCCAAGAGTGCCAACGCGCTGGCCCGCATGGGCTTGGTCGGTGTCGTCGGCTTCGTCATGTGCCTGGGCCTGGTCGTCTTCACCTTGTTCCGTTCCACCTGGGCCACCAAGCAGAACGAGTTCGTCGAACAGCCGATCCAGTTCAGCCATGCGCACCACGTGGGCGGGATGGGCATCGATTGCCGGTACTGTCACACCTCGGTGGAGAAGTCGTCGTTTGCCGGCATCCCCCCGACCCAGACCTGCATGAACTGCCACAACCAGATCTGGCCCAACGCCCCGATCCTCGAACCGGTCCGGGCGAGTCTGCGCGACAACACGCACCTGAGCTGGACGCGGGTGCACGATCTGCCCGATTTCGTCTATTTCAGTCACCAGATCCACGTGAAGCAGGGCGTCGGCTGCGCGACCTGTCACGGGCAGGTCGACGAGATGCCGCTGGTCTATCAGGCGCAGTCGCTCCTGATGGAGTGGTGCCTCGACTGCCACCGCGCGCCCGAGAAGTACCTGCGGCCGCGCGAGGAGGTCTTCAACATGACCTACGAGGCGCCGGCCGACCAGCTCGATCTGGGCCGCCGGTTGAAGACGGAATACAACGTGGCCAGCAGCGAGCACCTGACGAGCTGCTCGGTCTGCCACAGGTAAGTGTCATTGGATCCGTATACGCGGCGGGCCGTCTGACGCGCCCGCGCACCTGATCACACATGCAACTCGCCGACATTCGCACGCGACTGGCTGGTCTGGAAGGCCGCTCCTACTGGCGCAGCCTCGAGGAACTGGCCGAGACCCCGGAGTTCCGCCAGTACGTCGAGCGGGAGTTCCCGTTCCAGGCCTCGGAATTCACCGACCCGGCCGGCCGGCGCAACTTCCTGAAGCTCATGGGGGCCTCGCTGGCGTTGGCCGGCGTGAGCGCGTGTACGCGTCAGCCCGCCGAAGCCATCGTTCCGTACGTCCGTCAGCCCGAAGAGATCATTCCCGGCCGTCCGCTGTTTTTCGCCACCGCGATGCCGCAGGGTGGCCTTGGGCTGCCGCTGCTGGCCGAGAACCACATGGGCCGGCCGACGAAGCTCGAGGGCAACCCCGAACATCCGGCCTCGCTCGGCGCTACCGACGTGCTGGCGCAGGCCTCGGTGCTCACGCTCTACGATCCGGACCGCTCGCGCACCGTCCTCAACCGCGGCACGGTCAGGACCTGGAGCAATTTCACCGACGCGCTCGCCTCGGCCATCGGTCCCCAGCGCACGACGGGCGGCACCGGGCTGCGCATCCTGAGCGAACCTGTGTCGTCGCCGTCGCTGCTGGCGCAGATGGCCGCGTTCCAGGCCAATTTCCCCGAGGCCCGCTGGCATCAGTGGGATCCGGTCTACGGCACCGTGCAGGGCGGCGCATCGGCGGCGCAGGCGATCTACCGCTTCGACCGGGCCGACGTCATCGTGTCGCTCGACGCCGACTTCCTCGGCTTCGGGCCCGCGGCGGTGCGGTATTCCAAGGACTTCGCGTCGCGCCGGAAGATCGGCACGCCTGAGGATCAGCTCAACCGGCTCTATGCGGTCGAGAGCTCGGTGTCGGTCACCGGCACGGCGGCCGATCACCGCCGCGCGGTTCGTCCCGGGGCGGTACACGCGCTGGCCAACGCGCTGGCGGCGGCGCTGGGCGTGCCCGGCGCGCCGGCGGCTGCCGGGCTCGACGCCTCGTTGACCTCGTTCGCCTCGGCCATCGCCGACGATCTCAAGGCGCACGCCGGACGGTCGGTCGTCGTGGCAGGTGACACGCAGCCGGCTGCGGTACACGCGGCCGCGCGGGCCATCAACGACCTGCTCGGCAACACGGGCACGACGGTGACCTACACGGCGGGCTTCGTCGGCACGCCGCGCGACGGCGCCGCGTCGATTGCCGAACTCGTCCGCGACATGGACGCCGGTTCGGTCGAGGTGCTCATCGTCATCGGCACGAACCCGGTGTTCACCGCGCCGGCCGATCTGAACTTCGCGGCGGCCATGCAGAAGGTGGCCTCGCGGTTCCACCTCGGCCTGTATTTCGACGAGACCGCCGAGCTCAGCCAGTGGCACGCGCCCGAGGCGCACTACCTCGAGTCGTGGGGCGACGTGCGCGCCTTCGACGGCAGCGTCTCGCTGATCCAGCCGCTCATCGCGCCGCTGTACGACGGCCGCGCGGCCATCGAGCTGCTCGCGTCCATCAACGGACAGGGCGGTCAGCCGCTGGTCGATCTGGTGAAGGGCTACTGGGAGAGCGCGTTTGGCGGCACCACGACGGAGACGTGGACGCTTCGCGATCGCAACGGCAACGCGTTCACGGGCGTCGACGCGTTCTGGCGTCAGGCGCTGCACGACGGCTTCATCTCCGGCACCTCGACGCTGAACGGCGCGGCGGCACCCGCGGCGCCTGCGGCTGACGCACTGGCGCCGGCGGCTGGTGGCGCATCGGGCGTCGATATCGTCTTCCGTCCCGACCCGTATCTGCTCGACGGCCGCAATGCCAACAATGGCTGGCTTCAGGAACTGCCGCGTCCGATCTCGAAGGTCACGTGGGACGCGACGGTTCATCTCAGCCTGACGACGGCCGAACGGCTCGGTGTGGGCCGCGGCGACGTGGTCGAGATCGCGATCGAGGGCCGGACCGCGCGCGTGCCCGTGTGGGTCATGCCGGGCACGGCCGACGACGTGGCGGTGGTGCACTTCGGGTTCGGCCGCGCGAAGGCCGGGCGTGTGGGCGGTGGCGTCGGGTTCGATACGTTCCCGCTGCGCGCCTCGTCGGCGCCCTGGTTCGCGACCGGCGCGCAGATCACGGCGACCGGCGAACGTTATTCGATCGCGTCCACGCAGAACCACTTCGCGATGGAAGAGCGCCATCCGGTGCGTGTGGTCGATGCGGCGGCGTACCGGCAGGATCCGAACGTGGTGCGCGATCTGAAGCCGCTGCACGTCGATCCGAACGCGTCGATGTATCCCGGGTTCGAATACAAGAACCACAAGTGGGGCATGGCCATCGACCTGAACGCGTGCAACGGCTGCAGCGCGTGCATCGTGGCGTGCGTCGCGGAGAACAACATCCCGGTCGTCGGCAAGGCGCAGGTGGAGATGTCGCGCGAGATGCACTGGCTGCGCGTCGATACGTACTTCGACGGCGATCCGGCGTCGCCCTCGGGCACCTACAGCCAGCCGCTCCCGTGCATGCAGTGTGAGCAGGCGCCGTGTGAGCCTGTGTGTCCGGTCGCGGCCACCGTCCACAGCGACGAAGGCCTGAACGACATGGTCTACAACCGCTGCGTCGGGACGCGCTACTGCGCCAACAACTGTCCCTACAAGGTGCGGCGCTTCAACTTCCTGCTCTATTCGGACTTCACGACGCCGGAGCTCAAGCCGGTGCGCAACCCGGACGTCACGATCCGCAGCCGCGGCGTGATGGAGAAGTGCACCTACTGCGTGCAGCGCATCAATCACGCGCGCATCGACGCCAAGGTGCAGGGCCGCAGCATTCGCGACGGCGAGATCAAGACCGCCTGCGAGCAGGTCTGTCCGTCGGACGCGATCGTCTTCGGCGACCTCAACGACCCGAACAGCCGCGTGGTCGCGCTCAAGGCGCAGCAGCGTAACTACTCGCTGCTCGACGACCTGGGCACGCGTCCGCGGACGACGTATCTCGGGAAGATTCGCAACCCGAATCCGGCGCTGGTGGGGTAGGGGCATGAACGCATTGGTCCACGCGGCAGCCATCGAACGGAGCAGTTTGTGAGCGCGTCACAGTATCCCCAAGGCGACTTCAGGGCTCCGCACGCGGTCATCGCGCCAGGGCACAGCCACAAGAGCATCACCGACAAGCTGTCGGACATGGTGCTCACCTTCAACACGCCGCTGGCGTGGGTGGTCACGACGGCCATCGGCTTCTGCCTCCTGATGCTGCTCGTCGTCTCGCTGGCCTACCTGGTGTTCGTCGGCATCGGCATCTGGGGCAACAACGCGCCGGTCGGCTGGGCTTTCGACATCATCAACTTCGTCTGGTGGATCGGCATCGGACACGCCGGCACGCTGATCTCGGCCGTCCTGCTGCTCTTCAAGCAGGACTGGCGCACGTCGATCAACCGTTTCGCCGAGGCGATGACGCTGTTTGCCGTCGCGTGTGCGCTGATCTTCCCCATCTTCCATACCGGCCGTCCGTGGCTGGCCATCTACTGGCTCTTCCCGTATCCGAACACGATGGCGCTCTGGCCGAACTTCCGCAGCCCGCTGCTGTGGGACGTGTTCGCGGTCTCGACCTACGGGTCGGTGTCGGCGGCGTTCTGGTTCACGGGGCTGATTCCCGACCTGGCGACGTTCCGCGACCGCGCGGTGAACCCGATCGCGAAGCGGATCTACGGGGCGCTCGCGCTTGGCTGGCGCGGATCGGCGCGGCACTGGTGGCGTTACGAGACGGCGTACCTGCTGCTGGCCGGCCTGTCGACGCCGCTCGTGCTCTCGGTGCACACGGTCGTCAGCTTCGACTTCGCCGTGTCGGTGCTCCCGGGCTGGCACGCCACGATTTTCCCGCCCTACTTCGTGGCCGGCGCCATCTTCGCCGGGTTCGCGATGGTGCTCACGCTGGCGATTCCGCTGCGCGCGCTCTACAAGCTGCACGACTTCATCACGATGCGGCACATCGAGAACATGGCGAAGATCACGCTCGTCACGGGCCTGGTCGTCGTCTACGGGTACGCGTGCGAGGCGTTCTTCGGGTGGTACAGCGGCAACGAGTACGAGCGGTTCATGCTGAAGAACCGCGTGTACTACGGGCCGTACGCCTGGTCGTACTGGGCGCTGCTGCTCTGCAACTTCATCGTGCCGCAGATCCTGTGGTCGAAGCGGCTGCGGCAGAACCTGGCCGTCGTCTTCACGGTCTGCATGTTCGTCAACGTCGGCATGTGGCTCGAGCGGTTCGTCATCATCGTGACGAGCCTGCACCGCGACTTCATCCCGTCGTCGTGGGACATGTACTACCCGACGTTCTGGGACTTCTCCACGCTGGCCGGCACGATTGGCCTGTTTCTGACGCTGATGTTCCTGTTCGTCCGCGTGCTGCCGATGATTTCGATCTTCGAGATGCGCACGATGCTGCCCGAGGCGCACGTCAAGTCCAAGTCTGAGGAAGGGGCGCATCAATGAGCCATACGCCCGACACCACGCCGGTCCTGCACGGATTGATGGCCGAGTTCGACTCGGCGCAGGCCCTGCTCGATGCGGCCACCGCCGCGCGGCACGCCGGCTTCACGAAGACCGACGCCTATTCGCCGTTCCCGATCCACGGCATGGAAAAGGCCATCGGCTTCAACGAGCGGCTGATTCCGAAGTTCGTGTTCGCGGCCGGGCTGACCGGCGGGTTGACCGCGTTCGGGTTCCAGTACTGGGCGTCGGCGATCGACTACCCGCTCAACATCGGCGGCCGGCCGCTCTTCTCGTGGGTGTCGTTCATCCCGGTGACGTTCGAGTTCACCATCCTGCTGGCGGCCTTCACGGCGGTCATCTCGATGCTGGCGCTCAACGGGTTGCCGCGGCCGTATCATCCGGTGTTCAACGCGCCGTCGTTCGCGCGCGCCAGCCAGGACCGGTTCTTTCTCGCGATTGAGTCGACCGACCCGAAGTTCGACCTGGATCAGACCCGGGCGTTCCTCGTCGGGCTCAATCCTCTCGAGGTGGTGGCCGTTGACGAGTAGACAGCAGGGCAGGGGCAACGGGCGCGGCCTGCGCCGGATCGCCATGGTCGGCATGCTCGCCGCCGGCCTCGCGGGGTGCCGACAGGACATGCACGACGCGCCCAGGTACGACCCGCTCGAGGCCAGCGCGAGCTTCCCGGGCGGCGCGGCGTCGCGGACGCCCGTCGAGGGCACCGTCGCACGCGGACACGAGAACGACGACGAACTGCTCCTGACCGGCAAGGTCGGCGGCGCCGAGGCCGATCTGTTCCCGTTCGACATCACGCGCGCGGACCTCGACGTGGGACAGACGCGCTACAACACCTACTGCGCACCCTGCCACGCGCCGAGCGGCGAGGGCGACGGCATGGTCGTGCAGCGCGGGTATCGCCAGCCGCCGTCGCTCCACATCGATCGGCTGCGCCAGGCGCCGGCCGGGCAGATCTACGACCGCATCGCGAACGGGTTCGGCGTGATGCCGAGCTACCGGACGCAGATTTCCGTGGAAGACCGCTGGCGCATCGCGGCGTACGTGCGCGTGCTGCAGGCCTCGCACCAGGGCTCGCGGGCCGACGTGCCGGCCGCCGACATGGACCGGCTCGACAATCCGCCGGCCGCTGAGACCGCTGCCAGCGAAGGAACGAACTGATGGCCACGCACTCGACAGACCATTTCGACGAAGCCGCGCTGATGGCGCGGCCGACCGAACAGATCGGTCAGCTCGGCAGCCGGTCGCTGATGCTCGGCGGCGTGGGCGTCCTGCTGGCGGCCGTCGGCTTCTTCGTCTCGAGCGACACGTTCCTGCAGTCGTACCTGATCGGCTACATCTTCTGGCTCAGTCTCACGCTCGGGTCGCTCGGCGTGCTGATGATCCATCACCTGTCGGGCGGCGCCTGGGGCATGCCGGCCCGCCGCATCTGGGAAGCCGCCACGCGCACGCTGCCGCTGATGGCGCTGCTGTTCCTGCCGCTCGCCTTCAACCTCGAGACGCTCTACGCGTGGGCGCGCCCGGAGGCGGCCGACGATCACGTCCTGCACCTCAAGCACGCGTACCTCAACGCGCCGTTCTTCTACGTGCGCGCGGTGCTGTTCTTCGCGGTCTGGGGCGGCCTGATCTTCCTGCTGAACAAGTGGTCGCGCGAACAGGACGAGCAGCCGGCCGAGATCATCGGACCGAAGGACCGACGCTTCCGCCTGCTGTCGGCGCCCGGGCTCTGCCTCTTCGTGCTCACGGTCACGTTCATGAGCGTCGATTGGGTCATGTCGCTCGACGCGCACTGGTACTCGACGATCTTCGGCGTGCTGATGCTCGGTGGTCAGGGCCTGGCCACGATGGCCTTCACGATTCTCGTGCTGGCTGCGCTCGTGAAGTTCGAGCCGATGTCGCGCGTGGCGCACGCCGACATCTTCCACGACCTCGGCAAGCTGATGTTCGCCTTCACCATGCTGTGGGCGTACTTCTCGGTGTCGCAGCTGCTCATCATCTGGTCGGCGAACCTGCCCGAGGAGGTGCCCTTCTACCTCGAGCGGCTCAACGGCCCGTGGCGGCCGATCGCGATCGCCGTGCTCATCTTCCAGTTCGTCGTGCCGTTCCTCTTCCTGCTCTCGCGCGATCTCAAGCGCAATCCGCAGGCGGTCCGGTGGGTGGCCATCGTCGTGCTGGTGATGCGCATCGTCGACCTCACCTGGACGATCGGGCCTGTGTTCCGTCATCACGGATCGACGCTCCACTGGCTCGACTTCGCCGTCGTGCTGGCCATCGGCCTGCCGTGGCTCGCGATCTTCTGGCGCAGCCTCGCGGGACGGCCGCTCCTGCCGGCGCGCGACCCGTACTACAAGGAAGCGATGGCCCATGTCGGACACTAAGCACGCGCACGCCCACACGGGCGATCCGGTCGAACACGACGCCGTCAGTTTCAGCGGCCTCTGGTGGTTCGGCATCGTTCTGGTCGTGACCGTGCTGGTCTGCCAGGTCGTCGTGTGGGGCCTGTTCGAGTGGTCGGAGTCGCGCGTGGCCCGCAGCGAAGCGCCGCGCGCGTTGCTGGCCGACCCGGCCACGAGCCCCGTGCTCGACGGCGGTCGGCTCGTCACCGGGACGGAGTCGACACCGCGGCCATCGCTGCTGGTCGACGAGCCGGTCGTCTTGCGCGAGTTCCGCACGCGTCAGCGCGACGCGGAAACGACCTACGGCTGGATCGATCAGACGATGGGCACGATCCGTCTGCCGATCGATCGCGCCAAGGATCTCGTGCTCGAGCGCGGATTGCCCGTGCGTCAGGCGCCGGCAGCGGCGGCCGGGGCGCAGCCGGCTGCGCAGTAAGACACGCAGGAGTTCACGTCATGCACGTCACCTCATCATCGGCCGTTCGCAGAATCACGCGCGACGCCGTGCTGGGCCTCTGGCTCGCCGGGATGAGCGTGGTGTCGCTGTCGGCGCAACCGAGCGCACCGCTGTCGGTGCCCGCGCCCGGATCGCCGGCTACGCAGCAGATTCCGATGCTGCGCGATGGCGGCGTCGATCAGACGAAGCTCAACGCGCAGGTGCCGCTCGACGCGGCGTTCGTCGACCACGACGGGCGCGACGTCCGGCTCGGCGACTACTTCGGCCGTGGCCGTCCGGTGGCGCTCGTGCTGGCGTACTACGAGTGCCCCGCGCTCTGCGGCCAGATCATCAACGCCACCGCCAGCTCGATGATCCCGATCGACTTCAACGCCAGCCGCGACTTCGACGTGCTGGTCGTCAGCTTCGATCCGGGCGAGACGCCGGCCATGGCGCGCGATCGGCGCGCGACGTTTCTCAAGCGGTACGGCCGCGCCGGCACCGAGTCGGGCGTGCACTTCCTGACCGGCCGGCAGGAGTCGATTACCGCGCTCACCGAGGCCGTCGGGTTCAAGTACAAGTACGACGCGGCCATCGACCAGTTTGCGCACCCGTCGGTGCTCACGATCCTCACGCCGGAGGGGCGCGTCTCGCGCTACCTGTTCGGGATCGAGTTCGCCCCGCGCGACCTGCGTTTTGCGCTGATCGACGCCTCCGAAGGCGCCATCGGCAGCGTGGTCGATCAGGCGGTGTTGTTCTGTTATCTGTACGACCCGACGACGGGCAGCTACGGGTTCGCGGTGATCAACGCGGTGCGCGCCGCGGGCCTGCTCACCGTGCTGGGTCTCGGGGCGTTCATTCTGATGAGCCTGCGGCGCGAACGGCGGCAGGGCAGCGCGGTGAACACGGCCGCAACGGGTATTCGCTAGATGAAGCAACCTTTCCCTCTGCTCCCTCCCAACGCCTCCACGGTGGCGACGGAGGTCGACATCCTCTACTGGTTCATCGCGGCCGTCAGCGCGTTCTTCGTCGTGCTGGTCGCGACGCTGGTCGTCGTCTTCGCCGTCAAGTACCGCCGGCGTCACGCCGACGAGGTGGGCGCCGACATCCACGGATCGCTCGTCGCGGAACTGACGTGGACGTTCATTCCGCTGGCCCTGTCACTGGTCTTCTTCTTCTGGGGCGCGGACCTCGCGTTCCGCCTTGCGCGGCCGCCGGTCGACGCGATGGAGATCTTCGTCGTCGGCAAGCAGTGGATGTGGAAGGTGCAGCACCCTGACGGCACGCGCGAGATCAACCAGATGCACGTGCCCGCCGGACGCAACATCCGTCTGACGATGGGCTCCGAGGACGTCATTCACGACTATTCCATCCCGGCCTTCCGCGTGAAGATGGACGTCGTCCCCGGCAAGCTGACGACGCTCTGGTTCAACGCGACCACGCCCGGTACCTATCACCTGTTCTGCGCCGAGTACTGCGGCACGAAGCACTCGGGCATGATCGGCGAGGTCATCGTCCTCGAGCCGCAGGCCTACGAGGCCTGGCTCGCCGGCGGCAGCGCCGGCCCGGCCGTGCCACCCGCGCAGGCCGGCGAACAGCTGTTTGCCGCCAACGCGTGCCTGACCTGCCACTCGGGGCAGCCCGGCGCCATCGGGCCCAGCCTGAACGGCATCTTCGGCGCGTCGCGCGCGCTGACCGACGGCCGCACAGTCGTGGTCGACGACAACTACCTGCGCGAATCGATCATGGTGCCGCTGGCGAAGGTCGCCGCCGGGTATCAGCCGGTCATGCCGCCGTTCCAGGGACTGCTCTCCGAGGAACAGGTGATGCAGCTGCTGGCCTACATCAAGTCCCTGAAGCCGGCTGCGCCGGCGGCCCAATAGGTGAGAAGGGTTATGAGCGACGTTCCCAGCACTCGTCACAGCTATCTCGACGCGCCGCATGGCCTCGCGTCGTGGCTCCTGACCAAGGACCACAAGCGCATCGCGATGCTGTACCTCATCTCGATCACGATCTTCTTCGCGGTCGGCGGGCTGTTCGCCATGGGCATCCGCCTCGAACTGCTCACGCCGCGCGGCGATCTGTGGACGCCTGACCTCTACAACAAGCTCTTCACGCTGCACGGCGTCGTGATGATCTTCTTCTTCCTGGTCCCGTCCATTCCGGCCACGCTCGGCAACTTCCTGATGCCGATCATGCTCGGCACGAAGGACCTGGCGTTTCCGCGCATCAACCTGATCAGCTGGTACCTCTACGTCATCGGCGCGACGGTCACGCTGGCGGCCGTCTTCACGGGCGGCCTCGACACCGGCTGGACGTTCTACACGCCCTACAGCTCGGTGTCGTCGCAGACGGCGGTCACGACGGCGGCCATCGGCGTGTTCATCACCGGCTTCTCGTCGATCCTGACCGGCCTGAACTTCATCGTCACCACGCACCGGATGCGGGCGCCCGGCCTGACGTGGTTCCGGCTGCCGCTCTTCGTGTGGGCCAACTACGCGACGAGCCTCGTGATGATCCTCGGCACGCCCGTCATCGCGATCACGGTGCTGCTCGTGGCCGCTGAACGGGCGCTCGGCCTCGGCTTCTTCGACCCGGCGCGCGGCGGCGACCCGGTGCTGTTCCAGCACCTCTTCTGGTTCTACTCGCACCCGGCCGTCTACATCATGATCCTGCCGGGCATGGGCGTCATCAGCGAGCTGGTCGCGGCCATGTCGCGCAAGCAGGTGTTCGGCTACAGCTTCGTCGCCTTCTCGAGCCTCGCCATCGCGATCCTCGGCTTCCTCGTCTGGGGCCACCACCTGTTCGTCAGCAGCCAGTCGATCTACGCGGGCCTGGTCTTCTCGATCATCACGATGCTGGTCGCGGTGCCTTCCGCGGTGAAGACCTTCAACTGGACCGCGACGATGTACAAGGGGTCGGTGAGCTGGGAGTCGCCCACGTGGTGGATCGTCGGCTTCATGGGGTTGTTCACGATCGGCGGCCTGACGGGCGTCTTCCTCGGCACGCTCGGTCTGGACATCCACCTCACCGACACGTACTTCGTGGTGGCGCACTTCCACTACATCATGGTCGGCGGCGCGATCATGGCCTACATGGGGGGGCTGCACTTCTGGTGGCCGAAGATGACGGGCCGCATGTTCTCGGAGGCCGGCGCCAAGACCTCGGCCGTGCTGGTGTTCCTCGGCTTCAACCTGACGTTCTTCCCGCAGTTCGTGCTCGGCTTCATGGGCATGCCGCGCCGGTATCACGCGTATCCCGAAGAGTGGCAGGTGCTCAACGTGTTGTCGTCTGCCGGGGCGAGCGTGCTCGCGCTCGGCTACGCGCTGCCGGCGTTCTACCTGACCTACTCGCTCTTCAAGGGCGCGCTCGCGCCGGCCAATCCCTGGGGCGCGAAGGGGCTCGAGTGGACCGTGCCATCGCCGCCACCGACGTTCAACTTCGATGAAGAAGTGACCGTCGACGAGCCGGCCTACAACTACAAGCCGACGCGGGAGGTGCACGTTGGCTAGTCCTTCGACCACCGGCGCGCACGCCGGACACGGCCTGTCGGGCCACGCGGGCGGTCACGACACGCACGCGCACAATCCGAACCTGCAGCACCACTTCTACAGCATGGAGCAGCAGCTCGAGGCTTCGACCCTCGGCATGTGGCTGTTCCTGGTCACCGAAGTGATGTTCTTCGGCGGGATGTTCCTGATCTACCTCATCTACCGCGTGCTGTATCCGGAGGCGTGGGTCCTCGGCAGCAACCATCTCGACGTCGCGATGGGCGCGCTGAACACCGGGGTGCTGATCTGCAGCTCGCTCACGATGGCGCTCGCCGTCCGCGCCGCGCAGACGAGCGACCGCAGCGGCCAGATCCGCTATCTGATCCTGACGATGTTCTTCGGCAGCATCTTCCTGATCGTGAAGTACTTCGAGTACGCGGAGAAGTTCGAGCACCACCTGGTGCCCGGCGCGCACTTCGACATGTCGCTGCCGCTGGCCAACCAGCAGCAGCTGTTCTTCTCGATTTATTTCATGATGACCGGCATCCACGCCATCCACATGGTCGTGGGCATCGGGCTGATGCTCGTCATCCTGGCCATGGCGTGGCGCGGACGGTTCTCGGCGGAGTACTACACGCCGGTGGAAATGTCGGGCCTCTACTGGCACTTCGTCGACATCGTCTGGATTTTCTTGTTCCCGCTGCTGTACCTGCTGGGAGCGCACTACGCCGCGCACTGAGGTCCCCGTTCATGTCCCAACACGCGCCGATTACGCCCGTCAGCACCTACGTCAACATCTTCGTGGCGCTGCTGGTCCTGACGGGACTGACCTACGTCGTGGCCACGTTCGACTTCGGCCTGCTCAACACGCCCATCGCGCTCGCCGTGGCCGGCCTCAAGGCCTGGCTCGTGGTCATCTACTTCATGGGCGTCCGCTACAACACGCCGCTCACCAAGGTGGTCGTGCTGTCGGGGCTCTTCTGGCTGATCATCATGTTCGGCCTGACACTCAACGACTACCTCACGCGCGACTGGATCGGCGTGGCGGGACGGTAGAAGGCAAGCCAGAAGTTCGAAGCCAGAAGCCAGAAGGCCGGGGCCGAGCCCCGGCCATTCGCATTTCGAGGGGACGAAGCGGGGCGCTTTGCGGGGCGCGCGATCGGCCCGGCGGGGCGTCAGTAAACGGAGCCCCGGGGGCACTATCGCGTTTCGCGGGGCGGCCGCAGCCGGGCCAGCTCGTCGACATCGATCTCGAGCGTCTCCGCGAGCAGACGCAGGGTTGAGAGCCGCGGTCGTACCCGGTTCGTTTCGATGGAGCAGAGGTTCGAGGCGCTGAGGCCGCTGCGGCGCGCCAGCTCTTCCTGCGTCCATCGCCGCGCAATTCTCGCGCGCGCGATATGCTCTCCGATCGTGCGCGCCGGCGGGATGTTCGCCGGTACGGCGGGGACACGCAGGGCGGTCAAATCGTCGGCGCCCATCCCCAGGGAGCGCGCGATGCGCGCGATCCGCCGGTCGGACCGGTTCTGCGTGAGCGTGACCTCGCCTTTCTCGATCGCCAGCACGGCCGTCTTGCTGATCCCGACGCGCGGGCCGAGCGCCGTGGCGCTCAGGCCCAGGGCCTTGCGTCGCTGCCGGATGGCGGTGCCGAGCGATCCGGCCGGCGGGGTGGCGTCCGTGACACGCCATGTCACCACATCAACCGGCTGCCCCGTCGCCAGGACACGCCAGCACATGTAACGGCCTCGAGACGTGCATCTCTCGCTGGTCTCGTGCAGACTAAGCGCATCTTCCAGCCACCGTGTCGTCTGCGGCCGGCGGTCCATCCGGCGGCGGCCGCGCGTGCGGCTGGAGGCCGGCGCGGACGACACACGTCGGCATGATGCGCGCGGCCCTTCGGTAAGCACCCGTCGTCTGCCGGCCGTAGTCACTGACGTCGCTGTCAGCGCTGTCGTCCGTCGAGGTCCGATTGCCCATGTCTTCAGGCCTTCATCAGTTCTTCAATCTCCGTCGCGGCGAGGGCCTGCCGGTCCTGATGGCCGGGCTCTACTTCTTCTTCGTGCTCACGGCCCTCATGGTCCTGCGGCCCGCGCGCGACGCCATCGGGATGAGCGGCGGCCTCGACGCGGTTCGGTGGCTGTTCATCGGGACCGCGGTCGTCACGCTCGCGGTCAACCCGGCGTTCGGGTGGCTCGTCAGCCAGTTCCGCCGCCTCACGTTCATCACGCTGACCTACGCGTTCTTCGCCGCGAGCCTGGCCGGCTTCTACTTCCTGATCGTGCTCGCGCCCGATGCCGTGGGCAGCGTGAGCGGACGGGTGTTCTACGTCTGGTTCAGCGTCTTCAACCTGTTCAGCACGATGGTGTTCTGGGCGCTGATGGCCGACCGGTTCACGCTCGAGCAGAGCAAGCGCTTCTTCGGCGTCGTCGCCGTTGGCGGCACGCTGGGCGCGATCTTCGGGCCGTGGCTCGCCAGTCAGCTCGCGCGGCCGCTCGGCACGCCCGCGCTCATGCTCGTGTCCGCCGTGTTCCTCGGGCTGGCCGTGGCCGCGGCGTGGGGTGTGGCCAGGCTTCAGCCTGAGGTCGCGAAGACGCGGGACGACATCAACGACCGCGCGATCATCGGCGGCAACGCGTGGGCCGGTATCAGTGCGGTGTTCCGTTCGCCGTACCTGCTTGGCATTTCGGCGTACGTGCTGGTGATGACGATCATCGCCACGTTCATCTACTTCACGCGTCTGGCCATGGTGGCCGCGGCAGCCGACGACACCGACGCGCGCACGGTGATCTTCGCGAACATCGATTTGATCACGCAGGTGACCACGCTGGTGTTGCAGGCGTTCGTCACCGGCCAGCTGATGAAGCGGCTGGGCGTGGCCGTGGCGCTGGCGCTGCTGCCGATGGTCGTGTCCCTCGGCTTCATCGGCCTGGCCATGGCCGGATCGTTCGCGGTGCTCATTCTCTTCGACGCGGCGTTCCGCGCCATTCAGCGCGCCATTACGCGACCCGCGCGCGAGACGCTCTTCACCGTCGTCACGCGCGAAGAGAAGTACAAGTCGAAGGCGTTCACCGATACGTTCGTGTATCGCGGCGGCGACGTGATTGGCGCCTGGACCGAGGGGGGACTCGGCGCGCTCGGCATGGGCCTGATGGGTCTCGCGTCAGTTGCCGTGCCGATGGCTGTGGCGTGGGGCGGCCTCGGTCTCTGGCTTGGACGACGCCAGCAGCAGGTGGCAGCAGGCGCACCTGGGGACGGACGGTCAACGGCGCCGCAGACGTCCGTCTGACAATCAACGACGCGACTCAGCGCAACTGAAAGAACGCCGCCAGTGCCGCGGCATCGGCGTTCATCTCGACGCCGGCCCGCGCGTCGGCGAGCAGTGACGGCCTGAGCGGCAGCGCCGTGGCGCGGGGCACGACGCGGTACACGGCATCGGCCGTACCGGCCTCGCGCTCGAGTGCGTCGTTCAGCCTCGTCACGTCCGGAGCGGCTGCACTTGCCGGCCACGCCATGTGCGCGCAGCACAACATCAGCATGCCGCTGACCAGTGCGTCGATGTCGATGCCGGAACCTGCGCAGTCGACAAGGCGTTTCGGTCCAGAGGCCAGCGCGTTCACGAGATGCCGCGTGGCCGACGTGTCGCACGACACTTGTCCACGCGGCGTCGGCACGGTCAGATCGACCAGGCGTGTCGGTCGCAGCAGCGCGAACGGCCGCTCGAGCAGCGCGCGGCGTTGTTCGTCGCGGTTCAGGCGTCGTGGTGCGCGCGCGTAGACGTCACGACGGAATCGCTGATCGAGCAGATAGTCACGCGCGAGCTCCCGCGTATTCGGGTCGTCGATCGACGCGAGGGCGTGGCGTTGGGTCTCGGTGAGCACGAGAGCATCGAAGTTTTCCTCAATCGTCGCGGTGCCGACGGGCGCGAGACCGATCGACGCCATCGCTCTCCGGACATCGTCGACATACGAGGCGCGCCATCCGGGCGTGAGGTACTCGTGTGGCAGGTACGCGGCTTCCTGGCGCTCGAGGTACGCCAGCCACTCCGCGCCTGCGACCGTCCTCGTCAGCGCGCCCCCGCCGGAGTCGACGAGACGCTGAACGGCGGCCGCGCTGCGGGAGAAGCGATCGAGTGTCGCACCCGGGGTCCCGGCGGCGATGGCGCCGAGGAGATGCTGGAACGTGGCGTCGGCCGCCCAGCCGGGCATGGCGTTGTAGCTGAGATACAGGAGGCCGCCGGGTGCGAGGTGGCGGTCGATGCACGCGTACAGCGCGTCCAGCGACGCATCGTCGATCCACGAGTAGACGCCGTGCGCGACGATGTAGTGCTGCGGCGGCAGGTGGAGATCGCCGGTGTCATCGAAGCGCCTCGCGTGAACCGAGAGGTTGTCGACGCCGGCGGCGCGACGCAGTCGATCCGCCGCGGCCACGTGGTCGACGCGCGCGTCGATGGCGGTGAAGACGGCGTCCGGATTCAGCGCGGCATACGTGACGCCCGCCAGGCCGAGACCGCACCCCAGATCGCACCAGCGGAAGGGCTCATCCTTCCGGGGCGAACCGACACCGCCAATCGCCGCGACCAGGTCGAGCCAGTCGGGCGACAGTTCCGGCGTGAACGATGCGACGTACGGCAGATCGTCGAGACCCGCTGCTGGTGCGTCGGCTGCCATCCGCTGCAACGCCGGCGACGCGTCAGCCCTTGACGAAGTCCAGCACGGCCTTCTGCTGTTTGTCCGAGGTCTTCACCCGGCCTCCGGAAACTTTGGACAACTGTTCGTCGCTCAGTTCGAACGTGGCTTCGGGATCGGCCTTGACGAGCTCATCTGGACTGGCGGCCTTGTTGGCTTCGGGATTGGAATCCGTGCGCTTCTCTGTCGACATGGCGGCTCCTCCGTGAACCGGGGACACCGCCGGAGGCGGAACCCGCGGCGCGAAGTTCGAAGTCTACTCCCCAGCTCCCCCGCTTCCAAGCTCCCACGCTCCCCGGCTCCCCAGCTCTCTCCCCATTGGCCGGCGCCTTGTCGCCGTTCACCGATTTCCGTTCGCGCCGTCGTCCTGACGGCCGCTACCGTGCGTGCAGTGCAAATGACTGTCGTAGCCGGCGGGCTTCACGCTCGCCGGGTCCGCGGGGCGTGAAGCCCCGCGGCTACGACAGCTGGGTCCTATATGACGGCCGGTGACATGTATCCCGACCGATGATTCCGCCGGTGTCCGACCGTCTTTCACAGAGACCATGAGCGACCTCACCAACGACCTTGCTGCCCTGCGTATCGAACGAGACGACGAGACGCCGGGGCGTCCGTGGCTGAAGTGGATCCTGCTGATCGTGCTGGCTGGCGCCGTCGCGGCCGCGGCCTGGTGGTGGCTCACGCGCGAGCGTCCGGTGACCGTGCAGGTGGCCACCGTGACGTCGCGCGGGGCGGGCGTGCAGGCCGCGGTCCTCAACGCGTCCGGCTACGTGACCGCGCGCCGTCGCGCGACCGTGTCGTCGAAGGTCACCGGCAAGGTCGTCGAGATCAACGTCGAGGAAGGTATGGCCGTGCGCGAAGGGCAGGTGCTCGCGCGGCTCGACGACGCGTCCGCGCGAGCGGCGCTGGCGCTGGCCGAGGCGCAGGCCGAGTCGGCGAGGCGAGCCGTGACGGAAAACGAGGTCCGGCTGGCCGAAGCGCGCCTCACGCTCGGCCGCGTCGAGAAGCTCGTCGAACGCGGCCTGGCCACACCGGCGGATCTCGACGGCGCGCGCGCCACGGTCGACTCCGGCGTCGCGCGCATCGACGCGCTGCGGCAGCAGGTGACCGTGGCCGAACGGCAGGCCGACGTGCAACGAACCGAGCTCGACAACATGGTGATTCGCGCACCGTTCAGCGGCGTGGCCATCTCACGCGTCGCCCTGCCCGGCGAAATGGTGTCGCCCGTATCAGCCGGCGGCGGCTTCACGCGCACGGGCATCAGCACCATCGTCGACATGAGCTCGATTGAGATCGAGGTCGAGGTCAACGAGAGCTACATCAATCGCGTCAGCCGCGGACAGGCCGTGACCGCCGTGCTCGACGCGTATCCGGACTGGGAGATTGCCGCGCGCGTCATCACGACGATTCCCGCGGCCGATCGCCAGAAGGCCACCGTGCTCGTGCGCATCGGGTTCGACGCGCTCGATCCGCGCATCCTGCCCGACATGGGCGTGAAGGTGACGTTCCTGCGGCCGGGCGACGAGGACGCGGCTGCGCAGCAACCCACGACGCTGGCGCCGCGATCGGCCATCAGGACCGAAGGCGGGACATCTGTGGCGTTCGTGGTGCGCGGCGAGGTTGTCGAGCGGCGCGCCGTGGCCGTTGGCGGCACCGACGGCGATCGTGTCGAGATTCGCGCGGGCCTGCAGTCCGGCGATCGGGTGGTCCTCAATCCGCCAGCGGAACTGACCGATGGCGCCAGGGTGGTGGTGCAGTGATGACGAACTCCGATGTGCTCGTCCGTATCCGCGGCGTCCGGAAACACTTCACGAGGGGCAGCGAACGCATCGACGTGCTCAAGGGCGTCGACGTGGACATCGCACGCGGCGAATTCCTGGCGCTGATGGGACCGTCGGGATCCGGCAAGACCACGCTGCTCAACCTGCTCGGCGGGCTCGACACGGTCAGCGGCGGATCGATCGACGTCGGCGGCACGACCGTCAGCACGCTCGGGTCGGCCGCGCTCGCGCGCTGGCGGTCGCGTCACGTCGGCTTCGTGTTCCAGCTCTACAACCTGCTGCCGGTGCTCACGGCCGAACGCAACGTGGAACTGCCGCTGCTGCTCACGACGCTGTCGGCAGCCGAGCGCCGCAAGCGCGTGGCGATTGCGCTCAAGGTCGTCGGCCTGGCCGAACGCGCGCGTCACTATCCGCGGCAGCTCTCGGGCGGTCAGGAGCAGCGCGTCGGCATCGCGCGCGCGATCGTGACCGATCCCACGCTGCTGCTCTGCGACGAACCCACGGGCGATCTCGATCGCAAGGCCGGCGACGAGATCCTCGATCTGCTCCAGACCCTCAATCGCGAACATGGCAAGACGATCGTGATGGTCACGCACGATCCGCAGGCGGCGGAGCGCGCCACGCGCACGCTGCACCTCGAGAAGGGCAGCCTGCTCGAGGCGGAGGCGATCGCATGAAATACCTGCCTCTCGTCTGGAAGAACCTGTGGCGCCGGAAGATCCGGACACTGTTCACGCTCGCGTGCGTGTTCATCGCGTTCCTGCTCTTCGGTTTGTTGATGACGATTCGTGCGGCGTTCAGTTTCGGCGTCGAGCTCGCCGGCATCGATCGCCTCATCATCATTCACAAGGTCAGCCTGATTCAGCCGCTGCCGGAGGCGTATCTCGAACGGCTGCGCGCGGTCGACGGCGTGCAGGCCGTCACACACAACTCCTGGTTCGGCGGCATCTACCAGGATCCGGCGAACTTCTTCGGCCAGATCGCGCTCGAGCCCGAGGTGTACTTCGGCATGTATCCGGAGCTGCGCCTGCCGCCCGAGCAGATGCAGGCCTGGCTGGCCGATCGGCAGGGCGCGGTGGTGGGCCGCGCCACGGCCAACAGGTTCGGGTGGAAGGTGGGCGACCGCATTCCGCTGCAGGCCACGATCTGGATGCCGAAAGCCGGCGGCACCACGTGGGAGTTCAACCTCGTCGGCATCTACGACGGCGACCCCGGCGTCGATACGACGAACTTCTTTTTCCGCTACGACTACCTCGACGAGAACCGGCAGATGGGCGAAGGGCTCGTCGGATGGTACGTCGTGAAGATCGACGACCCGTCGCGATCGGTCGAGATGGCGCAGCGCTTCGACGACATGTTCGCCAACTCGTCGGCCGAGACGAAGACGACGACCGAGAAGGGATTCGTCGACAGCTTCGCGAAACAGATTGGCGACATCGGCACGATGATGATTGCCATCCTGTCGGCCGTGCTCTTCACGATGCTGCTCGTGGCCGCCAACACGATGGCGCAGGCGGTGCGCGAGCGCACGAGTGAGCTGGCCGTGATGAAGACGCTCGGGTTCTCGAACGGCGTCATCGTGGGCACGGTACTGGGCGAGTCGCTGTTCATCGCGCTGATTGGCGGTGCCGCGGGGCTCGGGCTCGCGTGGCTCTTCGTGCAGCAGGGCGATCCGACCAACGGCTTGCTACCGGCGTTCCTGCTGCCCTCGCGCGACGTGGTTGCGGGCGCCGCCATGATGGTGGCGCTCGGCCTGCTGGCCGGCGTGCTGCCGGCAATGCAGGCCATGCGCCTGCGCATCACCGACGCCTTGAGGAGGAACTGACGTGGGGTGGATCAGACAGATTGTCGCCGTCACGGCTCTCAACCTCCGCACCGTGCCACAGCGGCTGGGATCGTCAGCCGTCGCGATTGTCGGCATCGCCGGTGTCGTGGTCGTGCTCGTGGCCGTGTTGTCGATTGCCGAAGGCTTTCGCGCGGCAATGGTGGGCGCCGGCGCCGCCGATCGCGCGATCGTGCTCCGCAGCGGCTCCGATTCCGAGATGACGAGCGGCCTCTCCGGACCGGAGACCGACATCATCAAACAGGCGCCCGGCCTCGCACGCGACGGACGCACGCCCGTGGCGTCGGCGGAGCTCTTCGTGATCATCGATCTACCGAAGGCGTCGACCGGCACGACGGCGAACGTGCCGATGCGCGGGATCGAACCCTCGGCGTTCACGGTGCGCAACGAGGTGTCGATTGTCGAGGGCCGGATGCTCCAGTTCGGCACCAACGAAGTGGTCGTCGGCGCGGCCGCGGCGCGGCAGTTCGCGGGGATCACTGTCGGCTCGACGATCCAGTCGGGCCAGGTCACCTGGAACGTCGTCGGCATGTTCGAGTCCGGCGGATCGGTGGCCGAGACCGAGCTCTGGTGTGACGCGCGCACGCTGCAGGGCGCGTATCGGCGTGGCAACAGCTACCAGACCGTGCTCGCTCGTCTCGACACACCGGACAGCTTCGGCGCGTTCCGCGACTGGCTGACGTCGAACCCGCAACTGAACGTGGCCGTCCGCCGCGAGACGGAGTACTACGCCGCGCAGTCGCAGACGCTCACGAACCTCATTCAGACCATCGGGTTCGCGATTGCCGCGCTCATGGCGATCGGCGCCGTGTTCGGCGCCGTGCTCACGATGTACACGGCGGTTGCGACACGCGCGAGGGAAATCGCCACGTTGCGCGCACTGGGATTCAACTCCACGGCCGTGCTCGTGTCGGTGCTGGCCGAGTCGCTCGCACTGGCCGCGCTCGGCGGCGTGGCGGGCGGGCTCATCGCGTGGGCTGGATTCAACGGCTATCAGACGTCGACGATGAACTTTCAGACGTTCAGTCAGGTGGCGTTCGCGTTCCGGGTGACGCCGGCGTTGCTGGTGCTCGGGCTCGTCTGGGCGCTCTTCATGGGGCTGGCCGGTGGACTGTTGCCGGCCGTGCGGGCGTCGAGGTTGCCGATTGCGCAGGCGCTTCGAGAACTATAGGGGCGGCTGCGGGTTGTCGTAGCCGGCGGGCTCTACGCCCGCCGGGACCGCGCGTGTAGGGGCGGGGCTTGCCCCGCCCGGGCGCCGCCCCTACGAATGCCTGCGCAATGGACTACCGAGAGTCTGCCCCTCGATGACGTGTCGCGGGCGTCGATCGCGTCTTCTGTACGGCCCGTGCCTTGCATTGTGAGTCGCACCGCCGGCTCGGCCGGCGCGAGGAGGCCGTCATGAATCGCAACATTCTCTGGGCAAGCGTGGCAGCGGCCAGCGTGGCCGCCATTGTCACGTACAGGTCGGTGCGCTGTGCACTGGCCGAAGCCGACCGCATCGCGCGCGACGAAGAACGCATCAACGAAGCGCTCGACGAATCGTTCCCCGCCAGCGATCCGCCGTCGTACACGCCGACGGCGTCACGGGTGTAGGGAAGGCGGGGAGGCTACAGGCTGGAAGGAGGTAGGGAGGCTTCCCGCCTTCCAGTCTCCTCCCCGCCTGCCGCCTTCCAGCCTTCCTAGAATCCCGGTCTGAGATTAAACACGAACTGCCAGCCGCGGCCCGGGCGATCGAGGGCGCGGGCGGCGTTGAACTCACCAATCGCGAATCCGAGCAGGTTCACGCGGACGCCGAGACCGGCGCTCGTCACCCACGGGCGTGAGCCGTCGGCGAATGCCGGACGTTCGGCGCGCGTCCATGCGACGCCGGCGTCGAAGAAGCCGAAGATTTCCGCGGGAACCGGGCCGTAGTCGAGGTTGCCCGTGAACAACCCGAACAGCGGCGCGCGCGCTTCGCCGTTGAACACGAGCATCCGGCTGCCAATCAGCCGATCGAACTCGGGGCACGATCCGTCTGCCGTGATGGTGCACTCGGCCGCGGAGAACGAGCCCGAGTCGTAGCCGCGCACGAGGCTCGGATAGCCGAGGAAGAGCGGGTAGAGACGCGAGTCCTCGCCGCCCGATCCGTAGCGGCCGATGTGCAGCCCGCGCACGGCCAGCGTGAGCGGCCGGAACGGCATGACGTAGTGCCGGAAGTCGAGCGAGGCCACGTTCATGTTGAGATCGCCGAACGTCGGCGACACCTCGAGCCGGAACCGCTGACCCATCACCGGGCTGACCGCGCCAAAGGCCGTCGAGTCGCGCACGAGCGCCACGTTCGTGCGCGCCAGGCGGAGTGCCGGCAGGCCGCCGAGGTCCTGCACGTCGCGCTGGATGAAGGCCCCGGTGATCCCGTCGTAGATGTACGTCTCGACTTCCTGGTTGAAGCCGATGCGCTGGCCCGAGACACCGAACTCCACGCGCAGCGCGCGGCTGAACGGATATCCCAGCATGCCGCCGAGCTCCGTCGTCGTCTCGCGCAGCAGTTGCGTCTGTTCCACGTAGAGCGGGTAGCCGTCGTCGGTGAACGTATAGCCGGCGTCGACGTACCCCGAGCGCAGCGGGATGTGCGAGGCGACCAGGCCCCAGTTCCAGCGCTTCACGCGATTGATGTACGCCACCTGGCCGCCGATGTCCTTGACCTTGCCCTCGACACCGAAGGTGACCGGCAGGAGGTGGTTGCCGAGCATGTCGCTGAACAACATCGAGATGCCGCCGCTGACGTACGTGCCCCACGGTCCACCGGTGGAGGCCCCGAGGCTCTGGCCCACACCGATGAGCGAGAGGCCTCGCGTGTAGCCGCGCGTGTCGAACGACTGCGTCTCTGGCAGCGGTCCCTGCTGCTCCAGTAGCTGCGCCACGTCGCTCGCCTTGCGGTCGGATGGTGGCAGTCGCGCGAGATCGGATTTGGCCGGCTCACCGCGCGCTTCGGGATCGAGCAGCCGGATTTCGTATTCACCGTCGCGGAAGACCGTGTAGGCCGTCAGATCGTTCGAGCGCGCCACCGACAGCGCGGGGCTCATCGGCGTGATGCCCGACACGCCCGTGGCCAGCGACGTGAGCTGCACGGGCTCGCCGCCCGACACGTCGAGGCGATAGAGGTCCGGCCGGCCGGCGTGATCGGAGATGAACACCACGCTCGCGCCGTCCGACGACCACTGCGGGCTCGACGCCTGTCCGGTGAGGCGCGTCTCGAGCGGCGTGATCTGTCCGCTGGCCACGTCGATGGTGGCCAGGCCCATGGCGCCGAACGTCAGCGCGTCGATCGTGCTCGTGTGCCGATCGGTGACGAACAACAGCCGCTGACCGTCGGGCGACCACGTGGGCTGCACGTCCGCGAACGGATCGGTCGTGAGCCGGCGCGTTCGGCGCGACGAGAGATCGTAGACGTAGAGATCGGTGAACCCGCCGATCTGCGCGGAGTAGGCGATCGAC
>CAZVHY010000004.1:0-12403 GCA_964627115.1 uncultured Solibacteraceae bacterium | reverse complement strand
ATCGTAGACGTAGAGATCGGTGAACCCGCCGATCTGCGCGGAGTAGGCGATCGACGTCCCGTCGGGAGACCAGGCCGGCTGGAAGATCTCGCCACGTTCGTCCATGCGGATGTTGTCGAGCAGGTTGCCGTTGTCCGCGTCGAAGATTGCGATGGCGCCACGCCCGCGCTGGACCGTGGCCACCGCGAGCCGCCGGTTGTCGGGCGCCCACGATCCCGACGACCCGAGGAACTGGAGGCTCTCGAAGTGGGGATCGGACGCGGTGCTCGTCAGTCGGCGGACGTTCGATCCGGTCTTCGTGTCGGCCACGTACAGTTCGATCGACAGCCGGCTGCGCTCGGACAGGAACGCGATGCGCTCGCCGTTCGGGCTGAGCGACGGGCCCACGTTCATCGTGCCGCTGCCCGTGCGCTCGGCCAGCAGCGCGCGCGGCAGCTCGCGTCGCGCCTCTTCGATTTCCGCGCGCTCGCGCGGCACGATGCCGTACATCTCGTAGATGGACGCGTGCCAGGCCTCGGCGATCTCGTCCTGCTTCAGCTGCGTGGTGAGCTCGAGCGTGCGGATGGCGTCCATGCCGCCCTGCACCGCGCCCATGCGATGGAGCGCCGAGGCCACGGCCGCGTCGCCGAACCGGCCGCCGACGTACGCCCACAACGCGTGACCGAAGCGGTAGGGAAAGTAGCGGGGATTGTAGAGGTCGGTCAGTTTCGGCAGCCAGCCCTCGAGCGCCGCGTCGCGCAGCCACATCGCGGTCTGTGGATGCCGCGGGCCAATCGACAGGTACTCGGCCATGCCCTCGATGAACCACAGCGGCGCGCGGCCGATGTTGGCGCCGAGAATGTCGTACTGGAACGCGTGCACGAGCTCGTGGCCCAGCACGTGGTCCGTTTCCGCCAGGCTTGCCGCCAGTGGCATCACCACCCGTCGTCGTCCCCCCTCCGTCACGCCGCCCGTGGCTTCGGAGATGAGGCCTTCGATGACGTTCGTCTGTTCGAACTCGGGGTGGCTGGCGTAGATGACGAGCGGCTGGCGCGACGACAACTGGTGCCCGAGCAGCGTCGACAGCCGCGCGTACCAGCGTTCGGCCATCTGGCCGACGAGCTTCGCCGCGTCGGCCTCGACGGGGTAGTAGTAGACGTCGAAGTGCTCGGTCTCGAGGATCGAGAAGTCGAACTCGTCGTATTGGACTTTGTTCTGGCCGAAGTACTGGGCCGAGGCAGGCGAGGGCAGGGCGAAGAGCGCGGCCGCGGCAAAGGCGAGCGGCAGCGCGAAGTGTCGTAGGGAAGTCGTCATCGACGCGTCTCCAGCGGAGGACAGATCCGGACCGCCATGCTGCAAGCCGGATACCAGCACCATCATCCTTCAGGTGGGACGAGGATGACAGCGGCGACGAGCGGGTGGAACCAGGAAGCTTCAACCTCGGGGGACTGAGTGTTCTTCAGGGGCCACAGGTGCGAGCCAACAGTTTCTTTTCAGGAGCCTTGGATCAGGACGGTCCTAGACGCGGGGCTTTGTGCCCCGCGGAGTGCCCGGCTTCTGTTCTGATGGGGCCCCGGGGCTTCCGCCTCCGCCAAGGCTACGGCGGACCACCGTAGCTTCAGCGAAGGTGGTCAGTCCCGGGGAGGCACGTGGCCTCGAAGGCGCCTACGCCCTCGCCCCGTGGGACAATGGTTTCGTTTCTTCGCCTATCCCACTGGCATGTGACGCATGACACACGAACAGCTACTCGCCCGCATCGTCACCGACCCGGCCATCTGCCACGGCAAGCCGTGCATTCGCGGCCACCGGATCTGGGTGTCCCTCATCGTCGATCTGCTCGCTGACGGGATGACCATGGAGCAGATCCTGGCGCAGTATCCGGGACTGGACATGGACGACATCCGTGCCTGCATCGCGTACGCGGCCGAAATGACCCGCGAGCGCATCGTCGTCAGCACCATTGGCGTGGCGTGAAGGTCAAGCTCGACGAGAACCTCGGCACCGCTGGCGCCGAGTTCCTGAAGGCCGCCGGTGTCGACGTTGCCACGGTAGCCGAGCAGCGGCTGACGTCTGCGCCAGACGAAGACGTCGTCAGCATCTGCACCGCCGAGGACCGCTGCCTCGTCACGCTCGACAAGGACTTCTCCGATCCGCTTCGCTATCCACCCAGAAACTACGCCGGTATCGTCGTGGTTCGACTACAGGGACGATTTCAGTTGGCGCTCCTGGAGCAGGCGCTGGGACTTGTCGTCGAAGCAGCCAGGGATCGCGACGTGCGCGGGCGCTTGTGGATCGCTGAAGTCGATCGCGTGCGTGAGTACCAGGAACGGACGGAGTAATGCGTCCGCGCCTGGCGCGGCGTCCTCTGGCTTTTGTTCTGATGGAGCCCCGGGGCTTCAGCCCCGGGGAAACACGTGGCGCCGACGGCGCCTACGCCCTCGCGCCAAGCACGCGCGCCGGCAGCAGGAGCAGTGCGCGCAGGAACTGGAACACGCCTTCGACCGCGATGCCGACGAGCCTGAACGGCAGCAGCACGAGCCAGACGATGGGGTAGAGGACGAGCGCCAGCAGCGCGAGCGGCCAGCACACCAGCAGGAGCAGCAGCCACAGCAGGAACTTCGTCATGTCGGAATGAGACGAGATGGCGCGGGGCAGGGTTCGCGAACGAGAGTTTCAGGTGCAACAGGGACAACGGGTGCGACGGGCGAGAGGAACCTGCAATGGCACCAACGATTTCTTCTTCGTGGCGGCCATGGCATCGAGATCGTCCGAAGCCGCGTCGCCGTTCGTGCCGCCGTGCCGCCCCACAGTCCGCAGTCTTGTCGCCTCGCCGCCCGCCGCCCGCCGCCCGCCGCCCGTAGCCCGCCGCCTCGCCGCCTTCCCCCTACTGCCGCCGCAGACGGATGTGCGACGACGTCTGCGCGGCGTCGGCGACGGCCTCGACGCGAATGAGGTGTTCGCCGGAGGTGAGGCGGGACATCTCGAGGGCGTAGTCGAAGAAAGCAATTCCATCCCTGTCGAAGCCGGCGCGGTTCATGGTGGCGGACATGAGCGTGGTCTCGCGGCCGGTTTCGTCCGTGGCCGTCACGTTGACGACGACGTCCGACGTGGGGCGCTGCACGAGTTGCGCGATGAGGCGAACCGTGTCGGCGGCCGCGAACGTGCGCCGGATCGTGAGAGGCACGACCGACGGATCGCCGGCGCTCGTCGTCAGGCCCAGGCCGGACATCCAGAGGCGCGACCGGCGCACATCGGTCACCTCGACGTCGAAGAAGACGCTCCCCGCCCGTGTCTCGCCCTCGCCCGCTATGCGGATCTCGTACTGCCCCGGGTTGAGCCGCAACCGCACCCGCGCCTCTGCCAGCGTCCCGGCGCGCGGATCGATCTCGATCGCCTGCGTCTCGACGGCCCGCTGCGTGAACGTCCGGCCCTGAAACGCCGCGGCCAACAGCTTCAGCGTCCACGGCGCGCCGGCACTCGCATCCTCGCCCTGCGCGTCCCTCATCGTCGTGGGCGTGCCCACGGTGACGAGCACCTCGTTGGCGCGCTGCCCGGGGATCGCCCGGCGCACGGCGCTCGCCAGCAGCGGCACGTCGGCGCGCGGCAGCCCGCGCTCCACCGCTTCCTGCACCGGCGGCACCGGCCCGCGCACCGTGCGCGCGCCCGGTCCGCGGTTGCCGCCACTCGACCCCGGGGCGAGATACCCCACGCGCGTCCGCACGCGCGTGTTCGCACGGGGCGTCGAGATCTGCACCTGATGGAAGCGTCCGTCCCGTGCCGGGGTCTCGAACCCCACCAGGTAGTAGGTGCTCGTGTCCGCCAGCATCTGCGGTACGCCCGACCAGGGCGCGTTGGTGTCGACCGTGGCCCGGCCTCCCGTATTCTCGGACAGGATGCGCAGGACGTCCGTTTCCCGGCTGCCGATGATCTGCAGGCCCCCCGGACTGTACGAATAGACGGCCACGTTGGCACGTTGCATCCGCTGCAGCATGAGCAACGCGTGGTCGAGCTGGGGCGACGCGGGATCCCGGTTGGCCGCGGCCGCGGCCCGAGCGTCCAGCGCCTCGGCCGACATCCCGGGAACGCTCAGTCCTTGACCGATGAGCACCACCACCTTCCGCAGCGGCGGATCGGCCGGCAACGCCTCGATCACGTGCTCCAGGGTGTCCAACGTACACCCATTGCGCCCCCGGAAAGAGCATCCCACCGGCGGGCCCGCCGCTGTCCCGTTCTGCGGCTGGTACGTGTCGATGGCGGCCAGCAGGCGCGCGCGATCCGTCGTGAAGTTCTGGCTGCGGCCGATGTAGGTGAAGACCACCGCGGCTCGGTCCTCGGGCCCGAGCCCCTCCACGACATCCCGCGCAATCCGTTTCCCCGTTCGCAGAATCCACGGGTCGTAGAACACGCCTCCACTGGTGTTGGACCGGCCCGTGACCAGTGTGCGGTTCGCTCCGGCCATCGCGTCGTCGATGACGATCACGACCACGCGCCCGGCGTCCGGCGCGTTGGTCACCACATCCGGGGCCACCTCGCGCCGCCAGGCCGGACCGGTGTCCTCGGTGGCTGGCGGCAGATCCACGGGTGTCACCGAGACCACGCGCGCCGGCTGGCCGTCGACGCGCACGGCAAAGTCCTCGGCCGTCAGCCCTCGCACGGGCCGGTCCTGCTGATCGACCACCGTGACGTCGAACACGGTGACATCGACCCCACCGCGAAACGCCGGCTGCTGATAGGCCGCGACCGCGCTGGCGGTCAACGCCGCCAGTACGACGGCCACGCCCCTGAGTGGTGCCTGCATCGGAGTCGAGCGATGGTGAGCGGCGTCCGTAGAATATCGTTGCGGGAACGACTCACACAACGCGTCGATCGTGGATGGGTGATCGTGCGACAGCGAATGGGTCGATCCTCGGCAGCGAGCGGGTCTCACCGCGGTAGGACTCCGGATAGAATTCCCGGTCAGTGTGTAGTCGATTCCGCGGGCTACCGTCGTGTGCCGCCATGGCGGCTCTGGTCGCTGTTGCTTCGGCGGCGGACGATGGGCGCTCGACGGGCCAGTCGTCGACCTTTCGGACGAACGCCGACATCGTCAGGCTCGAGGTGACCGTTCTCGACGAACAGCGTCGACCGGTGCGCGGGTTGAAGCCCGAGAACTTCACGATTCGCGAGGATGGGCGCGAACGCCCCACGGCCGTCTTCACCGTCGTCGATTTGCCGCAACCTCCTTCCTTCGCCCGGACGGAGACTGTCCAGGCCACGTGGGCAGACGTGCCCGACGACGTGACGCGCAACAGCGACGCCGAGGAGGGAAGGCTCGTCGTCATCGCCTTCGACTGGTCGATCCGATTCCACGAACAGGCGGCGGCCAGGCGTATCGCGATGGCCGCCGTCGACGCACTGGGCCCGGGCGATCAGGCGGCCGTCATCTTCACCAATCGGACGTCGGAGTCCGGTCGTCCGCAGAATTTCACGGCGGATCGCGCACTGCTCCGGCGCGCCATCGACCAGCCGTTCGCCACGGCGGCCATCGCCGACGTTCGGGCTCGGGGCAACGCCAACGGCGTCCAGATCGACGATCCGGAGGGGTACGAAAGCGGCGAGTGTCTCTGCCGGGTGTGCTCGCTGGATTCGCTGACGCGCGTGGCGGACTCGCTGCGGACGGTGTCTTCGCGACCGAAAGTCGTGCTGTTGATCGCGACGCACGTCCGACTCGTCGAGGCGCTGCGCGGGCCGATGGAACCGAGCCAGTAGTTTTGCCGGGGCCGCAGCGGGTTTCGAACCGCCCGCGTCGGCGCGGGCCGGCGCCTGCAGCGTGCCACTTCGTGACGCTCGACAGGCACTGGAGCGCGCCGCAGCTGCAGCCAACGTGACCATTCATGTACTCGATCCGGTTGGACTCGAGACAGCCGAGAACACGCCGCTGGGCGAGCGTGGCCGTATTCGTGAACGTCAGGCGAACCTGGCTGCGTTCGCGGATCTGACTGGCGGACGAGCGGTCATCAACACGAACGCGCCGCATGAACACGTCAACGCAGTTCTTGCCGAGACCGGCATGTACTACCTCCTTGGTTTCGTGCCCGCATCGAGCGAACCGAGTGGGCGCGTTCGCAGGATCGATGTGAGGGTCGATCGGCCCGGCTCGACCGTCCGCGCACGCGACCGCTACAGCCTGCCTGACCCCGCGCCGGCTGGCGCCATCGATCGAAGCACGCAACTCGTTCGAACAGTCGCGGGTGTGCTGCCGTCGCGCGACGTGCCGTTGGAGGCGGCGGCGACTCCGCTGGTGGCGGGAGACGGCGGCGCGTTACTCGTTGTCGGGCAGTTCGATACGCGAAGCCTGCGGGCCACCGCGGCCATCGTGGCTGGGGCCTTCACGCCGAAGGGGGAACCAGTCATCGGGCGGCAATGGACTGTTGAGCTTCCGGAGTCTGCCGCGAGCGGAGCCGACGTGCCGCATCGTGGTCTGGCCCTTGCCATTCCCGTTGCGCCTGGTGCCTACGAACTGCGTCTCGGCGTGGCGGGCGACAACGGCGTCGGCGGTAGCGTCCACGTCTTCGCGGAGGTCCCGGACTTCGCGCGCGAACCGCTTTCGATGTCCGGCATCCTGTTCGGGATCAGTCCCGGCGGGCCGCCGTTGCTGCTCGACGAGACCGCTGGCACCATTCCATTCGAGCCGTCGGTGCGCCGCGCATTCGCGTCGTCTGACGTCGTCAGCGCTCTCGTGCAGGTCAGTCAGGGAACCAGGCGCTCAGTGCCCCTGCGTGGCGTCACGGTGCGCGTTCGCATCCTCAATGCCATGGGTGAGTTGGCCACGCAGGAGGATCTGGTTCTTCAACCGGGGACCTTCTCTGCCGATCGCGTCGCCAACGTGCGTCTCGCTGTCCCAGTCGAGCGCCTCACGCCAGGCGACTATTTGCTCGATCTCGAAGCGATCATGGACGACGGGCGAGCTACGCGTGCCGCACGCTTCCGCGTTGAGTGACGATGTGGATCGACGTCTCGTTCCGGAGAGGCAAGGCCAACCGAATCGTTGTCCATGGTGCGGCACTGGCGCTGTTCACGGCTATCTCGGTGGCGGTGACATCACCACTGCTGGAGAATCTTACGACGCATGTGGCCGGAGAAGTGCTCGATCCTTGGCAGACAGTCTGGGGATTCTGGTGGTGGCGGAGTAGCGCAGAGTTCGACACGACAGCGTTCTGGTCGCCGCTCCTCTGGTGGCCCGTGGGCACGCCATTGTGGTTCCAGACTTGGGATATCCCGTCGGTGATCGTTGCGAGCCTGCTGGCGCCGTGGTTGTCGGAGATCACGGCATACAATCTGTTGCTGTTCACAACGTTTCCGCTCTCTGGGTTCGCCTGTTATCTGCTCGGTCGTGAGCTCTTCGGCGGCTGGCTTGCGCCCGTAGTCGCGGGATCGTTGTACACGTTCTCCGCGTACCATCTTGCTCACGCTCAAGCCCAGTTGCATTTGTCGTCGATGCAGTGGGCGCCTCTGTTTCTTTTGCAGACATTTCGTGCTTTGAGGACCCGCCGGCTTCTTGACGCAGGCTTGGCAGGACTGGCGCTGGGCTTCGCGTTCTTGGCTTCTGTGTATCACCTTGTCTTCGGCGTCGTTACCATCCTCGTGCTCGCGAGTGTAGGCGCGTTTGGCGCGAGGAGAGAGACGTGGATGCTCGGCAATGTGCGCCTTGGACTTGTCGCAGTCCCCACGTTCGTCCTCGTTGGTTGCTGGCTCCTTGTCGGAATCATTGCAAGCTACGTAGTTGAGCCCTATAGAGGAAGTCACGACAGTATCCGATTCTCGGCCGACCTTCAGGCGTTCTTCGTGCCGAACGCGATCAGTCGATGGGCGTCCTATTTTCCTGCTCACTCTCGGTGGACTGGTACCGACTGGGAAACCGCTGTCTACGTAGGCTACGTACCACTGATACTGGCAACATTTGGTGCGTGGTACTCCCACGTCGCGAGGGCGTTCCTGGTCGCCGCCGGCGTCGGCGCAATATTGGCGTTGGGCCCGATTCTACATATCGGCGGGACGCTATTCCCTGGCATGGTCCTTCCCATGGGGATGCTGCAGGCCGCCGTACCCGCGGTTGCTATGAGTGGCTTGCCGATCCGATTCGCCTGGATGACGACGATCGGCATTGCGATAGCAGCCGGGTTCGGAGTCAGCTGGTTGAATCAGCGAAGTCGCGTGGGACTCTGTTTGATGTTGGTGTGCGCCACGGCCAGTGTCGTTGAACTGTGGCCACGACCATTCGCTTCGACACAGTGGCCAACGCCTCCGCTGCTTCGCGATTGGGCGCAGCAAGAGGGTAAGTGGGCTGTGCTCGATACCACGGCGTGGTCACGCCAGCTGTGGCATCAGACTGTGCATCGCCGTCCGATTATCGGCGGCTATACTTCACGCGTTCCGGCGTCGAGGTGGGACTTCGTGGCCGAAGACGAAGGTCTCCTTGCCTTCCTGCCGCCTCCGGTTGGTACCGCAGCACTCACCGTTTCGGATCCGGACGCCGCTCGAACTCGACTCCAAGAGCTTCTTGTGCGCTACGTTGTCGTCGACGCGAATCGTATCGCCTTGCCACGCCGATTAGGACTGGTCGAACTCTATCGTGGTGATGGAATCGCGATTTTCGAGGTCAAATAGCAATCGCCCGGCAGATGTTCTCCGTCCAACGCCGCCACGTCGACGCCTGATCGAAACGCCGGCTGCTGGTAGCCGCGGCCGCGCTGGCGGCCATTGCTGCCAGCACGACGAAACATGCGATCGCGGCGGCCACCAGAAGCGCTCGTCGCGATCGCCTGCACGCTTCGCACACAACGCTGCGACCGGGTGCGCGGGTTGGTGGAAGTGGAGGAGCCGATCACCCGAAGCGATCGCGCCGGGCACCGGAACGGATCGCGCTGACTGCCTGGACCGATCGGCTCACCTGGGGAAACGCGTGGCGCCGGCACGGGGAACCGATCGGCGCGGCTACTTGAAGCGATCGTCGCGAGCACCCGAACCGATCGCGCCGGTTGCCCGAACGCCATCTGCCGATCGCCGAAACGCGTGGCGCCGATCACCCGAAGCGATCGGCGCGACCGGTGACACCGTTTTCGCAGAACACTGCGACCGGTCGCGTCAGTCACAAAACCAGAAAAATTTCGCGGTCCAGCAAGTGATTCGCTATCAATCCGTTAGTGGCCGTTCCGAGCACTTTGGCGACTTCCCTGACCAGTGATCGTGACTTCCCTGACTGCTTCCAGCGGAAAGTGGTGAAAGCCCATTCTCACCTTGCCAGAGTCCACGAAGTCCCTTCGGATCGTCGGCAGCGTATCGGTGGCGAAGCTCGCGCAGTATGGGCACTGAAAATCGGAAAAGATCAACATCCCGACGCGTGCCGTTGCTACTCCTGCACTCATGTGCGCCTCCATCCGGAGCGGCGCCGCCGGCAGCGGCGCCTCACGGGGAGGCGTCTGCCGGCCAAGACCGGCGGGCCCCGGTGCACCAGCGGAAGGCACGGGAACGGTTGGTACCGCCTCTGAATTGCTGGCGAGTGTGGTCCACATCATCACTCCACATGTCGCGATGATGGCCAGCGTAGCGACTACTTCCAGGGAGGACCTGAGCTTATGCATGACAGTCTCTTTACTGACATCCGAAGCCTTGGCCCCGACATCTTCAAGAAAAATGCGGAGCGCCTGGGCCTAGACACCAGCGCATTCGATAGCTGTCTTGGGAGCGACTTGGTGGCTAAGGTTTGGAAGGACCAACAGTTTGCGGCTAGCCTCGGCGTCGCCGGTACACCGACCATCATGTTGGGTCGGCTGGATGGTGAGCAGTTGACGGTCACCGCTCGTGTCTACGGTGCGCAGCCCGTCGAGCGTGTCCGGGATGCGATTCGAGACGGTTCTGAAGGGCGGTTAAGTATTGGGACGCTGACGCGCTGTGTCGTCGGCGTCGAGGAGGTAGACATGTCGGGTGTGGCGGCTAAGCGGAGGCATGTGCTCGATCTCCTGATCTCGTTCGTCGTCGTGCTGACGTGCGTCGTCGCGGCGGTGCCGGCTGGGGCGCAAACGCCGGTCGAACGCGCCGCGCTCGAGCGCGAGGTTCAGCGGGGGCGACGCATCTACGTCGAGGTTCAGCAGCAGGTGGTGGTCGGATCCGCCCGGGCCTTGTCGGTGGACACGATCGATGTGGCCGGCGATGCCGGCCCGCGCCAGCTGCGCTTGTCAGACGTGGACCGCATCTATCGCGATGGCGATTCGGTGTGGAACGGGTTCGCGATCGGCGCGGCCGTCCTGGGCACGTGGTGCGCCGTCATCTGCGGGCAAGGGCTGAACTCCGGCGGTGAGGTGGTCCTGGCCACATTGAACGCGGCCGTCGTCGGAGGCGGTATCGGAGCGCTGTTCGACTGGAGCCATCGCGGAACGACGACCCTCTACCGAAGGCGAGCGACGCCTGTCCGTGTTGTCGGCGTCGCCACCCCGCGAGCCATTGGCCTGGGAGTGCAGATGGCGTGGCGCTAGAAGCGGTCTCAAAAACGGCGTAGCAGGATGAGTGCTGACGCGAGGTGAAAGAACGCGAGAAAGTTCTCGGGGTGGCGATCCCATCGGACCACCAGGCGCCGGTAGTTGTGAAACCACGCGAAGAGCCGCTCGATCTGCCAGCGCCGCGTGTAGCGCCGCAGCGGTCGCCCATCCTGGGTGACGCGGCGCTTCGCCCGATTCGGCGCGATCATCTCGATCCCCATCGTCTCGCGCAGATGCGCATCGAGGCCGTCACTGTCGTAGGCGTTGTCGCCGATCAATCGCTCGGGCCAGTGCGCGAGGAACCGCTCCTCGCGCGTCGCCTCGACGAGGCGGCCTTCGGCCGGCGAAGCAGGGGCCACGTGGACGGCGAGGTTAGTGCGCTCTTTGGTGAGCCCGAGCGCGTGTTCCGCCAACGGTGGCGCCGTGCCGGTCGCGAGCCTCTCGCAGGGATCATCGCGTATGGGTGCAGCCTGCGCGCAGCATGGCTCGTTCACGCAAACGGCGCGAAATGCAGTAGCGCTACCCGAGATGCTGGCCACACGCGTCCTTGGAGCTTGAATAGACAACTGCTGCCGCGGCTCGGCGTCAGACTCTGTGACTGTCGAACGGTATCCGCACAAGGCGCTGTACCACGTCGGCTACGCCAACGCGTGCGTGTTGACGTATGAATCGATGCGCGCGCGACCGGACGCGGACATCGATCTGCTCGTCCGTGCCGAAGCCAGCGCACGGCTCGCGCGCGATCTCGATCCGACGTTTGCCGAAGCGTGGGCCACGCTGGGATTCGTGTGCGATCGCCTGCGCGACAGTGCCGGCGCCGTGGCGTCACTCCTCCAGGCCGTGGAACTCCAGCCGGACAACTGGCGCCACTGGCTGCGATTGACCTACGCGAGCTGGGGCCAGCAGCGCATCGACGCGGCTCGCGAAACTCTCGCGCAGGTGCCGGGATGCCCGATGGCGCTGTGTCTCGCGGCCATGGTGTGGGTGGCGCGGGGATCGCTCCGCAACGCCGAGCGTGACGTCGACGCGGCGATCGCGGCGTTGGCTGGCGATCCCGGCATCATCGATCGTTCCGCCATCGTCGCGGTGTACTGGCTGAAGGGCCTGCTGTGCCTGGCGCGCGGCGATGTCGACGAGGCGCTCGAGTACTTTCGGCGCGAGCTCGCGCTCGAGGAGCGCGGGCACCTGTACGCGCGCGAGTGCTGCGCCAACGCGTGGTACGCGATCGCCGTATGTCTGATGCGACAAGGCGATGACGACGGTGCCCGCAACGCCTGCACGGAGGTATTCGCGCGCGTGCCCGGACACCCGATGGCGCAGGTGTGGGGGGAGATGATCGAGGGGCGACAAGGCGACGAGGCGACAAGGCTGTGGGGGGACGGGCTGCGCGGCGGCGCGGCGGCGGGGCCGCACGGGGACGGCGACGATGGGCGGCTGGTGATGGAGCGGGTGATAGCGATGGCGGCGCGGCTTGCGGTGACGGGTGACGCGGCCGGCGCCGCGCGCGTCATGGCCTTGGCGATTGCCGCAGCACCGCCGCGAAGTGCCGGCTGGATCCTCGCGATCGAACCGACGCTCGGCGTGCTGCAGTCACCGGACGCCTGGGCGGGTGCGCCGGGTGTGGTGAGGGACAGAGCGCGGTAGGGCAAGCCAGAAGCGCGAAGCACTTCTGGCTTCTGTCTTCTAACTTCTGGCTTTACTTCAGTACGTCCTCCACCCCCACCACCGTCACCGGGCCGAGTTTCGCTTCCCGCACGGGCTGTTCGATCGTCTTCAGGTCGCCCGTCACGACGACGATGACGCGGTTGGGTTGGATGTACTGCTTGGCCACGCGCTGGACGTCGGCGGCGGTGACGGCCTGGATTTTCGGCACGTACTCGTTGAAGAACGAATCCTGCAGGCCGTAGACC
>CAZVHY010000003.1:26287-53823 GCA_964627115.1 uncultured Solibacteraceae bacterium | reverse complement strand
TCCGGACGTCACCGACGAACGGACGACGACCGACTATGCGCTGCTGATCCGCGAGGCCGACGGTTCGATGCGCGTCGTACACGATCGACACGAGAACGGCCTGTTCCCGCGGCAGGTGTGGCTCGATACGCTGCGCGCCGCCGGCTTCGACCCGCACGCCGGCATCTACGAACACTCCGATTTGCCGGACGGATACGAGCTGTTCGTCGGGAAGCGGCCGGATCGCTGAGCCCGCGAGGTTCTACGTGCCGGGCCAGCGCTCGGACGGCGTGCGCGCTTGCGCGAGGTACGCCTCGATCGTCGCGACCACGCCGGGATGCGATGCGGCGACGTCCGTTGTTTCACCGGGATCGACCGACAGGTCGTAGAGCTCGAGAGGCGCACCGTTCTTCAGGCGCACGGCCTTCCACGGCCCCATGCGGACGGCCTGCTGGAAACCGGCCTCGTGGAATTCCCAGTAGAAGAACTCGTGCGTTGGCTGCGTCCGGCCACGAAGTGAGTCGGCCATCGATCGGCCGTCGAGGCCGTCAGGCACCCGAGCCCCGGCCAGCTCCGCGAGAGTCGGGAAGATGTCCCAGTGCGCCCACGCGTGATCGCTCGTGCGGCCTGCGGGAACCGTCCCGGGCCATCGAACGATCATCGGCACGCGAATGCCCCCTTCGTAGAGGTCGCGCTTGACGCCCCGGAACGGGCCGGAGCTCGCGAAGAAGACGGGATCGGCGCCGCCCTCGCGGTGTGGACCGTTGTCGCTGGTGAACAGGACGATCGTGCGATCGTCGAGCCCGGCCTCCCGGATGCGTGCGAGGATGCGCCCGATGTCCGCGTCCATGCGCGTCACCATCCCGGCGAACGCCGCGCGCGGTGTCGGCTGCGACCGGTAGCCCAGCGTCGGGCCGTCCGATGGGCCGGTCACGCGTCCGTCCGCGACCGCATTGGTGAACGGCTTCGGCTCGTCGAACACCGTTCGAAACGGCGCGATCGATTCATCGGGCACGCGCAATTCCGCGTGCGGCACGGTGTAGTTCAGGTAGACGAAGAACGGTCGATCGTCGCGTCGTCCGATGACGTCGAGGGCTTCCCTGGTGAACAGATCGTTCACGTAGTCGCGGTCGACGTCGACCGCGACACGTTCGCCGTTGCGGTACAGGTGATCGGTGAACTGCCGGTGCGCATGACGTTGATCGATGAACCCGAAGCTCTCGTCGAACCCCTTCGCGGCCGGCTCACCCGTCGTCCCGATGAAACCGAGTCCCCACTTGCCGATCAGGCTCGTGCGGTAGCCGGCGTCGCGCAGCGCCATGGCGATGGTCGTGTCTTCGGGACGCAGCGGGATCTGGCCGTTGCCGCGGATCAGGCCGTGGCCGGTGTGCTGGCCTGTCACGAGCGACGCCCGCGACGGTGCGCAGACCGTGCTGCCGGAGTAGTAGCTCGTGAACCTGATCCCTTCGGCTGCCAGCCGGTCGAGGTGCGGCGTCTGGAAGCGTTGCTGGCCGTACGCGCTGAGATCGCCGTAGCCGAGATCGTCGGCCTGAATCAGCACGATGTTGGGACGCGGGGAGGGGAGCTGCGCGCTGCCTGGAATGGCGGACCACGTTCCCGCGGCCGCGACGGTCAGCGCCAGGATCAGATAGACGCGCGTCCGGCGTATCATCGTGTCACTCCCCTGACGTGTTGCGAGGCGGCGAGTATACCGTCCGATCCGGGCGCCGACAACCCGGGTCTGTCTCTGTTAGGATGACGGCCTCACAGCGTCATCCTTTGTTCGGCGGGAGGTTCTCCGTGATTACGAACGTCCTTCTCGTCATGGCCGCTGCCGTGGCTGGTCTGCTCGTCTTTGCGGCCATGCGGCCCGACACGTTCCGCGTCGAGCGGCACATCACCATCAATCGATCACCAGCGGACATCTTTCCGCTGCTCGAGGACTTCCACGCGTGGACGCGCTGGTCGCCGTGGGAAGACCTCGACCCATCGCTGCGCCGCGCCTACAAAGGCCCCGAACGTGGCATGGGCGCCATCTACGAGTGGGAAGGCAACAGCAAGGCCGGCAAGGGGCACATGGAGATTACGCGCAGCGAGTCGCCCACGCACCTGACGATCGACTTGTCGTTCCTTCGCCCGTTCAAGGCTGAAAACGCCGCGGCATTCGATCTCGAGCCGCAGGGGGCCGCCACGGAAGTGTCGTGGGCGATTTATGGTCCGCTGCCGTTTCCCAGCAAGCTCATGAGCCTGTTCGTGAGCATGGACAAGCTGCTGGGGAAGGATTTCGAAAAGGGCCTGACGCGCCTGAAGGCCGAGGCCGAAGCGTCGCCGGCGCACGTCTAGCGCCGCATCAACTGTTTGCAGGAGGTCCCATGTTCGACATTCTCGGATGGATCGTGTTCGGGCTCATCGTCGGCGTCGTTGCCAAGCTCCTGATGCCAGGCAGGGATCCCGGTGGGCTGATCGTGACGGTCCTGCTCGGAATCGCCGGCGCGGTCGTCGGCGGCTACCTCGGACGTACGCTCGGCTGGTACGGCGCCGATCAGCCCGCGGGGTTCATCGTCGCCACACTCGGCGCGATCCTGCTGCTCGTGGTCTATCGCCTGCTCGCAGGAAAGAAGTAGCGCGACATCGGGCGGGGTTGCCGATAAAGTGTTTCGGTGACCGTTCCCGTCGAGGAGCCGGCGGCTCCGGACGTGACACCGAAGCCCGCCGATGCTGCCGCGCCGCCAGCTGCGAAGGCCCGTCGCTACGATCGTTCCATCGTCGAAGGCCCACTCAAGGCCGCCGTCTGGAAACTCGCGTGGCCGACGATGGTCGCCAACGTACTGGGTGGCCTGCAGGGCATTGTCGACCACGTGATGGTGGGCCACTTCGTCGGCTATACGGCCAACGCGGGCATCGGCGTCGCCATCCAGATCTTCATCGTCGTGATCGTGTTCAGCATGTCGCTGTTCACGGGCATGAGCATCCTGGTCGCCCGGTTCGTCGGCGCCGACGACGAGCACATGGCCGACCGCACGGTCTATCAGGCGTTTCTCACCGCGACGTTCCTGTCGCTGTTGCTCATTGCGCCGATCGGCTACGCGCTCTCACCCTGGCTGCTGCAGTTCGTCAATGCCACACCGGCAGTGCAGTCCGAGGCGCTGCCGTATCTGCGGATCTCCTTCGTATTCAGCCTGGGCACGCTGCTGTTCTTCATGATCGGCGGCGCACTGCGTTCGGCCGGGGACGCGCGGACGCCGATGATCCTCGGCATCGTCATGACGGCGCTCAACGTCGTGCTGAATCTGATCCTGATTCCCGGCCTCGGACCGGTTCCCGCCTACGGCACGGCCGGCGCGGCTGTCGGCACGGTCATCTCCGCGGCGGTCGTCTCGGCGTACGGGATGTGGAAGCTCTGGCACGGCGGCTGGGTGGTGTCGTTCCCGAAAGGCCTGGGATACCGTCCCGACTGGGAGATCATCCGCGCGCTCTTCCGCTTTGGTCTGCCGACCGGCGTGCAGGGCGTTGTCATGAACATCGGTGGCGTGCTGCTGCTCGCGTTCATCGGCTCGCTCGCGCAGAGCGCCGAGGCGCAGGCGGCCTTCGCGATTTCGTATTCGCAGTTGTTCTCGTTCGTCACCTGGACGGCCGTCGGACTGCTCGGCGCTGCGGCCACGGTTGCCGGCCAGAACCTTGGCGCCGACCGGTGTGAGCGAGCTGAAGAAGCCGTGCACGTGGCCGCAAAGTTCGGCCTGGCAGGTGCCGCGGTCCTCGGGCTGGTGTTCTTCCTCGTGCCGCGGTCGCTGCTGGCGATCTTCGGCATGACCGAGCCCGTTGTCGTGGAGCTGGGCGTCCAGCTGCTGCGTGTACTGAGCGTATCCGGCCTGTTCGTCGTGGTGGCGCTGGCCTACACGGGCGGCCTGCAGGGCACGGGCGATACGCGCAGTCCGATGTACATCTCGATCGTGTCGCAGGTCGTGATTCCGCTCGGGTACTGTTTCGTGCTCCAGCGCCTCGGCCGTCTCGATCCTATGGACATCTGGCTCGCGATTCTCGCCGGCCACGTCACGCGGTGCGCACTCAGCGTGTGGCGGTTCAACCAGGGCAAGTGGCGTAGCATCCGCGTGGGTGTCGGCAACCGCCGCCAGTGACATTCGTCTTGAACGCCTGCCACGGCCACGTCATGCATGGCTGAACCACTGAAGAACTACTTCACCCTCGATGTCGCGCGTGGCATCGCGCAGGCGATCGCGCGTGTGTGGCCGGCGTTCCGGAGCCGTGCATTCGTGGCAGACGTGGCGAAGGCATTCGACGCGCTCGAGCTGATGGACCGCGGGCGGCACATCGCGCGGGTGCTGCACCGGCATCTGCCGAGCGACTATCCCACGGCCGTCGGCATCCTGATGCAGTCGGTCGGCGGGCGACCGGCCCGCACGGAGGGCGACGGTGGGATGTCGTCGTTCTTCTATCTCGCGCACGTCTGCTTCGTCGCGGAGTTCGGACTCGATCACTTCGACGAGTCGATGCAGGCCCTGCACGCGCTGACGCAACGATTCACGTCCGAGTTCAGCGTGCGTCCCTTCATCGAGCGATACGAGCAGGACGCGTTGGCGCTGCTGCGACAGTGGGCCCGCGATCCGAACGTGCACGTCCGTCGTCTCGTGTCGGAGGGAACCAGGCCGCGATTGCCGTGGGCCGGGCGTCTGCGCCGCTTTCAGCAGAACCCGTCGCCCGTGCTCGAGCTGCTCGAGCTGCTCCGGGACGATCCCGACGAGTACGTGCGGCGATCGGTGGCCAACAACCTGAACGACATCGGCAAGGACCACCCGGACGTGCTGGTGGAGGTGGCGCGGCGCTGGCTGATCGACGCCTCACCCGAGCGTGCGGCACTCGTCCGGCACGCGTTGCGATCGCTCGTCAAGCAGGGACATGCCGGTGCGCTGGCAGTTCTGGGTGTGGGACAACGGGCGAGCGTCGTTGTGGAGGATGTCGCGATTGCTCCGCGTCGACCGACGGCCTGCGGCAAGGTGTCGGTGGCCTTCGCCGTACGAAGCACGAGCCGGCGACCGCAGCGCGTGCTCGTCGACTTCCGCGTCCATTTCGTGAAAGCCAGCGGCGCTTCGTCGCCCAAGGTCTTCAAGCTGAGGACGATCGATCTGCCCTCGGGCGCGTCGACGACGTTTCGCAAGACCGTGTCGCTCGCGGACCTGACCACGCGCCGGCACTATCCGGGACGGCACACCGTCGACGTCGTCATCAACGGTGTCGTCACACCGATTGGGGCGTTCATGCTGGTGCGTCCGTAGGGGCCGACCCCTGTGTCGGCCCGGCCAGGGCGGGGCAAGCCCGCCCCTACGACGGTGACGTAGGGGCCGACCTCGTGTGGGCCCAGGCTTGGGCGGGCATAAGACCCGCCCCTACAGATGCTCCGGATGCTGACACCCCGGATACGACGGAAGCACGAGCACGCCGGGATCGCCGAGTTCCTGTCGCAGACCGATCTCTGTCGTGTAGTACCCGGTGATCGTCATCGACTTGATGGCGGTGAAGAACTGCGTGCCGGCGTCGGTCTCTGCCGAAGGTTCGGCTGCGAGTCTCGTGAGCAGGTCGGTCTGTTGTGCGGCGGTCGCGCCCGAGAACGTCGTGTTGAACAACGCCTGGCTTCGCGCGTCGATCCACGCCAGGCCGTCGAGGAAGCGGGTTCTCGTCGTGGCATTGGCCGTGCGCAGCACGCCGTCGATGTAGCGGTCGACGAGCGCGGCTTTCGCACCCGGTGTCTCGGTCGTGGGAATGATCGACTCGACGAGGGTTCCCACTGTCTCGAATTGCGACGGTGTCAGAACCGTTGGTGCCCACGCCGCGCCCTGCGGCGTGGTGGCCAGCAGGTGCGCGTGCATGGCCTGTTCTTCGGCCAGCAGCGCCAGTTCGCTCACCCAGAGTGCCGATGCGGCTGCGCCCACGCCGGCGGCCATGGTGCGCAGCGCCACGCGACGATTCACGCCAGCTCGTTCGATGTGGTTCGCCATTACAGATCTCCCTTCTTCATCTGTTCGACCACGTAGTCGGTGGCCCGCCATGAGAGCGCGAGGATCGTGAGCGTCGGGTTCTTCTCCGTGGCTGTCGGGAAAGCCGACCCGTCGACAACGAACAGGTTCGGGACTTCGTGCATCTGGTTGAACGCGTTGAGCGCCGATCGCTTCGGGTCGTCGCCCATGCGGCAGGTGCCATGTTCGTGAATGGCCGAACCCATGCGGTCGAGCGCGCCGCGCTGATAGTCCACGATGACGCCGCCGGCGGCCTTCACGAGCTCTTCGGCCGTGTCGCACATGTGCTCGGTCATCTTCCGCTCGTTCTCGCCGATGCGGTAGTCGATGCGGATGAGCGGCACGCCGTAGCGGTCGTTGCCCGCATCGCCGACGGTGATGCGATTGTGCGCGTACGGCAGCACCTCACCGTACGGGTGCATCTCGAACCACGCCGGGTGACGCCGCTTGATGGCGCGTTTGAGATCGGCACCGAAGCCGGGAATCCGGCTGCTCAGCCCGTGCGCGCCGCCCGACGGTGCCCCCGTGTTCCAGAACTGCGCGCCGAAGCCGCGCAGGTAGTCGCGGCGATGGCCGGCCTCGTGGTTGAACCGGCGCAGGTAGACATGCTCGCCGCCGATGCCGCGGTCGTTCTGTGTTCTCGTACCTTCCAGCTCGGGGAAGTAGCCACGCACGTGAAAGCGGATCTGCTCGCAGAGGTAGCGCCCGATGACGTCCGACCCGTTGCCGATGCCGTTCGGGTGCGTCGACGACTTCGAGTTGAGCAGGATGCGCGTCGAGTCCACGGCACTCGCGCCGAGCACGATGATGTTTCCGCGCACCTGCTGTTCGGCGCCGCTCTGGCGATCGAAGTACTGCACGCCGTTCGCCCGCCCGTTCTCGTCGGTCAGGATGCGGGCGACGACGGCGTTCGATCGGATGTCGAGGAGGCCCGTCTTCAGCGCGAACGGCAGCAGGTGGTCGGCCGAATTGAAGAACGATGCCGTGTCGCAGCCGGCGCCGCAGTTGCCGCAGTAGTGGCACGGCGGAAAGCCGCGTGTCGGCCGCGTCATGTTGGCGCGCCGGCCGGCGACGATCGGCACGCCGATCGATCGCGCTGCGCGCTGGAACAGACGTTCGCCGCACCGCGGACCTGGCGCCGGCTGCAGGAACCGGCTGCCCGGCAGCGCATCCGAGTCGTCGTCGCCGCCGCACACGCCGATGAGCTGTTCGACCTGGTCGTAGTAGGGTGCGATGTCGCTGTAGGAGATGGGCCAGGGGATTTCCCAGCCGTCCTGGGCGGGACCTTTGAAGTCGAGATCGCCGAGCCGCAGGCTGACGCGGCCCCAGACGTTGGTCTTGCCGCCGTGTCCCCACACGCGCACGAGATCGAACGGGCGATCGGGCGGCGTGACGTACGGCTGTTCCTGCGTGCTCAGGTAGTACTGCGGCGGCGCCTCGCCGCGGGCGCGTCGCTCGCGTGCCTCCCACGGCGTCACGTGCGTCCAGAACTGCGACCGATCGGCGAACTTGTCGCCCGCGTCGAGCAGCAACACCCTCACGCCCTGCCGCGTGAGGTTCCATGCGGCCATGCCGCCGGACGCGCCGCTGCCGATGACGATGACGGGATGGACCTGAGGAGAGGAGATGATCTGCATGGGCCGTCCTGCGGTACTCGATTGTCGGAAGGCGGCAGCATCCCACAGACCCGAGCTGCGGGCAACGGTCCCGGGTGGACGTCAGGTGAACGTCTGCGTTCTCGCCTGACTCGCGATGGCAATGACGGCGGGATGCGTGATGCGACGTTCGGGGGAGATGGCGTAGAAGCGTTCGCGGACGTCGCGCACGCGCGCCACACGTACGACACCATGCGCCCGCCGCAGATCGCTGGCGAGCACGGACGGTGCCGCGAAGGCGCCGGCCCCGTGCTCGCCGAACACCTTCATCAACGCCGAATCATCGAACTCGCCGACGATCGACGGCCGCAGCGACTCGCGCTGCACCCACTCGTCGAGCTGTCGGCGCAGCACGGTTCCCTCGCCCGGCCACAGCACCGGTGCGCCATTGAGCGACGAGGGAAACGAGCGCCTGAGCTTCGCGGCCTGCTGCGGCGCGGCGTAGAACGTGACGTCCGACTCGCCGAGCAGATGGCTGTAGGCGCGCACGCCGACGCCCGGCGGCACGGGCGTGTCCGACAGCACCAGATCCACGTCGTGGACGGCGAGGGCGGCCAGCAGCCGGTCCACGCGGTTCTCGCGGCAGATGATGCGTACGGGATCGTCCAGCCGGAGCGCGGGCGCGAGCAGGCGATACGCGATGAGCTTGCTCATCACGTCCGTGACGCCGACCACGAACCTGAGCGGGCGTCCCGAGCCGCCGCTCCGCACCGTGCTGACCAGCTCACGCCCGATCGAAAAAATCTCGTCGGCGTACCTGAAGACCGTCTGTCCGGTGTCGGTCGGCACGAGCCTCCGCCCGATCCGCGTGAAGAGGCGCTCGCCAAGCCGTTCTTCGAGCGCCTTGATCTGGCTGCTGATCGTCGGCTGTGACAGGCGCAGCGACTCGGCCGCGCGCACGATGCTGCCTTCGCGGACCACGGTCCAGAAATAGAACAGGTGGTGGTAGTTCAGCCAGTCGGTCACGCTCAATTCTTAGTCAAAATCTCATGAAAGCAGCACATATTCGTAATTGTCTATGACTGTGCCGTGTTCGTAGACTCGCAGGGCCGTCGATTGGCCCTGCCATGCTGTTCCCATTCGCTGACTACTGGACCTGGTATCTCGCGTTCGTCGCCGGCGTGCTCGTCGTGCTCGCGCTCGACCTCGGCGTCTTCCACCGCAAGGCGCACGTCGTCTCGTTCCGCGAGTCGGTCGCGTGGTCGATCGTCTGGGTGGCGATCGCGCTCGCCTTCAACTACGGCCTGTACCGGTACGCCCTCGGCCAGTTCCCGCCGGAGGTGGCCGAGCGGATTGCGCTGGAGTTCCTGACCGGCTATCTCGTCGAGAAGTCGCTGGCGGTCGACAACATCTTCGTCTTCGTACTCGTCTTCGGCTATTTCGCCGTCCCGCCGCAGTACCAGCACCGCATCCTCTTCTACGGCATCATCGGCGCGCTGGTGTTCCGTGCGATCTTCATCGCTCTCGGGGCCGTGCTCATGCAGTACGCGGCCGTGGTCGCGTTGTTCGGCGTCGTGCTCGTGGTTTCGGGCATCAAGATGATGTTCACCCCGCAGAGCCACGTGGACCCGGGGCGCAATCCGATCCTCCGCCTGTTCGCGCGAGTCGTGCCGACGACCGGCACGATCCACGGCCAGTCGTTCTTCGTCCGGATCGCCGGCCGCTGGTACGCCACGCCGCTCTTCGTGGCGCTGCTCTTTCTCGAGCTGTCGGACGTCATCTTCGCCGTCGATTCGGTGCCGGCGATCTTCGCGCTGACGAGCGAACCGTTCCTCGTCTTCACGTCCAACGTCTGCGCCATTCTCGGCCTGCGCGCCATGTACTTCATGCTCGCGAGTGCCATCGGACGTTTTCACCTCCTGCACTACGGACTGGCGTTGATTCTCGTCTTCGTCGGCCTGAAGATGCTGTGGCTGAACGACGCCTTCGGCGGCAAGTTCCCGATCGAGTGGTCGCTCGGCATCATCGCCACGCTTCTCGCCGGTTCCGTCGTGGCGTCGCTCGTGGTGCGGCCACGGTAGACGCCTCCCGGCGCCAACCGCGGATGGTTCGAGGCACGAAGCGTCGCGTCGCGCGGCCGTGACGCCGGCGCCGGCGATTCGGTATGCTCCATCGGGACCATCGATGTGCCGGCCGTCAAGAACGCTGCGCACCGACCGCGGGAGGAGGAGAGCCATGAAAAGCCGGTTGGTTGTGTGGGCGGTGTTCGCGCTGTGTGGTGTGGCCGGCGTGATGGCGATGCCGGTTGCGCAGTCGCTTCCTGTGCCCGCGCTGCTCGTCGGCGAGAAGGCCGGCGGCCTCGTCGCCATCGTCGATCCCGCCACGAAGCAGATCGTCGCGCGCATACCCGCGAACAACAACGTCCACGAGATCGCCACGGATGGACGCTTCGCCTACGTCTCGAATACGGGCGCGAATGCCATCACCGTGGTCGATCTGGTCGAGCGTCGCCAGGTCGATCCCATTCCGCTCGGACCCCTCGGGACCGTTCACGGATTGTGGTTCGCCGCCGGCAAGTTGTACTTCGCGTCCGAGCCGTCGATGACGCTCGGCCGGTACGATCCGGCCACGAAGACGATTGACTGGATGCTCGGCACCGGGCAGCGGTCCCACATGCTCGTTGTCACCGGCGACGGGTCGCGCATTTTCACGACCAACGCAAACACGTCGTCGATGAGCATCGTCGAGCCCGGGCCGCCTGGCCGGGGCGGTGGCCCCGGACCGTGGACCAGCACGCAGGTCCCGGCCGGCCGCGGTATCGAAGGACTGGATCCATCGCCCGACTATCGCGAGCTCTGGGGTGTCAACGTGCAGGAGAAGACCATCACGGTCGTGAACGTGGTCGACCGTACGGTCGTGGCAACGATCCCGTTCGAGGCCAACTACTCGAATCGCCTGCGGTTCACACGCGACGGGCGCCATGTGCTCGCGACAGACTTCAAAGGCACGGACGTGATCGTGTTCGACGCGGCCACACGCCAGGAAGTGAAGCGCATCAACGTCGGTGGTGGCGCAGAAGGCGTACTGGTCGCGCCCGATGGCGCCACGGCATACGTGGCCGTCAGTGGAACGGGCAAGGTGGCGGTCGTCGATCTCGCCACGCTGACGGTGACCGACTACATCGGCGACTTCCAGAACCCCGACGGCCTGGCGTGGGCGGCCTCGCGGCCCTGAGCGGGCGCGCGCATCACACCTCAGTCCGAAGGTCGACCTCGACATGCGTATTGTCTCGCCACTGCTCGCCACCGTCGTGACTGTCTCGGCGTGCCTGGGCGCGTGCGCGCAGTCGCCCTCGTCACCGACGCCCCCTCTCGCGTCGGATCCGCAGTCACCCGCCGCGCCATCGGTGCCGAGCGATCGCATTCGGGTTTCTTCCGCCGGAGCGTTGCGGGCGGCTCTCGCGGCCCTGCGCTCGAATCAGACCATCGAGCTGGCCGCCGGCACGTACGTCGTCGGCGACGCGTTCTATCTGCCGGAGCCGCTCGAAAACGTCGCGATCGTCGGGGCGACCGGCAATCCCTCGGATGTCGTCGTCCGCGGCGGCAGCTACGGTTTCTGGGCCAACGACGTTCGCGGGCTTCAGCTGCGGGACCTCACCATCGAAGGCGCGGACGAGCACGGCCTCATCCTCAATTGCCGGGCGCACGCGCCGGTCGTGCGCAATGTCGTCATGCGCGACATCGGCGATCAATTCCTCAAGGCGAACGCCGGACCCGGCGGCTGCGGCGTCGACGACGGCATTGTCGAGGACTCGGTGTTCGAGTACACGCACACCGCGCCCGACGATTACACGAATGGCGTTGACGTCCACTTCGGCCGCGGCTGGATCATACGGCGCAACACGTTCCGGAACTTCTACACGGCCGACGGTGAGCTCGTCGGGCCGGCCATCCTCATGTGGAACGGCTCGACCGATACCGTTGTCGAGGCCAACACCTTCATCGACAACGTACGCGACATCGCGCTGGGGCTCGATCCCGGCAAGACCGCCGGATCGCCGGTGAGCAACGGCGCGCTGACGGACCATCGCGGCGGACGCATCATCGGCAACGTCATCACGCGTCGTCCCGGGCTGCCAGGCGCAGACGTGGCCATCTACGTGGCCGACTCGCCCGACACGCGCATCGAGCAGAACACGGTGACAATGGCCGGAACGTATCCGAATGCGATCGAGTACCGGTTTCCGCGCACGACCGGCGTGGTCATCACCGGCAACACGGTCGATGGGCGCATTCAAGCGCGCGACGGCGCCACCGCAAACGTGAGCGGCAACACGGTGCGATAGTGTCTCCAGGACTTTCTATGCACATGGTCTCCTGCACTGGCGTCGTCCGGCTATTGCTGGTCGTGTCCCTGGTTCTGGCGGCGGGATATGCCAGCGTCGGGGCGCAGCAACCGGCGCCGCGTGCCGACGACTCCATCGACACGGTTATCGCGCACTACATCGCCGCGACCAAGGCCGGCGACTGGGCCGCGTCTGCCGCGTGGATGCATCCCGAGGCGCTGGCCACGTTTCGCGAAATGATGATGCCCGTGTTCCTTGCCGACACGTCGGGGCAGGCCGCGCGGACGTTGCTCGGCACGGCGGAACTGGCTACCGTCGAGAAACTCGGCGATCGCGAGGTCTTCGAGCGGTTCCTCCGCGCCATGACGTCTGCGGTGCCGCAACTTGCCGAAGCGCTGGCGGGCGCCGAGATGACGGTCATCGGCAACGTCGCCGAGGGACCGGACGTGGTGCATGTCGTGTATCGCGCGAAGGCATCGATGCAGGGCCTCTCGCTCGAACAGGTTCAGACGATGGCGCTCAAGCGCTACGGCGACACGTGGCGCCTGATGCTGACCGGACAGGTGGAAGGCATGGCTGCCGCACTTCGCGCGCAGTTCGCGAAGTGATCGCGCTGCGGACCTATCGCGGCGTGGACAGGAACCGTCCCAGGCTGCCGGCGTAGCCGGTCATCTCGAGGTAGCCGCGACCCGTGACCTTCTGCGCGCCGCGCATGGTGCCAGCCACGTCGACGAGTCCTTCCCAGTACGCCACGCCGGTAACGCGGCTGAAGTCGAGCTCCTGCGCAGCCAGCGGTGTCGAGACATCCAGCGCGATCCCTTCACCGGGCACGTCCACGCGCCAGCGGATCGGATACGTCGCGCCGCTCGCAGGCGATCGGTACGTCTCGCCGCTGGCCGGCGTCAGCGCGAAATCCGACGACGTGAGGTGTACGGCCCGGCCGTCGGGACGTGTCAGCGTGCCGCTCGAGTGTACGTCAGGCGAGCCGTCGCGCTGCCGCAACTGGTAGATCATCAGGTCGCTGCCATCCGAGAGCTGCAGCGCGAACCAGTCCCAGCCCTGCTGATCGGGTTCGAGGAAACTCGTTCCGAACTCGCGATCCATCCAGCTCTGGCCGGTCACCGCGATCCGCTCATTGTCGATGGTGATCGTGCCCCTCGTCGGCATGCGCGTCAGGGCGTAGTAGTGCGAGGCGTTGCCGGCGTCTCGCCCTTTCTGACTGATGCCGTCGATGCCGTTGATCACGGGCGGTCGCCCCTCGTCGAGCACCAGATCCACGCCGAGATCGTCTGCCATCAGCCGAATCGCGTGCCGGCCGTCGGCGCCACGTTCGGCCGTCCAGTCGTCGTTCCACACGCGATATCGATCGGTTGCCGCGCCCGCAATGCCGGGACCGGCGCGGTTCAGGCGCTCGGCAAACCGATACCGCCGGCCGGCGGGGTCGCTGACGGCGACGTGTGTCATGTAGATGTCGCGGACGGCCCACCGCGAGGGATTCGCCGGCGCGGGATCGACACCGACACGGAAGAACGTCACCTGATAGCCGAACCGACGGCCGTCGGCCGCATCGACGTTGCCGGTGTAATACCACCACTCGACGCGGAAGTCCGGATGTGCGGCATGGTCGCGGGGAAACGTGAACGTGTAGCCGGCGCGGGCCTCTCGCCACGTCGACTGAGCCGCTACGACGGCGGCGAGTGCGAAGGCGACGAACGCCGCGCACGTCAGCCGGACGGCCGCGCGATTCACTCGTCACCGCCGATCAGGCTGCTGTCTGCCGCACGGCGCGCAGGGTAGAGACCCGCCATCGCCGTGGCCACGATCACCGCAAGGCTCACCTGCGCAAGAAGGACGATGGGCAGGTGGAACTGGATGGTCCAGCCGAAGCTCTGCACGTTGATGACGTAGATCAGCACGAGTGACAGCGCCAGGCCGATGACGAGTGCGATACCCTGACTGACGGCGCCGATGAGCCCGGCTTCGATCGCAACCATCCGGCGGATCTGCCGCCGGTCCGCGCCAATGAGTCGAAGCAGCGCCAGGTCGCGCCGGCGTTCGATGACGAGCGTCAGCAGCGTACCGGCAACGCCGAGCATGGCGACGAAGATGGCGATGATCTCGAGCGCGTAGGTGATCGCGAACGTGCTGTCGAAGATGCGCAGCACCTCGGCGCGCAGGTTGCGGTTCGTGTAGATGAAGACCCGGCGTCCATCAGGGATGTTTGCGAGGATGTCGGCTCGAACGGCGTCCGCATCCGCGTCCGGCCGCAGGTATGCCGAAAGCCCGGTCGGCGCCAGATCGCCGAAGTGGCGGGCGAACGTCCCACGGTCCATCACGACGACGCCGCGTTCGGTGGCGTAGTCGTAGTAGACCGCCACCACGTCGAACGTGCGCGGTCCGTCCGGCGTCGCGAGCGCGATTGTGTCGCCGTCGCGGATGCCGAACTTCGTCGAGAAGGCCTCGGACACCACGACGGCATCGCGGCCGATCGCTCCGCGCAGGGCGGCGATGCCATCCGCCGGGCTCTTGAAGAGCAGCGATCCGTGCGTCGCCACGACATCGAACGTGCCGGCGCCGAGGACGACGCGATCGCCGGCGTAGACGATGTCGGTGTTGCGGAACGAGTCGGTCGCGACGACCGCCGGATGCGCGGCAACCGCCGCCATCACATCGGCTGACATCGTCTGTTCCGTGCCCGAGGCCGCGCGCATGCCCGGGCTGATGAACAGGTCAGCCTGAAGCGTCTGGCCGACCCAGTAGCTGACCGTCTCACGGAAGCTGCCAATCATCACCGCAACGGCGACCATCATCGAAAGCGCCACCGCGAGGGCTGCCACCGAGATCGACAAGCGGGGAATGGCGGACGCGAGGTTCGCGTGCGCCAGCAGGCCTTCGACGCCGAAAAGCCGCCGGAGCAGCGGGCGCGACGCTCGTGCGACGGTGAAGATCACCACCGGCACGAGCAGGGCAGCGCCGAGCACGATCGCAAACGACGATACGTAGCCGAACACCGGGACGCGGCCGACAGGACCGAACGTGGCGAGCCAGCCAGCGAGAGTGAGCAGCCCCATGGGCCAGAGCAGAAATCGTGGCCGCAGACCGAAGCGTGTTTCGATGACGTCGGCGCCGCGAATGGCTGCCGTGGGCGGTACGCCAGCCGCTTCGCGGGCGGGCACGGCCGCGGCGATGAGTGACAGCGGCAGGCCGATGCCGAATGCCAGCACGACGTGCGATCCGTTGATGGCCGGCGGCGCCGACGCGGTTGCGACGTACAACGTGGCGACCGTCGACGAGGTGAGTGCGACGGCCGCATCGGCCAGCCAGCGCGCGAGGCCAAGGCCCAACGCGGCGCCAGCCACGCCGAACGCGCCGGCTTCGCCGAGGAACAGCGCCACGACCTGCGCGCGGGTCACCCCGATCGCGCGCAGCATGCCGATCTCCTGGCGACGCGCCACGACCGACACGGTGATGGTGTTGTAGACGAGGAACAGGCCGACGATGAGCGCGATCCACGACAGTGCGGTGAGGTTCGTGTGGAACGATGCGAGCATGCGCTCCACCTGCTCGCCGCGGCGCGCCGGGCGCTGCGCGTCGAGGCCCGGCGGCAGCCGGTCGGCCATCGACGTGAGCGCCGCGTTCACGTCGAGCCCGTCCCTCAGGCGGACGTCGATGCGATCGATCCGGCCGAGGCGATCGAGGGCAAGTTGAGCCGCAGCGATGTCCATGAGGACGAAGTTGCCGTCGAGCACACGGGCTGGCCCTTCGTTGGCGAGCACGCCGGCAATCGTGAACGGGCTCACGCGGTCCCCGCCAGCGAGCCGTATCGAATCGCCGGGGGCAACGCCGTGGCGCTCGGCAAACGTCGCCGCCACGACGATCGCCTGCGGACTCGTCAGCAGTTCCAGGAGGCGCGGCATCTGAGCGGCGTCCTGAGTGTCGCCATCACGATCGGCGACGATGCGGTAGTCGCGGATCGGTGTGTCGCGCAGGATGTCGATGCCGAGGACGCGCATCGCCTCACTGCGGCCGTCGGCCAGCAGCAGGGCCATGTTGCCCTCGATGACCGGCGACACGGCGCCGAACTCGCGCAGCCAGCCGAGATCCGGGAGGCGCAGCTCATCGATGCCGGCGCCAGTGCCGACGATTTCGATCGACGTGCGGCCACTCATCGTGTCGAGCGCCGTTTCGAAGCCGCGCACCGAACTGGCGTTGGCGAGCTGGATGGCGACGACGACAGCGACGCCCAATGCGACGCCGGCGACGGTGCTGGCGGTGCGGAGGCGTTCGGTCATCAGCCTGCGCACGATGAACGTACGGAACAGCCGCATCATGGCGTCGAGCCTGTTGGCGCGTCCACGAACCGCCCATCACGCATGTGCATTACGCGCCTCGCGGCTGCGGCGACGTCGGCCGCGTGTGTGGCGAGCAGGATCGTGACGCCGAGTTCGCGATTCAGTTCGCCGAGCAGCGCGACGATCGTCGCGCCGTTGGCCGAATCCAGGTTGCCCGTCGGCTCGTCGGCGACGAGTAGCGCTGGCTGGTGCACGAGCGCGCGCGCGATGGCCGCGCGCTGCATCTCGCCACCCGACACCTGTTGCGGGAAGTGTCGCAACCGGTGGGCAATGCCGACGCGTTCGGCCAGCCGGCGCGTACGCGCGTCGACGTCGGCGGCCGAAAGGCCCGCGAGCAGACACGGCAGTGCGATGTTGTCGGCCAGCGTGAGCGTCGGCAGCAGGTTGAAGAACTGGAAGACGAAGCCGATGCGCTCACGTCGCAGCCTCGTCAGTTGTCCGTCGTCGACCGAGGCCAGGTCGCGGCCGTCGAACTCGATGCGGCCCGCCGAGGGCCGGTCCATGGCACCGCACAGGTGCAGCAGCGTCGACTTGCCGCAGCCGGATGGCCCCATGAGCGCGACGAAGTCGCCGCGCTCGATGGAGAACGACACCGACTGCAGCGCCGTCACGGGCGTCTCGCCGCTGGTATAGGTCTTCGTCAGTGCATCAGCCGCAACGAGCGCCATCCATCGATCGTACGCCGGACGCGGGATTCACTGTGGTCGAATTGCTCCTCCGCCGGGAACGTCACCTCGAATGCCGCCTTGAACCACGCCAGCCGGCGAGCTGGCCGGGCCGCTCGATGGCTGGTCGCGAACGACGTGCAGCATGAGGTCGAGGCCGTTTCCCGTACCGAGCCGCGTGATGACGAGAACAGCGGTGACGGCGTCCCCGAGGCGTGACGTCGTGCGGAAGCGCGTCACGGCAATCTCGTTGCCCTGTGTCAGGCGCCCGCTCTCCGTCCACCCGGCGCGTTCGACCTGCGTCACGTAGTGCTCCATGACCGTGTGCAGAGGCGCCGCGGTCTCGATGTGCGAGCGCGAGTGCAGGTCGTTGACGCCTCCGCCGCTGCCGCCACCACCGGCAATGGTGGCATCCGGCGGTGCGACCAGCACGGGAATCGTGACATCCGGGAAGTTGAAGTCGGGCCTCGATCCACAGACCTGTCGTGGCTCTTGTCGAACCGTCACGCGCGCGTACACGCCGCCCGCCTCGCGCGTGGCGAAGCCGATCACGGCGAACTCCTGGTTACGGCAGACGGCCAGCGCCATGCTGGCGGCGCGACTGACGAATCCACGGATCGGCGGACCGGCATTCGACCAGCCCGCGGCGGCGACCCGCGGCAGCTGCGCGGTCAGATCGGAAATCGTCAGCGATGCGTTTGCGCCGACGACCGTCGCCGTGCCCGGTGCGCTCGCTGAGGCTTCGATGGCCGTGCCTGGCGGCAGCAGCTCGGCAGGGAACGTCTCCGGCGCCGCGCCGACGCGCAATTCGAACTGGCCCGACGTCATGCCCGGTCCGGTCATCAGCAGCGTCATCACCTCTCGGCTGACGGTCTCGGTGCTGCGCGTGGGCTGTTGGTCGGCGTGCATCCCGACCGGGAACGCGAGACCCGGAAGAACGAGTAAGAGTGCCTATGGCAGCGCCTCGATCGTGAGACGCCGGTATCGCACCAGCGCCTTGCCACCGCCGTGAATCTGCAGGCCGATGAGACCAGACTGCGGCAGCGCGGTGTCTGGCTCCGCGTAATCGACGGTCTGATGACCGTTGAGCGTCAGCCGGATGCGGCGGCCTTCGGCGCGAACCTCATAGTCGTTCCAATCGTTCAGGCGCACGTGCGCCATCACGGCTTTCTGCTCGGGCAGTGCGAGCACCACGTTTCGGCGCGACTCGTCGTAGAGCCCACCCCAGTAACCCGCGCCGATGTCCGCCTGGTAGCCGATCATCTCGTGCGCCGGCTTTTCGAGCCGCCGGCTGCGGAACTGCACGCCCGCATTGATGAAGCCTTCGGTGCCCTCCAGCTTGAACTGCAGGCGCAACACGAAGTCCCCGTACGCGCGCGTGGTCGTGAGGAACTCGTTCTGCGGCACCGTTTCGGAGAGCGAACCGCCGACAATGGCGCCGTCCTCGATGCGCCACGTGCGGCCGATGTCACCCTCCCAGCCCGCGAACGACTTCCCGTCGAAGATTGGAGCCGGCGCCGTCGACGGTGTTTGCGCGGAAATCGTCGCAAACACCAGAGACAGGGCCGCCGCGCACGTGAGCATCGCCAGTTTCGTCATTGGCGCTCCGTCCTTGTGATGGCTGGTCCCGGGAATTGCCGGGCCCACCTTTCGCCCGTCGCACCTGTCGTCCCCGTCGTACCTGTATCCGTGTTTGTTACCATACGCCGAATTCCCCGAATCGTCCCGGCAGGAGGTTGCTCATGAGGGCCCGGATTACGTCACGTCGTCTGCGCACGGCGCTGACGACCACGCTGCTCGCCGCCAGCGCGTTCTGGACAGTCGACTTCGCCGCGCGAGGCGGTGTCGTGCAGAACGCCGCCGGCACCGAGGCGCCGCGCCGGTTCGAGACGCGACAGCTCAGCGAGCACTTCTGGGCCGAAGGTGCGACCACGGCCGACATCAATCGCGACGGGCGTCAGGACATCGTGTCCGGGGCGTTCTGGTACGAAGGTCCCACGTTCACGCAGCGCCATGAGTTCATGCCGGCGACCGAGTCCTTCGAACGCAAGCGCCCGGATGGCAGTGTCGAGACGATTCCAGGCTTCGAGGGCGGGCTCGGCACGCGCAACGTCTACTCGGAAAACTTTCTCGCCTTCACCTACGACTTCAATCGCGACAGTTGGCCCGACATCCTGATTGTCGGTCACCCGGGGCGCGCCACGCATTGGTACGAGAACCCGCGCGGCGCCGGTCAGGGGCAGCATTGGAAACAGCATCTGCTGCACGAGAGCGTGGCCAACGAGTCGCCCGCGTTCGTCGACATCACGGGCGACGGCCGTCCGGAGATCGTCTGCAACTCGAGCGGGTACTTCGGCTACATGGAACAGACGTCGGACGATCCCACCGCGCCCTGGACGTTCCGTCCGATCTCGCACCAGGGCAAGTGGGGACAGTACACGCATGGCCTCGGTGTGGGCGACATCAACGGCGATGGCCGTCTCGACATCATCGAGGCGACCGCGTGGTGGGAGCAGCCCGCCTCGCTCGACGGTCATCCGGTCTGGACGCGTCATGCCGCGGACTTCGGGGCTGGCGCCCAGATGCTCGTGTACGACGTCAACGATGACGGACTCGCCGACGTCATCGGGAGCCTGAACGCCCATGAATGGGGGCTGGCGTGGCACGAGCAGGTGCGCGACGGCGGGCAGATTTCGTTCCGCCGGCATCTGATCATGGGATCGCGGCCCGATGAGATGCCGCACGGCGTCGCGTTCTCGCAGCCGCACGCGCTCGCGCTGGCCGACATCGATCGCGACGGCCTGCGCGACATCGTGACGGGCAAGCGCTTCTGGGCGCACGGGCCCGAGGGCGATCCCGAGCCCAACGCGCCGGCCGTCGTCTACTGGTTCCAGCTCGTGCGCACGGGCACGACCGTCGAGTGGGTGCCGCACCTGGTCGACGACAACTCCGGCGTCGGGACGCAGGTGTGGGTGGCTGACGCGACCGGCGACGGCCTGGCCGACATCGTGGTCGGCAACAAGAAGGGCGTGTTCCTGCACGTGCAGCAGCGCATCGAGACACCGCAGCCGGCCGCGCCGGCGGCGAACATGACGCCCGCGCCTGCGCGTGTGCCGTTCGTCGGGCTGCGGCCCGACGAAGCGGCGAAGGCGATGACGCTGCCGCCGGGATTCCGCGCGCAGGTGTTTGCCGGCGAACCCGACGTGCGCCAGCCCGTGGCGTTCGCGATCGACGATCGCGGGCGCGTGTGGGCGGCCGAGGCATACGCGTATCCCGTGCGTCAGCCTGAGGGGCAGGGCAGAGACCGCATTCTCGTGTTCGAGGACGTCGACGGCGACGGTCGTTTCGATCGACGGACGATCTTTGCCGACAATCTGAACCTCGTCAGCGCGCTCGAAGTCGGGTTCGGCGGCGTGTGGGTTGGCGCGGCGCCGTATCTGATGTTCATCCCGATCGCGGACGGCGATGCGCCGAAGCCCGCCGGACCACCGCGCATCCTGCTCGACGGCTGGGGCTACGAAGACACACACGAGACGCTCAACAGCATGATCTGGGGGCCGGACGGCTGGCTCTACGGCGCGCATGGCGTGTTCACGCACAGCGCGGTGGGCGCACCCGGTACGCCGGCCGCGGAACGCAAGCGCATCAACGGCGGCATCTGGCGCTATCACCCGACGAAGCACCGTTTCGAGGTCTTTGCAGAAGGCCTCAGCAATCCCTGGGGGCTCGATTTCACCGAGCGCGGCCACGCGGTTGCGGTGGCGTGCGTGATCCCGCACCTCTGGCACATCGTGCAGGGCGGCCGTTACCAGCGGCAGGCCGGGCAGCATTTCAACCCGAACTACTACGACGACCTGCGCACCATTGGCGACCACCTGCACTACGTCGGTGCGAACCCGTGGGCCGGTAACAGCCAGAGCGGTGCCGTTGGTGGCGGACATGCGCACGCCGGACTGATGGTCTATCAGGGCACGAGCTGGCCGGCGGAGTACCGCGGCCAGACGTTCATGAACAACATCCACGGCGCGCGTATCAACGTCGATGTCCTGGAGCCGGCAGGCAGCGGATACATCGGCCGCCACGGCACCGACTTTCTCGACTTCAACGACCGCGCCTCGCAGGTGGTGAACCTGCAGTACGACCACGACGGCTCGGTCTACATGATCGACTGGTACGACCAGGAGCAGTGCCACGTGAACGATCCGGACGTGCCGGACCGCGGGAATGGCCGCATTTACAAGGTGGTGTACGGCGACACGCCGACCACGAAGGTGGACATGCAGGCCGAGACCGACGAGACGCTCGTGCTGGCGCAGCTCAGCCGGAACGAATGGCGCGTGCGCCACGCACGCCGCGTGCTGCAGGAACGCGCCGCAGCGGGCACGCTCGATGCGATGACGATTCCGAGACTGCGCGCGCTGGCAGGCGTGGAGCGCAGCGTCGTGCTCGTGATGATTCCGGAAGGCCCCGGGTATCACGCGGTCGACAGCACGGCCGCGCGTCTCCGTCTGCTCTGGGCGCTGCACGTCGTGTCGGGCATGACGGAAGACCAGATGCTGACGCTGCTGCGCAGCGGCGACGAGCACGTGCGCGCATGGGCCGTGCAGCTCGCGACGGAGGACGAGCAGGTGTCGCCGGCTGTCGGGGACGTCCTCGCGCGTCTCGCGCGCGAGGACAGGTCCCCGACCGTGCGCCTGTATCTGGCCAGCGCGGCGCAGCGCGTGCCGGACGCGGCACGCTGGGCCATCGTCGAGGGACTGCACGCGCATGACATGCGCGGCGATCACAACCTGCCGATGATGAGCTGGTACGCGCTCGAAGGGCTGGTCGAGGGCGACGCGGCGCGCGCGCTTGCGCTGGCCCGATCGTCCGAGGCGCCGCGCGCCCTCGAGTTCGCCGCGCGTCGTGTCGCGTCAGTCGGCAGCCGCCAGGCCATCGATCAGGTCGTGGTCGCCCTGCGCGAGGCGACCGGAGACGAGGAACGGCTGGCCGTATTGACTGGCGTCAACGCGGCGCTTGCCGGTCAGCGCCAGGTCGCGCTGCCCGACGGCTGGACCGACGTCGAGCAAGCGCTCGACGCCAGCGCTGACGCGCGCGTCCGCAGCGAAGCCCAGGCGCTCGCGCTGACGTTCGGCAGCCCGCGCGCGCTGGCATCGGCGCGGCGCACGCTTGGCGATCGCGCGCTGTCGGCCGAGCGTCGGGGCCGTGCGCTGGAGGTACTCCTCAACGTGCGCGACGAAGCATTGCCGCCGCTGCTGATCGAGGCGCTCGGCGATCGACGGCTTCGGCCCGCGGCCATCCGCGGCCTCGCGTCGTTCGACGTTGCCGACGCGCCGTCACAACTGCTCGAGGTGTATCCCGCGCTGCCGTCAGCCGAGAAACGCGATGCGCTGCAGACGCTGGCGTCGCGGCCCGCGTACGCCCGCGTGCTGGTCGGTGCGCTCGCATCGGGGCGCGTCCCGGTCGGAGACGTGCCGGCCGACATCGCGCGACAGATCCGGCTGCTCGACCAGCCCGACGTGACCGCCACGCTCGAGAAGGTGTGGGGCGTGGCCCGCAGCGACAGTGAGTCGACGCGGGCGGCCACGGCGCGTTATGCGGCGCTCGTCGAGAACACCGAGCTGCCGAGAGCCAACGCGTCGCATGGACGCCGGGTCTACGTGAACACCTGCGCGGCCTGCCACAAGCTCTTCGGCGAGGGCGGCGACATCGGTCCCGACATCACCGGCTCCAACCGCGCGAGCCTCGACTATCTCCTGCACAACATCCTGAATCCGAACGCGGAGATCCCGAACGCGTATCGTGCCGCCACGGTGGAGTTGCGCGACGGACGCGTCATCGCGGGCATCGCAAACCTCCAGAACCCGGCCGTCGTTACCGTGCAGACGACAAACGAAGTGGTGTCGGTGCCCCGCGCAGACGTGAAGGCCATCGTGCAATCCGACGTGTCGATGATGCCGGAAGGTTTGCTCAATCCGCTTGGCGACGACGACGTGCGTCACCTCATCGCGTACCTGCGGAGCACGCGGCAGGTGCCGCTGCCGGTTGAGCCGTGAAGGTTCGCGCTGTCGTAGCCGGCGGGCCTTACGCCCGCCGGATCCGCGGGGCATAAAAGCCCCGCGGCTACGACAGACGAGTCACGTCCGCGCAGCCGTGCCGCCTGCAGCCGCGCGGCCCCGGAACCTCACGCATACATCGGCCGGTTCGCGGCGAGGCGCATCCAGCCGCGCGCGATGCGATACATGAACCAGATCGCCACGAGGCCGAGCGGCAGCCAGACGATGAGCAGGCCGATGCCGAGCGTGAAGAGCACGAACAGCGCGCACAGGCTCACCCAGAGCAGGCCGTACCAGAACGTGCGGATCTGCCAGCGGAAGTGCGAGTCGAGCCACGTGCCGCGCACATCGCTGCGCTTCACGTAGTTCAGGATGACCGCCGCGATGGACGGCAGGCTGAACAGGAAGGAGACGATCACCGTGGCGGACGTGACGACGCCCGCCACCAGGCTGAAGGCGTGCAGTGCATAGATCAGCGTGGTCCAGTTCACGAGCGAACTCGAGGCTGCTGGAACCGGCGTGGTCGGGATGGACACGTGGGTCATGTCGGATGCCTCCTCTGTTCAGCTGACTGTCGATGGTCAATCCGGATCAGACGACGTTCGTGGCCGCCGTGTTCCAGAGCCTGCCGCCCGCAGCTGCGCAGCCGGCGTCCTGGCGTCACCGTCGCGACGGCGCTGCCAGGAGCCTTTGCGCCTTCCGCTTGAACTCGCGCACCTCGGGGCCCCACTCTCGCGTCTCCGGCGCCTTCAGCACGAGTTCGAGATGCCGTCGTGCATCGTCGCCGTCACGTGTGTCGAGGTAGAGCTCGGCCAGGAAGAAGTTCGAGGCCGCGTCGAGCCCGTCGTAGGTCAGTGAGCGCTCCAGGTGTGCGATGGCACGTTGCCGGCTGCCGCCGAACAGACGCGGCACGCGGAAGTACCAGCGGCCGAGCGCACGATCGGCCGCACCCTGGAGATACGCCGGATCGATGGCGAGTACGGTTTCGAGCTCGCGCTTGATGGCCCCGCGATAGCGAAGGCCAGCGCGCACGCCGAACGACTCGGCCATCGCGCCCATCGTGGCTGCGAGCCAGAAATGGCCCTCGGGACGGTCGGGCTGCAGTGTAACGGCGCGTTCCCCGGCGTCGAGCCCGCGTTCGTACTGCGCGCGCCGTTGCGCGTCGGGGACGTGCGACCCCAGCCAGTACGCCGCGCGCGCCAGTTTCCACGCCGAGTCGTAGTCGCCCGGATCGCGCGAGAGCCTGGCAGCCCAGACATCGGCGGCTGCCAGCGCACTGGCCAGCTGCTCGCGATCGTCGTACAGGCGATCGGGGTCGCCCGTCTGCGCGGGCGCCTGTGGCGCGGTCACGAGCAACGCGGCCATCGCGACCGCGATCACGCCTGTGGTCGACATGCCTTGTCCATCTTGACGCAAAACGGCGGCGCGGCCGCGGGCCGCACGGCTGCCTGGGCGGCGCGGCGAATCGGCTACGCTGTAGCCGTCCATGTCGTCTTCGCTTCCTGCTCCTGCTCTCGTCGCGACCGCCGAGGCGCTCGCGTCCATGGTCGACGCGCTTGCTGCGAGTGACACGATTGCCGTCGATACCGAGTCGAACAGCCTGCACGCGTATCGCGAGCGCGTGTGTCTCCTCCAGTTCTCCACGGCGAGCGCCGACTACATCGTCGATCCCATCGCATTGCCGGACCTGAGCGCGCTTGCGCCGCTGTTTGCCGACCCGGCGAAGGAGAAGATCTTCCACGCGGCCGAGAACGACCTGCTCTGTCTGTCGCGCGGCTTTGGCTTCACCTTCGCGAACATCTTCGACACGATGACCGCGGCGCGCACGCTCGGCTGGCCGCAGGTCGGGCTGGCGTCGATCCTCGAGACGCAGTTCGGCGTCGTCCTCAACAAGAAATACCAGCGCGCCGACTGGGGCCATCGCCCGCTGGCGGCCGAGATGCTCGACTACGCGCGGTTCGACACGCACTACCTGCCGGCGTTGCGGCAACGTCTGCACGATGCGCTGGTGGAATCCGGGTACTGGCCCGAGGCCCGCGAGGAGTTCGACAGGCTCGCGCGCACGCGCGCCGAGCCGTCGGCGTCTGCCGATCCGCTGGCCTTCTGGCGCGCGAAAGGTTCGCTCGATCTGCCGTCGTCGCGGGCTGCCGTGCTGCAGTCGCTTTTCCAGTGGCGCGAAGCCCAGGCCGAACGTATCGATCGGCCGCCATTCAAGGTGATGTCCGAGGCGTCGCTCGTGGCGCTCGCGCGTCATGCGCCGACGCGCGTCGAAGATCTCGCGCGTGTCGGCGGACTGTCGCCCCTGCAGGTGCAACGTCACGGTCGTCACCTGCTGCGCGCCATTCAGACGGGACTGCAGGCGCCACCGCTCGTGCGTCCGCCAGTCGAACGCGAGCCCGACGACGTGCGCGAGCGATACGAGAAGCTGCACGCGTGGCGGAAGGAACGCGCGCGCACGCGTGGCGTGGAGTCGGACGTCATCGTGCCGCGCGGCGCGCTGCGTGACATGGCCCGGCGTCCGCCTCGTACGCTCGATGACCTCGCGCAGGTGGCGGATCTGGGGCCGTGGCGGCGTAGCGTGTACGGTGAAGAATTGATCGCGCTGCTCGCCGGCGATGCGCGCGCGGGCGTCGACTGACCCGGACATCGCGCGCAGGCCTGTGTTGTTTCGTGTAGCATCCGCCCGTGGCCATTTCTGACGCCGGACCGGGATCCGCGCCCCGCAGCACACGCGCAGCCCTGGCCGTGTACCTCGAGCGGTCGTCGCTCGTGATGATGGTGCTCGGGTTCGCCGCCGGCCTGCCGTTCCTGCTCATCTTCGACACGTTGTCGGCGTGGCTGCGCAGCGAGGGGTTGACGCTCGAGGTCATCGGCTTCTTCAGCCTCGCCACGCTCGTCTACTCGTTCAAGTTCCTCTGGGCGCCGCTCATCGATCGCACCGCCGTGCCGTGGCTCACCGATCGCCTCGGTCATCGCCGGTCGTGGATGCTCGTCTGTCAGCTGCTGATCATTGGCGGGCTGTGGATGGTGGCCGGGCGGAATCCCGCAGAAGAGCTCGGGCTGATGGCGGCGCTTGCTGTGTTCGTCGGCCTGTCATCGGCGACGCAGGACATTGCGATTGACGCCTGGCGCATCGAGGTTGTCGACGAGTCGCGTCAGGGCGCCATGGCCGCCTCGTATCAGTGGGGCTACCGCGTGGCCACGCTGATTGCCGGCGCGGTGCCGCTCCTGCTCGCCGGATCGTATGGCTGGAATCTGTCGTACGGCGTCATGGCCGGGCTCATGGCCATTGGCGTCCTGGCGACGCTGGCCGCGCCGCGCGAGGCCGCACATCGCGTGCGCGCACTCCCGCTCGAGGGAATTCCCGCGCGGCCGGTCCGCGATCCGCTCGAGTGGGTGGTTCGCATGGCCGTGCTGGCGCTGGCGGCCCTGATCCTTGGGTCAGGGCTGGCCGCGAACGTCTCGCTTCTGGCGCACATCGTTGGCAGTATCGGGCTCGATGGCACCGCTGACTGGCTGCGCGCCATCTGGCGCGGCGCGACCGGCGTGTGGATCCAGGTCGGCGCGGTCATTCTCGGATTCGTCATCATCGGGGTGGCCATCAGTCCACTCCCGGGCCGCCGCACGCGCCCGGGCGTGTACCTGGCCAGTGCGCTCGTCGAGCCGCTGGCCGACTTCGTGCGCCGCTACGGGCGGCGTGCGACACCCATCCTGGTGCTGCTCTGTCTGTACCGGTTGAGCGACTTCCTGCTCAACATCATGAATCCGTTCTATCTCGACGTCGGGTTCACGTTGGCCGAGGTCGCCGAGGTCCGCAAGATCTTCGGCGTGGTCGCGCTGATGGCCGGCGTCTTCACCGGCGGGTACGCGATTGCGCGGTTCGGCATGGGCCGCGCGCTCGTGGCAGGCGCGGTCGCCGGTCCGCTCAGCAATCTCGTCTTCGTCTGGCTCGCGGCCGTCGGACACAGCGTCGGTGCGTTGTTCGTGGCCATCGGCATCGAGAACGTGCTCGCCGGTTTTGCCGGCACGTGTCTGATCGCCTACATGTCGAGTCTCACGACGGCCGGCTTCACGGCAACACAGTACGCGCTCTTCTCGTCGCTTTACGCGATTCCCGGCAAGCTGCTGGCGTCGCAGTCGGGGCGCATGGTGGAGGCCGGCGCGCGATCGGCGGACTCGGGTGGGCTGGTCGCTCTGCTCAATCCGTTCTTTGCCGATGCCTCGGCGGCCGGGAGCTTCGCGCTGGCGGTCGAGCGCTCCGGCGTCAGCCCGACGGCCCTCGGATCGGGATACGCGGCGTTCTTCATCTACACGACACTCGTGGGGCTCACCGCGATCTGGCTGGCCGTGATCGTCGTGCGCCGCCAGCCGGAGCCTTCGGCCGCGGTTGGATCGAACGCACGCTGACGATTCTGCTGTGACAATGTCATACTGGAAAGGTCGCCCCTTTTCGTTGCGTCGAAATATGGCTCGATCGGCCACACAGCTAAGACTCTTGTGTCTGCACGGTTCTTG
>CAZVHY010000003.1:19388-26187 GCA_964627115.1 uncultured Solibacteraceae bacterium | reverse complement strand
GAAATATGGCTCGATCGGCCACACAGCTAAGACTCTTGTGTCTGCACGGTTCTTGCACGCCGCCGCCCCCATGCGTCCGTGGACTCTCGGAGTAGTTGCGGCCCTGGCCGCGATAGTTGCGACCGCTGCCGTGCCCAATGCGCGCGGTGCGGAGTCGATCGCCTGGACGGCACACGATGCGGCGGCGTTGCGTGAATTCCTCGGCGGCACCGAGCGTCAGGTCTGGGAGTCGACGCCAGAGCTCGTCATTCTGGGAAGAGTGATGCAGTTCACGGGGTTGGACATGAGCGGCGGCGCCACGGCTGGCGCCGAGTCGCTGACGCCGTCCGACGCCGCGCACCTCGAAGCCGATCTGTCGCGCGCGATGCACGACCTGACCGCCGGTCGATTCGAGGCGTTCTCGCGGGTTCGCGTCGTCGCACTCCGGGCCGGAGAGACCACGCCGACGTTCCAGCGCGGCAGCATCGTCGTCGGACGCTTCCGCGGCGTGCACAAGCGCACGGGGACGCTGGGGTATGGCGGCCGGACGACGCGAGGCGGGACCATCACGGCAGGCGTCGTCATTCTCGACAGCGAGTTCGACCGGGACTCGAACCGGCGGCATGTCGTGCGAATGCACGAGCTCGGTCATGCGCTCGGTTACAACCACGTGGAGTCGCGCCCGTCGCTGATGAACCCGCGCGTCGGATCTGGTCTCACGGCGTTCGATCGGGCCGCAATTGAAATGGTCTACGACCGGCGTCCCATGGAGTCGCCCACGGGTGTTGTCGCCACGCGTTGATTACAAATCTGGCTCAAAATATTGACTCGTCACGAATTATCCCCGACTAGAGTCGCTGCCGGGCGCGACTCTTTGCCGGTTCTGCCCTTCCCTCTCCAGCCATTTCAGTATTCGACGACAGGCACGGACGTTGCTATGATAGGGCGCCGTGACTTCTCGACCTTCTCCAGATAATTCCGGGAGCAACGCAGGCCGTAGCCGCCCAGGTTGGGCGACGTACGGAACGCTTGCTATCGCCGGGTGTGTCGCCGTGCTCGCCATTGCGTTGGGCGCCGCCTTCTGGCAGGTGGCCTCCGGCCCGTCTGGCCGGGCCCGCGTCGCCGAAGAGGCTGTCGACACCATCGGGGGCAGCACTGTTCCCGCGCTTGGTGAACGGCGCCTCGTCTATCGCCACTCGGTCATCCCGGGCGGCGTGACGACGCCGGAGGAGTTGTCGCGTGTCATGGGCCAGGACGACGTGGTTGCGGCGCATTACGCGGGACTCGACCCGAGCACCCTCCGCGTCGAATATCTGCGCGAGCCCGTTCAGGCGCATGTGTCGTACCGCATCGGCGACGACGTCTTCTGGACGAAGAAGGCGCTGACGCTTCCCGTCGGCGAGCGCGTGCTCACCAACGGCGCCGTCATGATTCGGGCGCGGTGCGGCAACGCCGTCTCGATGGACCCGCTGCTGCCGGTTGCCGATGCGGAGCCGCCGGCTACCGACTTCGATTCGCTGGGCGTGCCCAGCATTATGGCGGCGCTGCCGCCAGCCTCCGGCATCGAGACGCCGTTCACCGGCAACCCGGGCGGACCCGGTCTCACGCCGGGCGTGCCGCCCGTGTCGGGGTTCAACCCGATGGGCCCGGGACCGATTCTCGTCGGTCCCCGTGGCGGCCCTGGCGACAATCCCGGCCCCGGTCCGGATCCTGGTCCTGGCCCCGGTCCGGGACCCAGTCCCAATCCTGGCCCTGATCCCGGTCCCGACCCTGGGCCTGGTCCCGATCCGGGCCCCGGTCCCAATCCAGACCCTGATCCCGGTCCCAATCCCGACCCCGGCCCCGGTCCCAATCCCGACCCCGGTCCTGGTCCTAATCCGGACCCCGGCCCCGGTCCCAATCCTGGCCCTGGTCCCGGTCCTAATCCGGACCCCGGCCCCGGTCCCAATCCGGACCCTGGTCCCGGTCCTAATCCGGACCCCGGCCCTGGTCCCAATCCAGACCCCGGTCCCGGTCCCAATCCAGATCCCGGCCCTGGTCCCAATCCGGACCCCGGCCCCGGCCCTGGTCCAGACCCCGGTCCTGGCCCAGACCCTGGCCCCGGTCCGGACCCCGATCCTGATCCCGGCCCTGGCCCTTGGGATCCAGAAACGCCTCCGGTGCCGGTGCCAGAACCGACGACGCTCGTCCTCGTGGGACTTGGCGCGGCTGGCGGCATCGCCCGTCACCTGCGGAACCGACGGAACAGCAAGAGCCGCGAGTAGTCCGCCGCGAGGTCGTTCGTGACGGAAAGTGATGTGCAAGACAACGGGGGACGGCATCTGCCGTCCCCTGCTGTTTGGTGGGTGCTGGCCCTCGGCGTGGCCATCGCTGCTCTCTATGGCTCGGTCGTTGTGCGCCTTGCCTCCGACTGGCTCACCGACGACAACTACACGCACGGCATCCTGGTCATTCCGTTCGTTGCCTGGTTGATCTGGCGTCGGCGCGACGAGTGGGTGCGGACCGACCGGCGCCCCGCGATGTCGGGTCTCGTCATCGCGGCCGGCGGACTGCTGATGTATCTCGTCGGCCAGGCGGCTTTCGAGTACTTCCTCACGCGTATGTCGCTCGTGGTCGTCGTGGCCGGATCGATTGTGTTCCTGTTCGGGTGGGCACAGCTTCGATTCGCCCTGTTTCCTCTGGCCCTCGTCGCCCTGTCCATTCCGCTGCCGGCGCTCGTGTTCAACGAGATCGCCCTGCCGATGCAACTCGTGGCCAGTCAGTTCGGTGTGGCCATGCTCGAGGCATCCGCCATTCCTGCCGTGAGAGAAGGCAACATCATCTACCTCCAGCAGGCGACGCTCGAAGTCGCCGAGGCGTGCAGCGGTGTGCGCTCGCTGATCTCACTCGGTACCGTGGCGCTCGTGTACGGATATCTCGCGCGTCAGTCCACCGCCGCGCGTACGGTTGTCGCCCTGTCGGTGTTGCCCGTCGTCATCGTGGCCAACGGTCTGCGCGTGGCCGGCGCCGGAGTGGTGGCTCACCTCTACGGTCCGGACACGGCTGCGGGCTTTCTGCACACGTTCTCCGGCTGGCTGTTCTTCGGCACCGCCGTGGCGATGCTCGTCGCGATCGAACGTGTATCGGTCCTGCGCTGGCCGGGTCGGTCCGGTCCGACGCACCTGGCGGAGCACGCATGAAGCGCCGCGCACTCGTGCTCATCGTTCTCGTCGCCTTGACGGGCGCTGTCCGCTGGCACTTCGCCGCGCTACCGGTTGCGGCAACGGCGACGCTCGACGACCTGCCGTTCGCGCTCGGTGAGTGGCAGGGACGTCGGGGCGCTGACCTCGCGCCGGACGTGGCCACCGTGCTTGCAGCCGGCAGCTACATCAATCGCGCGTACGCCGGCGGGAATCACGCGCAGGCCAACGTCTTCGTCGGCTATTACCCCGTGCAACGCCACGGCTCGGCCATTCACTCGCCGCTCAACTGCCTCCCGGGCGCAGGCTGGAGCATGGAACACGTCGAGCGCGTCGTGTTCGGCGATGCCCACGTCCGGCGAGTCGTCATCCGTAAGGGGACGCAACGGCTCCTGGTTGTCTACTGGTACCAGACGGCGACGCGCAGCGAAGGCGAGGAGTACCGCGCGCGTCTGCACTCGGTAGTCGACGCCATCCGGTCTGGCCGCAACGACGCGGCGTTCGTGCGTGTCACCGTGCCGATCGGCACTGATCTCGAAGGCGAAGTCCGCGCGGCTCAGCAGGCCTTCGAACTGGCCGCCCTGCTGCAGCCGCACGTCCAGCGACTGCTGTTCGATCCCGCAGAAACCACGGCTATCGCGCGCGTGAACTGACGTCGCGCGTCAGGTTGTTGCGCGCGTCACCCAGGTGCGCGTCCGATCGGCTGTCCGCCGGGCATCGGCGCGCTTGCGCTTCCACGCTTCCCACACGTTGCCGACGAGCACGCCCGACAACAGATAGTGCGCCGCGCCGGTCGCTTCGAAGATGACGAAACCCGATACGGCAACGAGGACGCCGAACACCATCTGATCGCGGTACTTCACGGGTGACGTCGGCGGATCGGTCAGGATGAAGAACGCGAAGAAGAGCACCGCGTTCACATCGGGTGCGCGGAAGATCTCGGCGACCAGTCGGGGGTCGCCCGCGAACGCCATGACCGTGAAGAGCAGGAAATAGCTGCCGAGGAACACGAGCACCAGCGGCAGCTTGTTGACGCGATCGGCAATGAAGAGACCGGTCGCAAACAGGACGACGAGACCGGCCACCCCGGCGTCCGGCAGCGCGCCCCACCAGTCCTGTCCCGTGCCAATCGCATAGAACGTGATGACCAGGCCGAGCGCGGCCGGGTTGAAGACGTTCGCCGTGCGGCCACGCGCCACGTACTTGCTGAGCACGGCCACGACCGAGGTCACGACCGGCACGTACCAGGGTTCGAACCGGCTGAGGACCATGGCCACGAACAGGCCCGTGAGCACCGCGCCGTCCGGGAAGACCCAGCGGCGTCCCCTCGCGCGCAGGATGGGCGCATCCACGAGTGCAGCGGCCACGGCCGACGCCAGGAGCGACGGTGCGATCTGTGCGACGCCAGTGGTGAACGCCGCGCCGGCAATCAGCACGAGCAGGCCGATGGTCATCAGCCCCTTTGGCGACCTGGCAAATCGCCGGAGGGCGGATGTCGTGCCCGTCCGTGTGTCAGAGAAACGCGCCATCGCCGTTCCATTCCTTCGTCGTGATTCGGTCGGCCGCCGACGTGAACAGCAGGCCGGCCAGGTTGTGCGTTTCGAGCAGTTGCCGGCCTCGATTGGCGCCAAGCACGAACGCTGCGGTCGCCATCGCGTCGGCCAGCATGGCGGACGCCGCAACGACGGTGACGCTCAGCAGATCGTCTGGCGTCGCACCCGTACGGGCGTCGACGAGATGTCGGGCGCCGGTCCCGCGCTCGTGTTGCTTCTCGTAGTTGCCCGACGTACACACGGCGTGGTTGCTCACGCGCAGCGACTCGAGCAGCACATCGTCGCGAAGCGGGTGGCGGATGCCGACCGACCAGTGTGCGTCCGCGGCCTTGCGGCCGCCGAGATACAGATCGCCGCCGGCATCGATGCCGAAGCTCTCGAGCGCGCGCAGCTCACGCGCGGCGAGGTCGACTGCCAGTCCTTTCGCCACCGCTCCGAGATCGAGAACCAGCGGCCGATCGATGGTGACCGTCTGGTTCGACGAATCGACGTGAACGTCGCGCCACGACGCGTCCTCGCCGGCGTCCTGTGGCGTCGACACGTCACGTCCCGTTCGATGTTCGATGTTGAAACCGAGTCGTTCCATACGACGCCCAACGGCAGGATCGAATGCGCCGTCTGTGTCGTCGGCTACGGCGAGGGCGAACCGCAGGGCCTCGAACAGCAGGGAACTGACCGCCACGGGTGCGCCGGGGCGACGGGAGAGTGCGCGAAGTTCGCTGTCGGGATCGAATCGAGAGCAGGTCTGTTCGACAACGCGGAACCAGTTCAGCGCGCGTTCGATGGCGGCGTCGCACGTCTCGGCGCCGGCGGCCTCCGTGGCGTGCGGCGGAACCTCCACGGTGACGATGGTGCCCATCACCGGTTCCCATCGGCGTCGACCGGTGTCGCAGGTTGTGGTGCGGCTCACGGCAACGCGGCTTTGCCGAGCGCCTGAACCACGCCGTAGTAGAACGCGTTGGTGCTCTGCGTGGCGCCGGACACGAAGTCGGTTTCCGGGCTCTGTCGCTGAACGACCTGCGGCGGTAGCGCTTCGATCCACGAACAGGGCCAGCGCGTCATGCACTGGGCGATCGTGGCCGACGTGATCCGGCCATCGACGATGATGACCTGCGCCTGGATGTCGCCGTGCCGGCTCGTGCCCCAGCCGGTATACGTGCCGTCCTTGTACTTCGACGCGGCCGCCGCCGTTGCAGGTGCGTCTGGCCCGGAGGGCGCCGCAGCCGCGGTTGCCGTCGCGGCGACGGGCGCCTCGGTCTGGACGGCAGCAGCGACCGTCTGGGCCGGTGCCGGTGTTGCGGATACGCCCAGTGCGGCGGTCGTGACCTCGGTCGCGGCGGTGTCGCCGGGCGCCGTGTTCTTGCTGGCAGCCACGTCGACGGGGACTGCCGGCGCGGCGGCCGGTGGTGCGGAGGGCGCCGGCGTCGGCGGCTGCTGGCGAGTGGTGGTTTGCGGTTCGTCCACCGCAGGCGTGGCGTTGGCGACCGCCGGCCCGATGTCGGCGGGGGGCTGGTCGAGGCCGGCGTCAGCAATGACGTCCGGCCCGGGCACGGCTGCGGGCTGCGCCGGCATGGACGGCCGACGCTGATCGGCTTCGGCGGCGAAGCGGTCGGCCGCGGCCTGCGTGCGGAGATAACCTGCCGAATACACCGCCAGGACCGCGGCGGAGCTGAGCGCGACGATGCTGCGGGACACGCGTCCGCCACCGTCGCGGCGACGTGGCGTCGGTTCGGCCGGTTGGCCTGCGTCTGGTGGCGTGTTCGAATCGTTCACGATGACGGCGGCCACCGGTCGTCCGGCAGCCTTCGGACACTTTACGCCAGGTAGGGTGGAACGTTTCAATAGTGACGACCGACGACCGACGACCGACGACCGACGACCGGGTACGGGACGACGGGCGACAGGCCCGCCCCTGCGACCGTGACTCCGTAGGGGCCGACCCCCGTGTCGGCCCGATGTCGCGCAGCGCCGCCCAGCCGGTAGCCGGTAGCCGGTAGTCGGTAGCCCGGTGTCTAACCAAACACTGATGGAGACGTTCGTCCGGTTCTGATGGTGGGATTGTCACGGTTCGTCGTCGCTGGAGTGGCC
>CAZVHY010000003.1:0-19288 GCA_964627115.1 uncultured Solibacteraceae bacterium | reverse complement strand
CGTTCGTCCGGTTCTGATGGTGGGATTGTCACGGTTCGTCGTCGCTGGAGTGGCCGCGGCCCTCATCGTCTGCGTGGCGCGGGCGGCGCACGCCGCACCGCAGCCCGTCGAGATCGCGCCGGCGACCGAGGCGGTCTTCGTCAACGTCCACACCATCGCTCTCGGTGACTCCGAGGTGCGGCCCAACCAGGTCGTCATCGTCCGCAATGGCCGCATCGTGGCCATGGGCAGCCGGACACAGATTCCCGTCCCCGACAACGCGATGGTGATCGACGGGCGCGGCGGATACCTGCTGCCGGGACTCGTCGATGCCCACGTGCACCTCGATGGCGACGGCACGCGCGTGGGCACGTCGCGCGGCGACTTCGGCGATGGTCCGCTGTATCTCGCCAACGGCGTGACGTCGGTCATCAACATGCGGGGCCTGCCGGAGCACCTCGAGTGGCGCGAGCGCGTCGAGCGGGGCGAACTGCTCGGTCCCACCATCTATACGGCCGGCGAGTTCGTCAACGAGCCGCGTGTGACGACGCCCGACGACGTCGAGCGTGAGATCGAAGCGCAGGCCCAGGCGGGATACGACCTCATCAAGTTCCGCGAGGTGTATTCGCGCGAGGAGGGGGTTCTCACGACCAAAGGGCTGACCCTCGACTCCTACCGCCGGATGAACGAGGTGGCGAAGCGGATCGGGATGCCACTCGTCGGGCACTCGCCGGTGAACCTGGGGCTCGAGCCGCTGCTCGAGGAGGGGCAGGTGCTCGCGCATCTCGGTGCGCTGTCGCACGTCTATTTCCTGCCCATGTTGAGCCATCCGATCTGGCTCATGGTCACGGGCCTGGCGTTCCTCGCGCTGACGGTGATCGCGCTCACGAGCGGACTCACCGCCATCATCAACCGCTGGCGTGTGCTGCCATCGCCGCCGCGGGCGGTGACGCGTGTACGGGAACTGGCCGGGCTCCAGCTGCTGGCCGCGGCGATTGCGGCGGCCAGCGCGATTCTGTTCCTGCCGGGCGGCCCGTTGTTCGAAAGCGCCACGCTCCGCTGGCTGTTCACGGCGATGCTCGTGCTCGTGGCCGCGGCCACGACGGCCATCGTCTACGCCATGGTGCGTATCTGGTCGGAACCGGACACGTCGCGTGCCGCGCGTGTTCAGGCTGTGGTCGCGTCGGTGGCCGGCGTGGCGCTGGCGTGGGCGGCGTTCGCCTTCTGGGTGCCGATGATCTGGCGCAGCAGCGATCGCGGCATCGCGATTCTGGCCGATCGGCTTCGCGAGGCCGGCGTATCGATCGAGACGACGCTCGTCGCGTACGACGCGCTCGGCGGCGTTGGGCGGCGTGAGTTGATGGCCGATCCCGCCATCGACTATCTGCACCCGGAGGTGCAGACGCGCTGGCGCCGGCTGCGCGGCACGGCACCACGCCTGCGCTACGTGCTCTTCATGCAGAAGCTCGCGGGCATCCTGCACGCGCGCGGCGTCACGCTCGTGGCCGGCACCGACGCGATGGGCTATCCGCTCGTGACGCCCGGCGCGTCGCTGCACCGTGAGCTCTCACTGCTGGTCGGCAGTGGCCTGTCGCCGCTCGAGGCGATCCGTGTGGCCACGGTCGAAGCCGCCACGCTGCTCGGTCGGCCGCACGAGTTCGGACGCCTGGCGCCGGGGCTGCGTGCGGACCTGCTGCTCGTCGACGAGAACCCGCTCGACGACATCACGCGTCTCCGCGAGCCGGCCGGCGTCATGACGCGGGGGCGCTGGTATCCGCGCGAAGAGCTCCGGCGCATGTTGAGCGGTCTGGCCGGCGATTCGGAGTGAGAGTGCCCCCGGGGGGCATTGCCGACTTGTCCGGCGCGTGGTAGCGTTCGCGTCTTATCTCAATTCGACGCGGACGGGAGTGCGCTCCTGTCTGGAAAGGACGTGTTTCCATGGAGCGGCGCGACTTCCTTCACCTCGCGATTGCGGCAGCTGTGGCGCAGCAGGCCCGTCCTCTACTGGCGGTCAGGCCGCAGCAGGCCGGGCCGATCGGGGCCAACGAACGCATCCGCGCCGCGATCATCGGTTGCGGCAATCGCGGCCGCGCCGTCATGCGCGAGTGGATCGAACACCCGGACGCGACGTTCGTGGCTGCGTGCGACGTGGCCAAGGACCGCACGGATGCGACGGTCGCGGAGCTCGAGAAGGCCGGGCACAAGGCGGAAGGGTACGAAGACTATCGCCGGATTCTCGAGCGCAACGACGTGGACGCCGTGCTGATTGGCACGCCCGATCACTGGCACGCGCCAATGACCATCGAGGCGATGGACGCCGGCAAGGACGTGTTTCTCGAGAAGCCGGTCTCGAACGAGATTGAACCGGCCGTGCGCATGCTGCGCGCGGCGCGCGCGTCGAAGCGCGTCGTGCAGGTCGGACAGCAGCAGCGGAGCTGGGTGCACTTCGAAGAAGCGGCCGAGCGATTCCACAAACAGGCCATCGGCACCGTCATCCGTCACGTCGTCATGGCGCCTCCCGGAGGTGGTGGTGGCGGTGGCGGTGCGCTGCAGCCGCTCGCTTCTGAGATGCCGGCCGAACCGATTCCGGACGGGTTCAACTGGGATCTCTTTCAGGGACCGGCCGAGCGGCGGCCGTTCATCCCGGCCCGTCGAAACTGGCGTGGCTGGTGGGCGTATGGCGGCGGCAATCTCGCCGACTGGGGCGTGCACCTCACCGATATCATGAGCTGGTTCATGCAGGCCGAGTCGCAGGTGCCGATTCTCACGAGCGCATCGGCGCAGTATGTCGGCGCGAGCAAAGATCCCGAGCGCACGCCGAACACATACGCCGCGACGTGGCAGTTCCAGAACTTCGTCGCCACGCTGTCGAACGCGATGATGCCGGGCGTCGAGCATCCGGAGGAGAAGTACGGCAACTGGTTCTTCGGCAACAGCGGCACGATGGTCGTCAATCGCCTCGGCTGGGAGATCTTTCCGCTGGGCGCGGGGCGTGGTGGTGGTGGCGGACGCGGCGCTGCTGGCGCGCGGGGCGGCGGCGCTGCTCCGGCGCAGACGGCGGTTGCTGCCGATAGGTTCCGCGACCCCAACGGCCGTTCCGAGGCGCGCGGGACGGAGTTCGCCATGGCGACCCGCCGGCACGTGCGCAACTTCCTCGACGCCGTGAAGTCGCGCGGCCGCACCAACTGCGACATGGACGCCGGCTTCTACGCCGCATTGCCCTGCCTGCTCGCCAACGTCTCGATCCGCGAGGAGCGCACCGTGCGCTGGGACGGCGACAAGCTGGCCGTGGTCTGAGAGCCTGCTGAAGAACGCAGGCTCAAAGCCAGAAGTTCGAAGACAGAAGCCAGAAGTTCTTGGGAAGTTCGCTGCACGATCGGGCAGGTGCGGAAGCCAGATGTCTGCCTCCCCGCTGCGCTACGATCGTCGGCCATGGACGACGCGGCGCGCGGCAATCTGGAAGCTCGACCCCGTTCGCAGGCGTGGGATGCCGGCGCCTACGATCGCGGCTTTGGCTACGTCAGCGCAATGGGCACGTCGCTGCTCGCGTGGCTCGACGCGAAGGCCGGCGAAGCGATCCTCGATCTCGGGTGCGGCACCGGTGACCTGACGGCGCGGATTGCCGAAACCGGCGCCCGTGTGCGCGGCATCGATCGCGACCCGGCGATGATTCGCGAAGCGCGCACGAAGTATTCTGTCTTGCGCTTCGATGCCGCCGACGGGCACGACTTCACCACTGTCGAGCCTGTCGACGCGGTGTTCTCGAACGCCGCGCTGCACTGGATGACGCAGCCAGATGCCGTGATCGCCGCGGTGCATCGCGCGCTGCGGCGCGGCGGACGGTTCGTCGCCGAGTTCGGCGCCGGCAACAATGTCCTGTCGCTCATCGACGGGCTGCGCCGATCGATTGCCGATGTCGGCCTCGCCCAGCCCGCCCTGCCGTGGTACTTTCCCACGCCGGCCGAACACGCGACGCGGCTCGAAGCCGGTGGGTTCGAAGTGCGCCGGCTCGAGTATTTCGCACGACCGACGCCGCTGTCGGAGGGTGACACGGCCGCCGACTGGTGGCGGATGTTCGGCCCGTCTGTGCTCGCGCAATTGTCTGCCGATCGCGTCGACGACGTGCTGCGGCGTACCGACGAGATCCTGGCGCCGTCGATGGTCGACGCGAACGGCATCTGGGTCGCCGACTACGTGCGGCTCCGTTTCATCGCCGTACGCCTCGCGTGAGTTATCTCACGTCCCCGGGTCTTCGTACTTCCTACTTCACACTTCTCACTTTTCCGAACTTCTGTCTTCTGGCTTCTAACTTCTGGCTTGCCCTCCCATGTCTCTCCGCGCCGAACTGAAGCCCATGCTGCGTCTTGCCGGCCCGGTCATCGTGGCCGAGCTCGGATGGATGGCGATGGGGCTCATCGACACGGTGATGGTGAGCCCGCTCGGGCCTGCGGCCATTGGCGCAACCGGCGTCGCGAGCGGTCTCCACTTCGCATTCGCGATCTTCGGTATGGGCCTGCTGCTCGGCCTCGACACGCTGGTGTCGCAGGCTCACGGCGCCCGTGACGAGCGCGAGTGCCTGCGCTGGCTCATCGATGGGCTGTGGCTGGCCGCGATCGTTGTCGGACCGCTGCTCGCGCTGAGCGGCGTCGTGCTGGCGCTCGTTCCCTCCATGGGGATTCATGACGCGATCGTCGCACCGCTGCGTGGATATCTGGCCGTCGCGATCTGGAGCACGGCGCCGCTGCTGATTTTCGCCGCGTTCCGCCGCTATCTGCAGGCCGTGCACATCGTCAAGCCGATCATGATCGCGCTCATCAGCGCGAACGTGATCGGCATCGTCGGCAACTGGCTCTTCATCTACGGCAACCTGGGCATGCCGGCGCTTGGCGTGCCGGGCGCGGCCTGGACGACACTGGCGGCTCGCATCTGGATGATGGCCGTATTGATTGCTGCGGCGGTGCTGCACGTGCGGCGTCGCAAAGGCGGCCTGGCGTCGGTGCCGTGGGTGATCGACGTCGGCCGCCTGCGGCGCCTCGTGGGACTCGGCCTGCCGGCCGCCACGCAGGTGACGCTCGAGGTCGGCGTGTTCTCGGCAGCGACCACGCTGGCCGGCCGTCTCGATCCCGTCTCGAGTGCGTCGCACCAGATCGCGCTGAACATCGCGGCGTTCGCGTTCATGGTGCCGCTCGGCATCTCGTCGGCTGGCGCGGTGCGTGTCGGCAGCTACGTCGGCGCCCGCGATTCCCGGTCGGCGCGCATCGCGGGCTGGACCGCGATTGTCGTGGGCCTCGGTTTCATGGCCGTGACGGGCCTGCTGTTCCTCGTGATGCCGCGTACGCTCATCGGCCTCTTCTCGCGCGACCCGGCGGTGCTGGCGCTCGGTGCGTCGCTGCTCTTCGTCGCTGCCGTGTTCCTGCTCTTCGACGGCGTGCAGGCCGTGGCCACCGGCGTGCTCCGCGGACTCGGGGAGACGCGCGTGCCGATGCTCACCAATCTCATCGCGCACTGGGTCATCGGCCTCCCGCTCGGATACACGCTCTGCTTCGTGTCCGGTATCGGCGTGGCTGGCCTGTGGTGGGGGCTGTCGTCCGGGCTGATCGTGTGTGGCGTGGTGCTCGTGTGGGTGTGGCACATCCGGATCGAGAAATACGAATCCGTCCGGCCATAGCCAACAAACCGGCCGTCTGCGGCGTCTAACGTCAGGTTGGAGGCCCACATGACGTTTCTCGACAGCCTGATCTGGGACTTGAAGTACGCGCTGCGCGCGTTCCGCCGCAGCCCGACGTTCGCGGCGGCGGCCGTGGCGGCGCTCACGCTCGGCATCGGTGCCAATACAGCGGTGTTCTCGGTGGTCAACACGGTGCTGCTCGAGCCCGTGGCCGCGCCGGATCCGGATCGGCTGGTCGTGTTCATGAACACGTCGCCGAACGGCCGGGGTGCGGCGGCCTCCCCGGCCAAGTTCCAGCACTGGCGCGAGCAGACGGCGGTGGTGCAGGACGTCTCGGCGTTCCGCACCGGCGTGCTGAACCTGACCGATGGCGACGTGCCGGAACAGGTCCGCTCGGGCCAGGTGTCGGCCGAGTTCTTCCGTCTGTTCGGCGCGCCGTTTCTGATGGGCCGTGGTTTCAGCGCCGAGGAGGACCGTCCCGGCGAACCGCCCGTCGTTGTCCTCAGCCGTGCGCTGTGGGAGCGGCGATTCAATCGCGACGCCGACATCCTCGGTCGAGCCATCGCGATCGGCGGCACGCCGCATGTGGTCACCGGGGTGCTCGGCGAATTTCCGTTCAGCGAGTTTGGACCGGTTCCCGAGATCTGGACGCCGTTCCAACTCGATCCGAATACCACCGACCAGGGACACTACTTCAACGCCGCGGGTCGACTGAGGCCGGGTGTGTCGCTCGAGCAGGCCCAGGCGCAGCTGCAGGTGTCGGCCGAGGCCTTTCGCACGAAGTTTCCTGACGCGATCGGCCCCGACAACGCCTTCAGCGTCGATCCGATCCGCGAAACGCTCGTGAGCAACGTGCGACCGCTGCTGCTCGTGCTGGCCGGCGCCGTCAGTCTCGTGCTGCTCATCGCCTGCGCGAACGTGGCGAACCTGCTGCTCGCGCGCGCCACCGGTCGTACTCGCGAGATCGCCCTGCGCGCCGCGGTTGGCGGATCGCGAGGGCGGATCGTCAGACAGCTCCTCACCGAGAGTCTCGTGCTCTCACTCGTCGGCGGCGTCGGTGGCCTCATCGTCGGCATGCTCGGCATTCGTGCGCTGATGTCAGTGAACACGGCCGGCCTGCCGCGCGTGGGGGAGGCCGGTGCACTTGTCGCCATCGACTGGCGCGTGCTCGCGTTTACGATGGTCGTCGCGATCGTCACCGGCCTGGTCTTCGGTGCCATACCGGCGATTCAGGGGTCGCGCAGCGATCTGACGAGCGCGCTGAAAGAAGGCGGTCGTTCGGGGTCCGGCGGCAGACAGAATCGCTCGCGGTCGGTGCTCGTGGTCGTCGAGATGGCGCTGGCGCTCGTGCTGCTCGTCGGTTCCGCGCTCCTCATCCGAAGCGCCGTCGCGCTGGCACGTGTCTATCCCGGCTTCGATCCGACGAACGTGCTCGCGCTGCAGACGTCGCTCGGCGGACCGCAGTATCAGACGTCGGCTGGCATCGAGCGAGCCGTCCAGAACGTGAAGGAGCGTCTCCGCGCCGTTCCCGGGGTGGAGATCGCCACGGCCACCTGCTGCGTCCCGCTCCAGGGCGGCTACGGCCTGCCGTTTGTCATTGCCGGCCGCGCGCTCGAAGGCGCCGCGCACGGCGGTGCTGGCTGGCGGACGACGTCGGCGGGATACTTCGAGGTGTTCCGCATTCCCATCGTCCGCGGCCGCTCGTTTACCGATCGAGACGATGGCGCGGCGCTGCCGGTGGTGGTCATCAACGAGGCGATGGCGCGCGAGTTCTGGCCCGATTCGGATCCGCTGAACGACCGCCTCGTCATTGGCCGCAGCGTGATGCGCGAGTTCGCCAACGAGCCCGAGCGTCAGATCATCGGCGTGGTCGGCGACACGCGCGACGGGGGATTGAACAACAATCCAGGTCCGATGATGTACGTGCCGCAGGCGCAGCTGCCCGACGAGGTGAACGCGCTCAACACGACCATCATGCCGATGACGTGGGTCGTGCGCACGAGCGTCGAGCCGACGACGATCGGTCAGGTGGTGCAGGAGCAGATTCGCCAGGCCACGGGTCTTCCCGTCACCAACGTGCGTTCGATGGACTCCATCGTCGTACAGTCGACGTCGCGGCAGCGCTTCAACATGTGGATGATGACGGTCTTCGGCAGCGTGGCGCTGCTGCTCGCGGCAATCGGCATCTACGGATTGATGGCCTACTCGGTGGCGCAACGCCAGCGCGAGATCGGCATCCGGCTCGCCCTCGGCGCGCAGCGCGCCGACGTCGGGCGCATGGTCGTGTTCCAGGGCATGCGCCTTGCTCTTGCCGGGGTCGTCGTCGGCGTGGGCATCGCGTTCTGGCTGTCGCGATTCATCGCGTCGCTCGTCTACGGTGTCGACGTGCACGACTCGGTCGTGTTCACGTCCGTGCCGATCGTGCTGGCGCTTGTCGCCCTTGCAGCCGTCGTCATCCCGGCCATCCGCGCGAGCCGGCTCGATCCGATCGTCGCGTTGCGCAACGAATAGATTCTTCAGATCGCCGGCGCCGGCAATCTGCCGTCGACGAGAAAGTCCTCGCGCGGGAAGGTGAAGGCGGTGGCGTCGAAGAAGTTTCGCCGCACGCACTCGATGCGCGACTTCGTCGCCGTGCAGTGCCACGCTTCGAGTTCGCGTGGACGTGCGGCGCCGAAGACTGTTGGCGTGAAGATGCCGACGTTCACGCCACCTTGCCGGTCGCGTGCTGACGGGTAGCGGAAGGTTTCTACTGATGCGTCACGCATGGCGCGACCGAGCGCTTGCGTCGCCGCGTAGTCAGTGGGTGACGCGATGGTCGGGCGATGCGCGCGGAAGGGCGCCGCGGTCAGATCGATGCCGCGGTCCGTCCGCGCCCGCACCGTGAACGCCGTATGCCACGTCGCCACGCCGTCGAGATCGGCGCGTGTGCCTTCGAGGAAGACCAGACGGTAATAGGCAAGCTCGGCAAACGCCGTGCGCTGTTCTGCGGATCCGTACCAGAGACTGCGTTCGTGTCGAGCACCGAAGCGCGAGCCGTGCGGCAGCGGCGGATAGCGGAACGGCGTGGAGAGCAGCACGTGCAGCCGGCCCGCGCGCGAATCCGGCGGCTTGGCGGTTTCGATGAGCTGTTCGAGCAGCGCCTGCTCTTCGAGTGAATCGACCAGCTTGCGCGTCGAGACGTGGTGCTGCGACTCGACGACCCGCCACGGCGACAGCCGGAGCGGGCGGAGCCTACGATCGCCCGCGCATTCCGTCCAGATACTGGACGACATCCACCAGCCCCTGCACGCTCGTCAGCCGTTCGGCCGGCACGCCGTCCAGATGGTCGTTGTGCGCCGCGAGCCACGCGCGTGCCCGCCCGTCGTCACCGCCGACCAGGGTGTCGAGACTGCGGTACATGCGAAGGAAGAGCAGCGCGAGCTCGCCCTCCTTGCTCGACGGTTCGATGCCGCGCCCCCTCGTCAGCCGCGATACGGACGCTTCACTGGCTCCGAGGATCGCGGCGACGTCGCGCTGTCGCAACTCGAGACGATCGGCAGCGTTGAGCACCGCCTTGGCCAGCACGGCTTCGGGTGCGACGTCTGGTTGCCGGGCCGCAACAATCATCACCTGAAACTATACGCGATGCGTATTTCATGTGCAATTCACGGCGGGCTCCTGATGCGGTGGGACACGGGGTGGTCCTTCGTGTTGCAAATTCACCATTAAGTGGTGAAAATATCGCCATGATCCGGCGGAATATCCAGGCCAACATTCAGGCGGCCATGGCCGATACCCCGGTCGTGCTGCTCAACGGCGCACGCCAGACCGGCAAGAGCACCCTGGTTCAGGACGTGGCCGCAACGACTGGCGCGCAATATTTCACCCTGGACGATGCCGCGACCCTGGCGCTGGCGGCTGGCGATCCGTCGGGATTCATCGACAACCAGTCAGGCCCCGTCATCATCGACGAGATCCAGCGGGCACCCGAACTGTTCCCGGCCATCAAACTGGCCGTAGATCGCCGGCGCGTGCCAGGCCGTTTTCTGCTGACGGGTTCGGCCAACGTCATGACGCTGCCGCGCCTGGCCGAGTCGCTCGCCGGCCGGATGGAGATCATTCCCCTGTTTCCGTTTTCAGCCGGCGAGATGGCCGGCCACCACGAGCCGTTCCTCGCGCGTCTGTTCGACGATTCCGAGGCGACGGTGAAAGCCGCGCCCATGACCGACGACGTCGTCGCGATGATCGTGCGAGGCGGCTATCCTGAAGCGGTCGAGCGCAAAACGGACGCGCGTCGATCGGCGTGGTTTGCGTCGTACGTGTCCGCGATCCTGCAGCGGGACGTGCGTGACCTGGCGCGAGTCGACGCGCTGCACGCTCTGCCGAACCTTCTGCAGATACTCGCCGCGCGCGCCTCGGGTCTGCTGAATCTCGCCGACGTCGGTCGCGACGCCGCGCTGCCGCACACCACGTTGACCCGGTATCTGGCGCTGCTGGAAACCGTCTTCCTCGTGCATCGTCTGCCCGCGTGGTCGCCCAACCTGGGAAAACGCCTCGTCAAGGCGCCAAAACTGCACCTGGTCGACAGCGGTCTCGCATGCCATCTCATCGGCGCGTCTGCGCAGCGACTCCACGACGATCGCCCGCTGCTGGGGCGGATGCTCGAGACATTCGTCATCGGCGAGCTTCGCAAGCAGTTGTCGTGGACGAATTCCCGCGCGACGCTCCATCACTTCCGCACGACCGCCGGCGCGGAGGTGGACGCGGTGATCGAGACGGCCAACGGACTGGTGGCAGGCATCGAAGTCAAGGCCAGCGCCACGGTCGCGGCATCGGACTTCGTGGCGCTCCAGGGGCTTCGCGATCGACTCGGCGATCGATTTCGCGCCGGCCTCGTGCTCTACCTCGGTGATCGCGTGATCCCGTTCGGCGAGAAGTTGTGGCTCGCGCCCGTATCGGCGTTGTGGGCGCCGTAGGCTGCCATTCCGAGCGCAGCGCGTGCGCCGGATCCACTCGCGCGGCGCGCAGGACGGGCACGAGCGCGGCGGCGATCGCCACTCGTCGTACGTCCGACCGCATCGTTCCGGTGTCAAACGTCTCATCACGAGGAGATCGTCATGACGTTGCTGTGTCTCGGCATTGTCTGGCTTCTACTTCAGGGAGCAACGCCGCCCTCGACGATATCGACCTTGGGGCCGACCGGCCCATGGCTGGCCGTCGACGATCTGACGCAGATGGGACGGCTTGCGAAGGAGGCGGGCGGCGAGCTGTGGCTGGTGGTCGGCGAAGCGCCGGAATTCGGCAGGTCCAAAAACTGGTATGCCACGGCCTATCTGCAATCCGATTCGCAGTCGCACGGCGTGCGGCGTGGACGATGGATCCTCGTTCACGCCGAACTCGAGGACTTCAACGCTTTCGGCAAGGCGAAGGTCTGGCGTGCACGGCGGGGGCCGGGGACGTACGCACAGGTGAGTGTCGATGGAAGTCGCCGGGACCAGGTGCCGGACTCTCGCGATCTCAGCCGTCCGTTCCCGATCGTCGCCGCACGGAGTCTCGACCCGCCGTCACTGTCCAATGAGTGGATTGCGGAGATCGTTTCTCTCATCCGCGAGAGCCCCGCCATCGCATCGCCGCCATATCCCGATCATCCGCTGGCGTCGATCTCGGCAACGCGCGTCGAAGGGACGTGGCCGATTGGACGGCTGGCCGTGATCGACGCGTCGAGGGTCGAGGTAACCACACTGCACCCTGAGGAGACGCGGGGACAGTCCGTCACCTTGCGTCACGACGGCACGTCCTGGCGTCTCGAGAGCATCCGCATGTTCGTTCAGTGACCCACGCCGGCCAGAGCGCGTCTGGAACGTGCTCTCAGCGCCGCGCGCGCCACTCGTCCCGCGTCTGGCCGTAGATGTCGACGACTATCCCCTGAAACGGTGGTGGCAGTGGAACGTTTTCGCGCTGGCGCGTCGAGCCGAGGCGCTCGGCGAGCGTGATCGACGGTGCGTTGTCCTTGTGGATGCAGTGAATCACGCTGTCCCAGCCAAGTGTGTCGAACGCCCAGTCGATCGCCGCCGTCGCACCTTCGGCGGCGTATCCTTTGCCCTGCGCACTGGCGATGAGGCCCCAGCCGACCTCGTCGCCCGGCCAGCCGCCCTCTTTGCCACCGGGCCGCCACGGACCGAGACGGCCGATCCAGCGTCCGGTGTCCTTCTCGACGACCGAGAACATCGAATACCCGAGCAGCGCCCACGCGCCGGTGAGAATCGCCATGTAGCGCCACGCGCTGTCGCGCACGGCAACACCGCCGATGAAGCGCATGGTGTCTTCTTCCTGCGCCATCGCGGCAAAGCCGTCGAAGTCCGCCTGCACGGGCGGACGAAGGATCAGGCGGGGAGTTTCGAGTGTGGGGCCAATGGGAGACGTCGACATGGAATGCGTGAAGTTCATGGTGGACCGAGTCGTTCGTGCGCTTCGCCTCGCAACGCGACGAGCAGCGCTTCGCCGTCGGGCGCCACGCGGAACTCGCCGTAACGAGCGTTCTCATAGTACGTTGCGTGGCCTTCCTGGAAGAAGAACGCGTTGGTCGCAAACTTCGCCCGGTTGTCCCTGATGCGATACCGCATCGCCACTTCATCCGTCCCGACGACCGATCCATCGTCGAATCGCCGGAACGTGCCAACACCCGAAGCGTCGATGCCGAGCACGATGCGTCCGTCGCGCCACGAGTCGTCGGGCCGCTCGCCAAAAGCGTCGTCCGCGGCGCGGAAGCGCAATGCCATGTAGTCGCCCTGCATCAGGGAACGTGGATCGACCGGCGCAAGCTCGAGCAGGACCGTGCGTCCGGTCGCGAGAAGTTGTTCGCGCTGGTAGATGCCGAGGTTGGCCACGACGAGCACGAGAAGGGCACCGATGGCGATGACGAGCCGGGCGCTACGCATGGATGCCCTCGCGATCCGTATCGCCGACGAGCACGTGCACGCCGGCCCACGAGGCAATCAGCACGAGACCGGTGGCGGCCAGCACGGCGGACTTGACGAGCAGCGTCGCGTGGAGCGAGTAGTAGAACCAGAAGAGGTAGCCCAGCAGTGCCGCGACACCGACGCCCGCGAGCGTCCGGTGCCCGCCGGCAAAGCCGACGATGAGAATCAGGAGCGACACGGCAACACCCGGCGCACCGATCGTGAGGATCGCGACGGCACTGGTCGCGGCAAGAGCCGCAATGCCGACAGGACTCGATGACGACACGTCGTGCTGTCCAAGCAGCCGGTACACCGCGTAGATGAGGACCGCGCCGGCGACCGCCGGTCCCACCCATACGGCAATTGCGGATGCGCCGGCGACATTGTCGGCTGACGCGAGCGCCCTCGCGGCCAGCGTGAATCCATCGAACCAGAGCAGCGCGAACGCCACGCCGTAGCCCACCGGACGCCACAGCGCACCGCGCGTCACCCAGACGTGTTCGTTCAGCCAGATGCCGGCAAATACCGCTGCGGCCGCGCTGGCGGCCAGGCCATGCACGCTGTATGCGCCGAGATCGCCAATGGCCAGGCTCAACGCGATCGCCGCGGCCACCGTGGACCAGACACGGTGCACGAAGTGCGCGATCAGCACGACGAGTCCGATCTCGAACGCCGCAATCAGCAGGTACAGCCGGGCGTTGAAATGTTCGCCCATCAGGTTGAACAGACCAGCGACAACGAGAATCTGTCCGGCGAGGCTCACGGCCAGCCCGAATTGCGGCACGAAGTCCTGTTCGCGCGCCATCCTGAACAGGGCATAGGCACCGGCGCAGCAGAGCGCACCGAGACCGATCGTGGCGGCGCCATGGCGGAAGATCAGCACGAACGCCGTGCCGAGGAACCCGATGAAGAACCACGCACCAATCCAGCCGGCGATGCCGAGCATCAGCCGGACGTACCACGGCGTCGAGACCGCCGTGGCCGCTGGCATGTCTCCCTCAGCCAGACCTGTCGCGCACAGACGCTGCCAGAGGCTCTCGCGATCCGACGCCTTCATTCGCCACTCTCCGCGGCCACCCGTCGCAGCCACATTGCCCCGGCCGCCGAGAGACCAACAACGACGAGTCCGACGAGGAGGAAGCCACCCTCGTCGCCGATGTGGATGATGAGCCGGCCGAGCGCGGTCGCCAGAACGACGATCGTGCTCAGTACGCCGCCAGCGAGCATGAAGAGATCGACCGACGTGCGGCGATAGTACGCGTACATGGCGCCAAGCCAGACGGCATACACGAGCAACCGCCACTGGTCGACGCCGAGACGGTCGAGAATCGACACCACCGCCAGCGAGGTGATGGCCGTTCCCACCGCTGCCGCAATCGTGCGCGCGGGCCACCGCGTCTGCATCCACGGCGTGCCGCGCCGTGCGCATGTTTCCCAGACGATGAGCGCGATGCCGTTGAGCGCGAACAGCACCCAGATCAGCACTTCGCCGGAGAGCGCTATGCCGAAGATGCCGTGGAACGTCTGAAAGTGGAGCGCGAGCGAGAGATTGACGAGCGCGGCCAGCATCAGCCAGAGCACCGCCATGCGCGAGACGACGACCCATGGCACGATCAACGCGGCCCACACGGCAAAGAGCTGCCAGGGATCTGCACCCGTCTGATACGTCTGACCGACGAGGGCGAAGAGCGAACCCGTAAGCAGCGCCGCCAGCAGCAGGCTCGCCTGCCCGGCAATCTTCGCCGGACCGTAGAACCAGGCGCCGAATGCGGCGGCCGCGAACAGTCCCTGCACGATCGCGAACTTCTGGAAGCGGCCCATTGCCTCCCAGTTGTAGGCGAAGAAGAAGATGACGCCGGCCGCGAACAGCAGTGCGCCAAGCGACAGCAGCAGCGCCGCGATGAAGCGTCGCCACGCGCGCGCGTCTGGCGTGACGCCGGCCACGGCCAGCGCCTGCGGCAGCGCGTCCGGCGCGATGCGTCCCTGCTCGGCCCAGTCGACGACGACGTCACGGGGGGAGGCCATGGTGGCCGATACTCTACCGCAGCGTCGCCCCTACGAACCTCCTTCGTGCTCGGGCAGGAATCCGCCGGCCTGCATGCTCCACAACCGCGAGTAGTGACCGCCGCGCGCGAGCAGGTCCGCATGGGTGCCGTCCTCGACCACTTCGCCCTGGTGGAAGACGACGATGCGATCGAGGTGCGCGATGGTCGACAGGCGATGGGCGATGACGATCGCCGTGCGGCCGCGCATGAGATCCTCGATGCTGTCCTGGATGTGCCGCTCGGTGACCGAGTCCAGGCTCGACGTCGCCTCGTCCATGAAGAAGACGGGCGCGTCCTTCAGGATGGCGCGTGCGATGGCGATGCGCTGCCGTTGTCCGCCCGATAGCCGCACGCCGCGTTCCCCGACGAGTGAGTCGTAGCCCTCCGGCAGCGACACGATGAACTCGTGCGCGTGTGCCTGCTGCGCCGCCTCCTGCACTTCCTGGTCGGTGGCATCGAGCCGTCCGTATCGGACGTTCTCGAGCAGGGACCGATGGAACAGCATGGGATCCTGCGAAATCATCGCGATGGCATTCCGCAGTGAGTCCTGCGTCACGGCACGGATGTCCTGGCCGTCGATCAGGATGCGTCCGCCCTGGATGTCGTAGAGCCGCAGAATCAGGTTCACGAACGTCGACTTGCCCGAGCCCGAGAACCCGACCAGGCCGACGCGTTGTCCCGCCTGAATAGTGAGGTTCAGGCCGCGGAACACCTCCATGCCGCCCGGGTACCGGAAGTCGACGTTCTCGAACCGGATTTCGCCCGTCGACACCTCGAGCGCGCGTGCGCCGGCCGTGTCGGTCACTTCGTGGGGCCGGATGATGACGCCGACACCGTCGGTGATGTTGCCGACGTACTCGAAGAACTCGAGGAACCGCCGGCTCAGGTTGCGCACGTCGTTGATGACGAGCAGCAGCAGGCTCGCCACCATGGCGAACGATCCCACGCTGATGCCGCCGCGCAGCCAGAGGTCGGCCGCGTACCCGATCATGCCCACCTGGAGCGACAGCGTCGCCACGAACTGGAACCAGCGCATCCGCTCCATGAACCAGAACGTGCGTCGCGCGGCCGTCACTTCCTGATCGAGGTAATGGTTCAGATACGAGCGCTCGTGCGCCATCCGCGCGAAGAGCTTCGAGCTCATCACATTGGTGACCGCGTCGACGATCTTGCCGCTCACCGCGCTGCGCGCCGCGGCGAACACCTTGGCGTACTCGCGGCAGCGCATGGCCAGGACGTACGACACGATCACGTAGCCCGCCGTCCAGATCGCGAGCACGACGGCGAGCCACGCGTTGACCTGGGCGAGCAGCACCAGCGAAACCACGAGCGTGACCGACACGGGCCAGAAGTCGAACAGCACGGTCCACAGCGAGTGGTTGACGCCCATCGACACTTCGGAGATGCGGTTGGCCAGTGAGCCCGCGAAGTTGCCCATGAAGTACCGCTGCGAGTGGAACTGCAGGTACCGGTACAGGCTGTTGCGCACGCGTCGCCGCAGCGACGGGCCGACGAGCACGAGCGTGGCGCCGCTCGTGCGGCTGAAGGCGAGGATGCCGAGGTTCAGCAGGACGAAGAGCTGCATCGGCCCGGCCAGCTCGGTCCACACGGAGCCCGCGGCCGTGCCCTGGAGCGCAACGGCCGCGTCGATCAGCTGCTGGACGGCCTTGGGAATCAGGATCTGGCACGCGGCCTGGCCGAGCTCGAGGCACGCCATGAGCAGCAGCGGCCATCGGTAGTATCCGAGGAAGTGGAGCACGAACTGGAGTGGCCGTGTCGGCAGCACCTCGGGTTGCTGCGATCCGCCATCGTCGGCCGTGGGCGCGCCGCTTTCGCGCAGCTGGCGTTCGATTTCGTGGACGAACGCGTCCCCGGGTTCCCGCGGCGTGAGACTCGATGCTGACGAAGCGGGAGTGGACATGATCGATCAAGGATAACGCGCGGCCGGGGTATCATTCCGGGCGTCCCCTGCTCACGGTTCGCCCCTATCCTGCCGGAGGCCCCCATGATGTCCATCCGTCGTCCGAGTCTCGTCGTCTTCGCCGGTGCGCTGCTCGTCGCGGCTGGTCTGGTGTCGGCGCAGCGTGGGCCTGCGGCCAACCCGGTCGTCAAGGAGAACGCCACCACGAAGGTGGCCGATCACACGTGGATCATCCTCGACGACAACGTGTCGTTCGTGCCGAACGTCGGCATTGTCGTGGGATCGAACGCCACGCTCGTCATCGATCCGGGCCTCGGCCGCGCCAACGGCGAAGCCGTACTGCGCGAGGTCGCGAAGGTGAGCAAGAACAACCAGCTCTACATCGCCACCACGCACTTCCACCCGGAGCACACCACGGGTTATCTCGCGTTCCCGCCCACGGCGCGCTATGTGAACTCGACCACGCAGGAAGCCGAGTGGGCCGACACCGGTATGCAGATGGTGCAGAACTTCTCGAAGATCTCGCCGGCGATGACCGAGATGCTGGCCGGCGCCACGCGGCGCACCGCCGACATCACGTTCGATCGCGACTACACGCTCGATCTCGGCGGCGTGACCGTCCGCATGCTGATGGTGGGGCCGACGCACACGCGCGGCGACACGGCCTTCTTCATCGAACAGGATCGCGTGCTCTTCACGGGCGACGTGGTCATGAACCACTCGTTCCTCGCGGCTGGCGGCGGCGCGAGCATGAAGGCGTGGATGTCGGCGTTCGACGCGTTCGATGCGTGGAAGCCGGCGCTCATCGTGCCGGCGCACGGCGCCACAGCCACCGGCGCGCTCGTCGGCGTGAACCGTGCGTTCATGACGGAGATTCAGAACCGCGCCCGCGAGCTCAAGGCGCAGGGGCGATCGATCGACGAAGTCGCCAAGACCGTGCAGTCGGAACTGTCGACGAAACACCCGGACTGGGCGCGCGCCAACGGCATTGCGAACGCCGCCCGCGCGGCGTACAACGAAGCACCGTGACGCGCCGCATCGACGCGCATCAGCATTTCTGGCGTTATCACGCGTCGCACTTTCCGTGGATCGACGAGGCGAAGCCGTGCCTGAAGCGCGACTATCTGCCATCGGATCTCGAGCCGCAGCTGCGCGCGGCCGGATTCGATGCGTGTATCGCCGTGCAGGCGCGGCACGACATCGACGAGACGCGCTTTCTGCTCGAGCTGGCGTCGGCACACCCGTTCATCGCGGGCGTTGTCGCGTGGATCGATCTGCAGGCTGACGATCTGCACGAGCAGCTCGAATACTGGGCCGCCGATGCGAAGCTCGTCGGCATCCGCCACATCGTGCACGACGAGCCGGACGATCGCTTCATGTTGCGTCCGGCGTTCCTGCGCGGGCTGGGTCTGCTCGCGGAGTTCGATCTCACCTACGACCTCCTCCTGTTTCCCCGGCACCTGCCCGTGGCCATCGATGTCGTCTCGCGGTTTCCCGACCAGCGATTCGTGCTCGATCATCTGGCGAAGCCGCCGATCAAGGCACGGGAAATCGACGCGTGGGCGCGCGATCTGGTGCAACTGGCGGCGCATCCCAACGTGTGTGCGAAGCTGTCGGGGCTCGTGACCGAAGCGGACTGGCAGGCGTGGACGCCGGAGGACGTGCGGCCGTACCTCGACGTGGCGCTCGACTGTTTCGGCGCAAGCCGGTTGATGGTTGGTTCGGACTGGCCGGTCTGCACACTGGCAGGCGATTACGGCCGCGTGATGGCGCCGGTGGTGGCGTTTGCGGAAGAGCAGCCGTCCGACGATCGTGACGCGATACTCGGCGGCACGGCAGCGAAGTTCTGGCGGCTCGAGAGTGGGAGATGACCATGCGACGACGAATGGTGATGGCGTGCCTGGCGGCCGCGTTGGTGGCTGGATGCGGTGGCGGATCGAGTTCCGATCGCATGACCATCGCGGTCATTCCCAAGGGCACGTCGCACATTTTCTGGCAGAGCATCCACGCGGGCGCCGACCGCGCGGCTCGTGAGCTCGATGTCGACATCATCTGGCGAGGCCCGTTGCGCGAAGACGATCGGTCTGCGCAGATTGCCGAAGTCGAAGGTTTCATCTCCCGTGGCGTCGACGGCATCGTCCTCGCGCCACTCGACGACACGGCGCTCGTGGGGCCGGTGACCGACGCGACGCGTCGTGGCATTCCCGTCGTGGTGATCGACTCAGGGTTGAAGGGCACCGACTACGTCAGCTTCGTGGCCACCGACAATCGCGCAAGTGGCCGTCTGGCCGGCGACGGCCTCAGGACAGCCCTGCCGAACGGCGGCAAGATCGTGCTGCTGCGGTATCAGGAAGGATCCGACAGCACGACGGAACGCGAAGAGGGCTTCCTCGAGTCGATCCGCGCGGCCGCGAACATGCAGATTCTGAGCGACAACCAGTACGGCGGCACGGACGTCGAGACCGCGTATCGCCGCAGCGAAACGCTGCTGAGCCGCTTCAAGACGCCCGACGGCCGGCTCGACGTGCAGGGGATCTTCACGCCCAACGAGTCCACCACGCTGGCCATGCTTCGCGTCCTGCAGGACAACGGTTGGACCGGTCAGGTGACGTTCATCGGCTTCGACGCGTCCGACACGCTCGTGAAGGGGCTGGAAGCGGGACAGATTCACGGGCTCGTGCTGCAGGATCCGGTGCGCATGGGCTACCTCGGCGTGCAGACGATGGTGTCGCACCTG
>CAZVHY010000002.1:56631-57954 GCA_964627115.1 uncultured Solibacteraceae bacterium | reverse complement strand
CCTCGCGGCCATGTCGTCGCGGATGCTCATCGTGCCGGCCGCCGGACGCGGCAGCCGGCTTGGCGCCGATCGGCCGAAGTTCCTCGTGCCCGTACTCGGCACGCCGCTGATCGATCGCGTGCTGACGACGCTCGCCCCCCGCGCACAGACCATCGCCGTTGTCGTGTCGCCTGACGATCGCGAACGCGCCCGGGTCCACTTCGCTCGAGCGCGATGGCCCGTGCAGTTGCTCGAGCAGGCAGCGCCGACGGGCATGCTCGATGCGCTGCTGACCGCGCACCGCCTCGCCGAACGCCTGCAGCCGGCGCGCGTCTGGATCTCGTGGTGCGACCAGGTCGCGCTGTCGGCGGCCACGGTTGCGACGCTGGCGGCGCAGGATGACGACGCGCCTGACGCGGCCGCGATCGTTCCGATGGTCGAGCGAGACACGCCCTACATCCACTTCGATCGGGACGACCGTGGGCGTCTGCTCGCGGTACGACAGCAGCGTGAGGGTGACGCGATGCCCGATCGCGGCGTCGCCGACGCGGGCCTATTCAGCCTCTCGTACGACGCGTTCGTGACCCGGCTGCCGCAGTTTGCCGACACGATCCCACCTGGCTCTCTGACCGGCGAACGCAACTTCCTGCCGTTCCTGCCATGGCTCGCCCGCTCGTTCGACGTGCGCACGTTCGCCATTCCCGCAGAGGACGCGCTCGGCATCAACACGCCGGCGGATCTCGAGGCCGCTGAGCGCCTGCTCGCTGCTCGCTCGACACGATAGCCATGCCACATCTCGTTTCCGTTGTCATTCCCGCGTACAACGAAGCCCGTTTCATCGGCAGACTGCTCTGGCAGATCCTCGACGTGGACGTCGGCGCCCTCGACTGTCGACTCGAACTGATCGTCGTCGACGACGGCTCCTCAGACGACACGGCACAGGTCGCCGCGCTGGTTCCCGGCGTCGTGGTCGCGCGGAAGGCCAACGGCGGCAAAGGCAGCGCCGTCCGTCACGGCATCGGCCTGGCGACCGGCGACTTCGTGCTGATTCAGGATGCCGACCTCGAGTACGACCCGCGCGACTATGTGCCGATGTTCGAGGCCGCGCTGAAGAGCCCCGGCGTGACGGTCTACGGCAGCCGGTACCTCACGCACGGGCGATACGCGGGCCAGTCGCTCGGCGCCTATCTCGGCGGACGGACGCTCAGCGCCATCGGCTGGGGCTTCACGGGGCGATATCTCACCGATACGGTCACGGCGCTGAAGCTCTTTCCGCGCGCCCTGCTCGCCGAACTCGATCTCCAGTCGTCCGGATTCGAGCTCGATCACGAGATTTCGGCGCGC
>CAZVHY010000002.1:54422-56531 GCA_964627115.1 uncultured Solibacteraceae bacterium | reverse complement strand
CGGATCAGCGCGTCGGAGATGCGCTTGGTCACTCGAAACGTTCGCGTAGTACTGACGACCCTTGCCTTTGCCCTCACCGCGGCCTCGATGGCCTGTTCCGAGAGTGGCTCCCGCGACGTCCCCGTGGGGCCGTCCCCGCAGCCGGGCGGTGGCAGCCTGACAACGCCGACGTTGCAGTCGCCATCGGGCGGCACACAACTGAACACGCTGCGGCCCACGCTGACCGTCGGCAACGGCGGATCGGGCGCGGGCACGCGCGTCTACGAATTCCAGATCTCCGAAACGTCCGACTTCAGCAGTTCGGCGACGTCACACGTGGCCGACTACCGCGTCAACGTCACGCGCACCGGCGTCGCGGAAGGCGGCGGCGGAACGACCGGCTTCACGCCCGACGCCGATCTCCAGCCCGCGACGCTCTTCTACTGGCGCGCACGCGTGTCGCAGGGCGCCGAGGTGTCGGCCTGGTCGACGACGGGTCAGTTCCGCTCGCAGCTGGTGGGCTTCAACGTGCCAGGCGCGATGTTCGATCCGCTTGGCGGCGGCGAGACGAGTGGAGCGACTGCCGGTTCGACGACGTTCACCGGCGCGAGCGGCCTGCGCGTCAACTCGCCCACGTCGTGGGTGCGGTATCAGCTCGCGTCGACGCTGACCAGCGGCGTCATCTCGGTGGAGGTCGAGGGCCTCGAGCCCAACAAGCCGCACGAAAAGGCGCGCATCTTCTCGATGATGGACGGCGGCAACAACCTCTTCAACAGCAAGTTCCTGTTCAACGTCCAGTACCGCGGCATCCCGGGCAATCCCGACAACGCGATTTCCTACAAGGTGCTGATGGGCGATTCGGACCTGAAGTACGAGCCGGACTTCGGCCAGCGCGCCGCGGGCGTCCGCTCGCTGAACCCGTCGACGACCTACGTCTGGACCGCAAGCTGGGGATCGACGTTCCGGCTCGAAGTGCGGGAAGGCGGCGTCACCGGTCCGGTCATCTACGAACGATCGGAGTCGACCCCCGGCGTCTACAATCCGGCGCCGCACACGGCGTATCTCGGCGCCAACGACGCGGCGCAGGAATCGGGTTCGTATGCCGGCGCCACCTATCGCAACTTCTGGGTCGGCAGCCAGCCGCGGCCCGCGTCGCTCGGTTCGGCCCTCAACCGCTGAGAGTGAACCGCTGGCGCAGCACCGCGCTGCGCCAGCGGTTCACTCCACCGTCACACGCACGCCGAGATAGCGGTCGTCGCCGCTCACGCCGTCGTCTGACGGCCGGAACCCATTGCCGGACGCGATCGAGAGTCTGGTGCCGCCCGTCGTGCTGACGGGAACCGGCACACGCGCGACCTCCCCACCTGCAAGCGTCAGCACCTGATTGCCGCCGCCCGCGGCCACGGTCACCGTATTCGCGACAGGCCCGTTCGCCACGGCGAGCGTGACATCACGGGCTCCCGGGGCCATTGTCATCACAGCCTCGCTCGCGCGCCCGCCTCGCACCCAGAACGCATCCCCTTCCACGAAGACGTTGTCATCGAGAAAGTAGATCGTCGCCGTCTGCGCGCGCAGTGCGGCGCGGGCCGTGGGCGCGGTAGACGATGGGGCCGAGGGCCGCATGTCGAGACTCTCGATCGACTCGCGCAGCGTCTGATCGATCCAGAGCGTCAGACGCGCAGCGCCGGCCGGGAGATCGAGCGTCACCGACTGTCGCGTGCGCGGAAGCAACGCGAAGGTCGCGAGTGATGGGCCCGCGCGTCCGATCGTCGCCGTCAGCGTTCCCCCGAGCGGCCGGCGACTGGCGATGTCGAACGTGTAGGTGCCGGGCGGAAGCGCCACGGCGGTCAGGACGCCCTCGGGCACACGCTGCCGGCGGTCGACGAGCCGCATCGTCATCGACGTGCGCGCGCGGTCGGTCCACGTCACACGCCACGGCGTCACGCGAAGGACGCGATCGACAGGCTCGGCCAGCAGTGCCGCCTGGGCGCGCGACGCGTCCAGACCGCGCGAGCCCGTGACCGCCCACCCCGCCTGCGTCGCCACCATCAATGCCACCGGGACGACGAGCGGCGCGACGATTTGAAGCCGAGCGCGATCGATGCGGCGCGCCCACAGGAACGCCGCGAC
>CAZVHY010000002.1:32993-54322 GCA_964627115.1 uncultured Solibacteraceae bacterium | reverse complement strand
GGCGCCGCCAGGGCCGGCAGAACGGCGGTCGCCAGCCTCGCCGGTGGCGCCGGCACGCCGGCCCACCACATCCAGTACGCGGCAGACGCGGCGAGATATGCCGCGGCCGTCGCCAGCGGCCACCAGAGCAGCAGACGCGAGACCGCATGGCCGTTCGCGCGCAGGCCGGCGAACGCCGCGGCGAGCACCGGCGTGGCGATGAGCAGGCCGAACTGCTGATCGAACAGCAGGCCCGCCACGCCGCCAGGAATATACGCGACGTTCATTTCCGGATTCGGACCGTACGACGCCGACGGATTCGGCGTGCCGTACAACACGTAGAAGAACAGAAACCACGCCGCGGCCGACATCGCGGGAAGCGCGACAAAGGCAGACGTTGCCCGCCAGCGCGCGGCAGGCGTCGTGCCCGGGCGTTGGTGAATCCACACCGTGACCATGGCGCCGAGGCCCGCAGCGATCACCGCGAATCGCGAGTGCATCCACGGCAGCAGACTCAATGCCGCCGACACGGCCACCAGCCACGACTCGAGCCGCCCGCGCCGTCGCTCGAGATACCAGAGAACCGCCAGCGTTCCGGCGGCCACACAGGCGCCGGGGCCATCGGGAAAGATCGTCACGCCCTGCACGAGAAACGTGGCGGAGCCGACGACCGCCGCCCATGCGAACCAGGCGGCGGCGCGGTCGCGCGTGGCCAGCCAGCCGATCGCCCACATCAACGCGCCGGTCAGCGCGGCCATGAGCACGATGACCGCCTGCGCGCCACGGTAGCCGAACACCGCGACGGCTGGCAGCACGATCACCGGCACGCCTGGCGCATGAATCGAGTAGATGGCGCCGTTGACGCCCGGCTGGATGAAGTGCGGCCGTACGTCGGCCGACAGATGCGGCGCCATGTCGCCGCGCGCGTGGTTGTTCTCGATCTGCAGGTCGCCATCGCGCAGCAGGCTCTGCGTGATCATGAGGTAGTGCGGCTCGTCGCCCGACGGCAGACGCGGCGACAGACTGGTGGCCGTGGCGACGAGCGCGAGCGCCGTGAGGATGCCAGCGGCCGTCGCGGCGCGGCGCGGCCCGGACGCGCGCAGCGGTTCGAAGCCGCGCAGGCCCAGCAGCGCGGCCGCCAGCGCCACGAGCCCGACCGGCACCCACGCGGCCCGTCCCGTCCACATCAGCACGACGGGTGGCCACGGCATCGGCAGCCACGGCAGTACGGGAAGGAGCGCGGCCAGTGCGAGCAGCGGCCGCGTGCGAAGCGCCGGACTCAGGCATGCCGCGGCCAACGCGAGGACGAACCACCAGGGTGATGCCGGCAGTCCGAGGCGCGTCGTCGCGTCGAGTCCTTCAATCGTGAGACTGCCAGCCGCCGCCCAGACACCCGCGGCGAACATGGCCGGCCCGACAAGTCGAGTCGCACGTCGCAGACCGGCGACCGACGCAGCAGGAACGGACACGGCGCACATTATGACGGGTCTGCCCGCGGCGCCCCGCGTCAGTGCGGCTTCGAGTACGATACCCGGGCCATCCCGATCGTGACTGCCCTGCTGCTCGTTCTGCTCTCTGCCTCTGTCGCCGGCCTCACCCTGCACTTCGGTGGTCTGGCAGGACTCGTCTACGTTCTGCTCTACGCGCTCGCGCTCGCACCGGGACTTCCCGCGGGCTGGCGCCTGTTCGGCCAGCAGTCGCCACTCGGCTGGGTCGCCGGCGCACTCGCCGGATACGGCCTCACGTCACTGGCCATCTGGGCGACGGCATGGATGGGGCTGACCAACCGCCTCGCCTTCGCGGCGGCCTGGGGCGTCGTCGCGGTCGCGGCATGGCGGCTCTGGACGCGATGGCGCTCGCGTCCGCCGCTGGTCGCCACGCCGGCCTGGCGTCCGATCGACACACAGCGCGGACTGCTGTTTCTCGCGTGCGTACTCGTGTTCTTCGCCATCCCCTACGCCAGGGTGGGTGAAACCGACGCAGCCGGATCACGACTCTACCGCTCGTACTTCACCGCCGATTTCGTGTGGCACATGGCGATGACCGAAGAGCTCGCGCGATTCGAGTTTCCGCCAACCAATCCCTACCTCGCGCCGGAGCCCATCCACTACTACTGGACGTACTTCCTCGTCCCCGCTGCGATCGCGGGCCCCGAGTCGGCACGCCTGCTGCCGGTGGAAGGCGCGCTCGAGATCAACGCGCTCGGCACGGCCATCCTCATGTTCGGCGCGATCTTCCTCGGCGCCTGGGGTGTCACGGGACGAAGCGGCGCTGCGCTGGCCGCGAGCCTGCTGGCACTGATGGCGCCGAGTTGGGAGGGCCTCTACACGCTGCACGACCTGTGGACACGCGGCGTCGCGCCCTCAGCCATGCTGCAGGAAGTGCGACAACTGAACATCGATGCCGTCACCAACTGGCGGTTCCAGGGGCTCCGCATCGATGGTCTCGTCCGTTCGATGTGGTGGACGCCGCAACACGCGACGTCGTTTTCGGCGGGACTCGTGGCGCTCGCCACCGCGGGGCTGGCGTCGCATGTGATGTCGCGGCAGGTGTCGGTGGCCATCGGCGGTCTGCTCACGCTGTCGGTCGTCATGAACCCGTTCCTCGGCGCGGCGTTCTGCCTCATGCACGGGCTCGTCGTCTCGTGGGCCATCGTCACCCGTCAATGGCCGTGGCGCGTGCTGATCGACCAGCTCTGGACGGTGGTGCCTGTGGCGATCGGCCTGGGGTGGACCGTGCTCAACCAGATGGGCGGCGGTGCGGGCGACGCGGTGACCATCGGATGGCGGGGTCTGGGCCGCAATGCGCCAGTGAAGACGATGCTGCTGTCGCTCGGCGGTCTGTTCGTGCCGGCCGCGTTGTGCATGGCCGCATGGGTCAGTCGCAGGACGCTGGGCAGCGCGTGGGTGGCGATTCCCGGCGTGCTCGTCGCCGTGGCGCTCGGCTGGTTCGTGAGCCTCACCGACATCGCGTGGGTCGGCTTCCGCGCCGGCAATCTTCTGCAGGTGACCCTGCCCATGCTGGCGGCCGTCGGCATCGCGGCGCTGTTTCAGTGGTCACGCGCGGCATCGGTCGGCCTCGTCTCGCTGCTGCTGGTCGCCGGTGCACCAACGACGGTGATCGACACGTTCAACGCGCAGGATCTCGAAAACAGGGCGATGGGCCCGGGATTCCACTGGGTCATCCCGATCTCGCCCGCGCAGCAGGCCGGCTTCCGCTGGCTGCGCGACAATGCTCCGCTGTCGGCCATCGTGCAGGCAGACCCGGTCGTGCGCGGACGCGAGAACTGGAGTCTGATTCCGTCGTTTGCCGGCCGGCGCATGGCCGCCGGCGATCCCATCTCGCTGCTGGCTACGCCCGCATATGCCGAACGCAGCTCGGCCGTGCATCACCTGTACGTGGCGGCGCCGCCAGCCGAAGCGCATGCCATCGCGCTGCGGCTGGGGATCTCGTTCCTCTGGTTCGATCAGGACGACGATGCGGCCGCGGCCGATCGACTGCAGGCCGCGCCCCAGTTCTTTCCGCTCGTGTTCCGCCGCGAGCGCGTCCGCATCCTGGCAGTGGCGGGGGCGCCGGACGGAGGGCCCGGTCGTCCCTGATACAATCGGTCGGTTGTCCTGACCGTCTCGACACATGACACAGCAGCCCCACACTGTCGTTGTAGGCGCCGGCGTCGCCGGCCTGACCATCGCGCACCAGCTCGTCATGCAGGGCCAATCGGTCACCATTGTCGAGCGCGATCCGTTCGTCGGCGGTCTGGGACGCTCCTGGCACTACGGCGACTTCCACTTCGACGTCGGCCCGCATCGCTTCCACACGGAGAACCCGCGTGTCGCGGCCTACGTCAAGGACGTTCTCCAGGAAGACGCCATCGAAATCCCGCGTCTCAGCGGCGCGCGCATGTTCGGCAAGTTCCATGAATGGCCGCTGCGGCCGAGTGTGTTGTTCTCGATGCCGTTCGGCATGATGGTGCGGTGCGCGATCGATCTGCTCCACCGGCCGAAGGTCGAGGGCGAGTCGTTCGAAGCCGACGTGCTGAACAAGTACGGCCGCACGCTGTACGAGGTGTTCTTCAAGCCGTACACCGAGAAGTTCCTGTTCCACTCGCCCGCCGAGCTCCACCGCGACTGGGCCCGGGCCGGCGTCAACCGGGCCGTCATCGACAAACGCGCGTCGGCTGACACGCTGTGGTCGCTCCTGAAGACGACGCTGCTGCCCAAGCCCGTGGAGACGACGTTCCTGTATCCGCCGACCGGTGTCGGACGGTTTTCCGATCGGCTGCACGAGACCATCCTCGCTCGCGGCGGCCGTGTGCTGCTGGGCGCGCCGGTCGACGTCGTGGAAGCCGCACAGGGGCGCATCTCGGCCATCGTCGCCGGCGGTGAGCGCATCGCCTGCGATCAGATCGTCTGGACCGCGCCGATGACGAAGCTCAACGAGCTGCTCGGCATCGAGGGGATCACGCTCAGCTATCTGTCGACGATCTTCTACAACTTCGAAGTGCGCGGCGCGCTCAAGCACAACTTCCAGTGGACGTATCACGGCGGCGATGAAATTTTCTCCCGCGTGTCGGCGCCGGTCGCATTCGCGCCGAGCACCGCGCCGCCCGGCACGCACGGGCTCTGTATCGAGCTGACCTGCCGGAAGGGCGACGAACGGTGGAGGCACCCCGATCGGTTCACCGATGCGATCGTCAACGACCTCGTACGAACGAAGACCATCGACTCGCGCGATCAGATCATGGCCACGCACATCGAGCCGGTGCCCGAGACGTATCCGATCTACACGCTCGATTACATGGACCAGCTGACGCGCAACCTGAAGACGCTCGGCGCGTACCGGAACCTGCTCCTCGCAGGCCGCTCGGGACGGTTCTGGTACAACAACATGGACCACTCGATCGGCCAGGGTCTCACGATGGCCGACAAGATCCTGCGCGGCCGCGCGCTTGCGGACATCGACGACAACGACCGCGAGTTCTGGGCAGACGACGCGGCCCCGGCCGAGGGCGCGAAGGCCAACTGAGTGACCCGCGTCCTGCGCCTGGTCATCGGCGTCGGGCTCATGCTGCTGCTCTTCTGGTGGTCGGACCCGGAAACGGTCGCCGCCAGCCTCGCCAGCGCATCGCCCTCCTGGCTCGCCGTCTCCTGCGGGCTCGTCATCGTCGACCGCCTCGCCAACGCCTATCGCTGGCTCCTGCTGCTCCGCACGTCGGGACGGGGCCGGGACCTGCCGTTTCTCAGCATCATGCGCGTGTTCTTCGTCAGCGGCTTCGTCGGCAGCTTCCTGCCAGGCAGTGTCGGGGGCGACGCGGTCCGCGGCGTGGCGCTGGCGCGGCTCGACGTGCCGGCGGCTGACGCCTTCGCGTCGGTCGTCGTCGATCGCCTGCTGGGCGTGGCGTCGGTGGTGCTCATGGCCACCGGTGGACTCGTCGTCGCCCGCCACCTGCTCGGCGCAGTCAGCACGGTCCTGCTGTGGCTCGCCGTCGCCGGCATCCTTGCCATCACGATCCTGCTGCTCTTCGGGGCGGGCTCGACGGCTGGCCGCGTGGGCAACTGGCTGGGTGCGCGCGTGCCGGCGCTCCACCGGCTCGGGGCCAAGGCGCTGGCCGCCATCCGGCAGTACGGATCGCACCGCCGCACGGTGGCCATCGTCTTCGCGCTGTCGATTGGCGTGCAGATTCTGAGGACGCTCGAAGCCTGGACGCTCGGCCGTGCACTGGCGGTCGACAGCGCGCTGATCTGGTACTTCGCGTTCGTGCCGGTGATCGTGCTCGTGATGCTGCTGCCGACGTCGGTGGCCGGGCTCGGTACTGGCGCACTCGCCTTTCAGCTGCTCTTCGGCGCCATCGGCGTACCAGCGGCTCAGTCGTTCGCGATGGCGACGCTCTTTGCCGCGCTGGCCGTCATCGGCACGCTGCCAGGCGGGTTGATCTTCGCGTTCGATCGGCGCCGCGCGCCGGCACCCGATCAGCGGAAATAGAACGGGAACGTGCCGGGCTCGGCGACACCCGAGCCGAACGTCTGCCGCAGCGGCCAGGGGCCCGTGAGCGGAATCGGCACGGCGTTCCTGAAGAAGCTGTCGCAGAGCCACCAGCGTCCGGCGTCGTACACCGCGGTCAGCTCGCAGTTGCCGGCAAACGCCTCACGATCGCCGTTCTTTTTCTGCGATCGAAACAGACACGGCGCCGAGATCCACGCGAAGGTGCGGCCGGCGTTCAACTCGACCGAATCAACGCGCACCTGCACTTCGGACACGTTGGCGTAGTTGGCGCGATTGTCCGCGAGGTCGCTGTGCTCGGCATCGCGCCCGGTCGGACACAGGCTGCGGTTCGTACTGAAGTCGACCAGGCACGCGTCGGGGCTGAGGTTGATGTTGCCGAAATAGTCCACGAGGAACGTCCGGACCATCTTCGAGATCTCGGCCGTCGAGTCGTGCACGCGGATGGACGGCGCGTCGCGCGAGATCCGATGCTCGCGCGTCACCAGTTGTCCCGCCTCCAGCACCTGATAGGGCTCGACGACCGTGACCGTCAGCACGACGTCTCGCGGCGTGGCCGCCGCGTCCTTCGGCAACGTCCAGGTGACCGACGCGCCGGTGCCGGTGAACGTGCCCACGGGCGCGGACCAGACATACGTCAGATCGGCAGGCGCCTTCTCGGCGTCCGTCACGGCAACCGTCACGGTCACCGCCGTGTCGACCTCCACGCGCGTCGCCGATATGGTCAGGCCGGTGATGGTTGGCGGGGTCACGACGGGAGGCGGCGCAGGCGGCGGTGGTGTCGGTCCCGTTGGCGAACTCCCGCCGCCGCAGGCGGCCACGAACAGACCAAGCACCAGCAGGGCCAGGCGGCCCGTTCCCGATACGATCCAGAGCCTCATCGACCGGCTGCCCTGCGGCCGTGCCCGTGAGCGGCCAGCACCGATCGGGACGGGTCGGCGGGACCCGATTCCGGCGGCGGCGCCTCGAAATGCTGGACGAGTGCCGTGAAGAAGATGTCCGCGAGTTTGCGGTAACCGTCGAGGTTCGGGTGCAGACCGTCCTTGCCGATGAGCGCCATCTCGTTGCCCTGGAATGCCGCGTAGCTGTCGATCAGCACCGCCCCCTCGCGGCCCACCCACGAGCGGATTTCGTCGTTCAGGGCCTGCACGAGCTCCGGATTTGGCGGCTTCGTCCCTTGCGCGGCGCCCGGCAGAATGGTCGACACCAGGACGAGCTGCACACCGTCGCGGACCGCGCGGCGCACCGCCCGCCGGAGGCCCTCCCCAATCGCCGTGGCGTCCGCCTTCGTAATCAGACCGTTCACCCCCTCGAGCACGATCAGCACATCCGGCCGGTGTCGCAGGACCACGGTCTCGACACGGTCCTCACCGCTTTCGCCGCCGCCACACGGTGCGCCAGGGAACACCACGCGTTCGCCCGGACAGCCCTCGTTGACGACCGCAAGCTCCTGTCCGCGATACCGCTCGGCCAGCAGCCGTCCGAGGACGCTCGGGTAGCTGTTCTCCACGTCGAGATACCGCACGTTCGCGTCGAAGGGCTCCGACACTTCACCAGCGGTCATCGAGTCGCCGAAGGCGACGATCTTCGAACCGCGCAGACGCGGCACGACGCTGACCGTGACGCTGAACGCGCACTGCGCCGTTCGCGTCATCGCATCGGTTGCCGTGCAGATGATGTCGGTCTTGCCCTCGTTGAACACCGATCCCGACGCCAGCGTGCAGGTGGCCGTCACCGGCTGCGCTCCGCCACCGGCGACCGGCGGCGGGAAATCGACGGCCGTGGCACGAGTGTCCACGACATCGACCCCGACACTCGCGGGACAGGTAATCACCGGCGCGGCGACGGCCGGTGGCGGTGGCGCCACGGGATTCGAACAGCCAGCGGCCCAGGTCAGCCACACGACGACGACCAGACGATGGAGGGATGGATAGCGAGTCAAGAGGCGGCCCGTCGAGCAACCGTAGAACCGCAACAGGATACCGACGATGGGACAGGGGGAGCAAACGGTGCCTGGAGGCCTGGCTTCACACCACTGTCACGGTCTGCACAGAAACCAGATCCCGATGCGGTCGCGCTCGGCGCCGGCGCGGCAGGGCGTGTCCTGGATCCGGACGAGCGCGTCCCCCTCGGCATCCGCGAGTTGTCGATACTCCCGAATCCGGACGAAGTCGCTCGACGCGACCTTCACCCGTTCCTGCGCCATGAACGTGGTTTTGTACGCCCGCCAGAACGGCGCCTCGGCCACGGTGATCCCTCGCGCCGTCAGCCCGTCGATGAGCACGCGAATGTCGTTCGGTTCCCGGCCGCTCGCGTAGCGGCGGGCATGATTGACGTGGTCGACGACCGACGACGTCGCCCAGATCGCCAGCAGGACGATGGGCACCGCACGCCACGCTCGTGACGACTCGAGAGCCAGCGACACGGCAACGGCACCGACCGGCAGCAGCAGCGCCAGAAGCAGATACCGGTCTGCGACCGCCGCGTCGGGCCGCGTGAGCAGACTCGCCAGCACGGCCAGGGCGCCGACACCGAGCAGGTACCAGCCGTAGGCCGTCGAGGCGAACCCGACACGCCAGCCGCGCCAGGCCGCTCGCGTCACGGTGAGCGAGAGCCCGATGGCGCACAGCAGAAACAGGCCATCGCGTCCCTGCGTCGCGACAGCGTGTTCGACGTGCGCACCGCCAAGGAGCCTCGGCAGGTGCACGGTGAACATCCCGCGCATCCGGTCGGGAAGATCGTCGAACGGCAGACGCATCCGGTCGCCCAGGTTGCCGATCTGAGAGCCGCCGAGGCCGTTGAGCAGATCGCCGCGCGTGCCGGGGCCCATCAGGTCGGCGTACGGCTTGAGCACCTGAACGCCCTGCCATGTCGCCACGGCAACGGTGGCCGCGACCAGCCAGTGACGAAGGCGCTCGGCATGCCAGAGCCGGCCGCTCACCGCCTCGCCCAGAATCAGGACGGGCACGGCATAGATGGCGAACTCCCTGGTGAGGAATCCCACGGCGAGGATCGATCCGAACCAGAGTGGCCGATCGCGCACGAACCACAGGAGCGCGACGACGATGAAGGGCGGCACGTTGCTGCCCGCTTCGAGCAGATACGCCGCTGTCAGCGGCGGCACCATCGTGAACGCCGCCACGGCCATCGCGGCGTTCGTCGGCCGGAGGCCTCCCCACCGCGTGAGGCCGACAATCATCAGCGTGGCCGCGATCAGATTGAGGGCCACCTGCGAGGCGTGCAGCGTCGCCACGCTGGCGCCGGCCACGAGAAAGAACGGCGCGGCAAACCAGGCCTCGGTGCCGAGCATGAACGTCTGCCCGTAGAAGAACAGCGGAAACGCGCGCCCCTCGGCGAGGTGTTTCGCCATCAGGCCGATGATGGCGCGATCGGAATCGAAGAACGCCTGTTCGTACAGGACGAAGATGAGGCTGCGCGCGATGACGAACAGCCACGACACCGCGAGGGCACACCAGAGTTCGCGGGTCGGACCGGAGCGGGACACTGTCATGGAACAGCCGCCGCGGGCTGCGACGGCGGCGCGTATATTAGCATGGCGTTCTGCATGAGCTTCCGGCGGCTGGTCACCTTCGGGTCGGATGAAACGGCCCTCGCGGCCACCACCATGATCGGCGCTGGTGCGGCCATCTTCCTGTTCGGCCCGCCAGCCGACGTCGTGTTCACTCGCGCGTGTCCCGGCCTCGCAGATGCCGGGGCGGCCCTTGCGGCGTATCTGCTGCCGCAGCTTCCGCTCGGCCTCTGGATCGATGGATTCGGACGCGCCTGCACGGCCGCGGCAATCGCCATCGTCGCGCTCCTCGTCAGACGCGTGTCTGGCCGCGCGTCGATCGCCCTGGCCGTTGCCGCGGCGTGTGCCCTTTCCGACCTCGCACATCCACGCTTTGATCCCGCACAGGGTGTTCTGCTGTTGACCGCCGCGGCCACGCTGTTGGTCCTCGTCTCGACGGGCGGCGCGCGTATCGGTGCGACTGCCGGCACGATTGGCGTGATGGCCACCGCCGCGCTCGCGCCGCCGCTCGCCTTGCCGCTCGCTGCGCTGGCGGCGGGTGTCGCGTGGCAATCACGCGCTGACGAGGCCCTCACGAGCCGCGTGGTGCGACCGGCGGCCGCAGCCGCGGGGGTGCTCGGTGTCGCCTGGCTCGCCATGGCCGTGGCGCCCGGACTGCCACCGGGCACCGCGCAGTCGTGCCTGGTGCCCGGCACAGCGGCGATCGCAGGCCCGGCGGGCAGCGTTCGGCTCCTGCTGCTGTCGCTCGGGCCGTACATCGGCGCACTTGCCGTTCTCGGCGCGTTCAGCGCTGTCGAGGCGCGGCGTGCCGCGCGCTCGTGGCTGGCGGCCTCGACGTACGCCGCGGTTCCCCTCGTCGCCGCGCTCTGGTCGCCTCTCCCGTCGCTGACGATGCTGGCGCCGGCTGCCGTTGGCGCGTGGGCCCTGGCCTCCGTTGGAGTGCGTCGCGTGCTGGACGCCACGCAGCCTGGCATCGGAGGGCGTCTCGCGGCAGCCGGACTCCTGCTGTTGCTGCCCGTCTTCCAGGTGCTGCCCTGGCGCGACGAGATGCCCGCCGACCTCCGGCCGTCCGGCCACGAGCGACTCTCGAGCCGCGACGTCGCCGCGAGACTCGCGGCCGTGCCGCCGGGCGCCACCATCGCGCGTGAAGAGCTCGTGGTCGACACGCTCGTCGCGGTCGAAACCCGCTGGCGCACCGCCGCAGACGCGACTTTGACGTCCGTCGATCCGTTCCGTCCGGCGCCGTCCCCGCTGTTCGCGTTTCCACGCACGACACGCGGGCTGCAGTCGCGCGGTTTCGCCGCTGACGGCCCGCCTCTGGCCCCGGGCCTGCAGCCGCTCGCCTGGCGGGGTGGCTGCACCGTCATTGGGCCTCGCTGGCGCGACGTGCCGGATCTGCGTGCGGCCGCGTCGCTGTCGGTCGTCGCGGCGCGCCCCGACGAACGCGGTCCGATCGTGTTGTATCTGGGATTCGACGAGCGTCCGTCCATCGCGCCACGCGAGTGGTCGCGCGTCGAGCGGCGCGGATTCCACGTCGCGCTCTACGACGTCGCGGACCCGGGCCATCGCGAACGTCTCGCGAACGATCTCGCGTACGACGACGCGTCGTCCAGCGTGCCCGACGGCGCGTCCCCGTTCGTGGTCAGGCTCGAGCTCTATCGCACGCCGATCTCGTCCGAAGCGCTGACGATCGACCTCGGTCTCGCACCGGCCTGGGCTCGCGCGCAGGTGGTTCCCACGGCCACGCCTCGGACCTACGGCGTGTGTCCCGCGTTTCCACGGCCGGTGTCGGGTTTTGCGGACGCGACGGCGCCGTGACGGCACGGCGCGCGGTCAGGCGTCGGCGTCGCGCTCGAGAATCTCGCGGATCACGTAGACCGGCTTGCTCTGCGACTCGTGATACGTGCGCGCCTGCATTTCGGCGAGCAGGCCGAGCGTGACGAGCTGTACGCCCGTGAAGATGAGCAGGATGGCAATCATGAACAGCGGCCGATCGGCGATCGGCTGATACCCGTCCCAGTTGCCGGTAATCGACGCTTCGAGCCGCAGCCAGGCGAGCCACGCGATCGTGGCCAGTCCCAGCCCGCTCATCGGCATGCCGATCAACCCGAACATCTGCAACGGCCGTGTCGAGTAGCTCAGCAGGAACTTGACGGTAATCAGATCGAGGATGACGCGGATCGTGCGCGAGATGCCGTACTTCGATCGACCATGCACGCGCGCTCGATGGTTGACCGGCTGTTCGGCAATGCGCACGCCCATCTCGCTGGCCAGCGCGGGCAGGAAGCGGTGCAGCTCACCATAGAGACGCAGCGGCTTGACGACCTCCGCCTTGAACACCTTCAACGAGCAGCCGTAGTCGTTGAGCTTCACGCCGGTCGCCCACGAGATCAACGCATTGGCCACCATCGACGGGAGCCGGCGATTGATCCACGTGTCCTTGCGGTCCTTGCGCCAGCCGCACACGATGTCGAGGCCGTCGCGCTCGAGACGATCGACCATCGCGGGGATGTCCCGCGGGTCGTTCTGCAGATCGCCGTCCGACGTCACGATCAGGCGGCCGCGCGCTGCGGCGAAACCGGCCGCGAACGCCGCGGTCTGACCGAAGTTCTTCCGGAACCGAATGACGCGGACGCGCGCGTCGCCGGCCTGAATGCGGCGCAGGATCTCGAACGACCCATCGCGGCTGCCGTCGTCGACCAGCAGCAGTTCGTACGGGCGCCCCCACGCCGTCAGGACCTCGGTAACCTCGCGATAGAGCGCGTCGAGGTTCGGTTCCTCGTTGTAGATGGGAATGACGACGGAGAGCGCGGGCGTCTGGGGCAAGCGGGTCACATTCTAACCGGGCCGGCCGGCTCGACGTCCTCAGGCGGCTGCGGGGCGTCTGCGCCACAGGAACACCAGCGCGGCGCCGACGGCCATGACGCCGGCCAGTCCCATGGAGATCGTGCCCAGGTTGTGGCTGATCAAGGCGCTGGCCTGCTCACCGTAGCGATACGTGAGATACGCCTCGGCGCCGTACCGGACCCCGCGGCTGAGCGCAATCGCGCCAAGGAACGTGAGCGGCCGGATCCCCGCCACGCCGGCCAGCAGGATGAACAACTTGAACGGCGCCGGCGGCGGCATCAACGCCGGCACCGCGACGGTGAGCCAGCCGTGTTTCTGGACGAGCGCCAGCCCGCGGTCGATGTGCCGTTCCTTGAACTGCCGGCGCAGAAACGCCTCGCCCCCCTTGCGCGCCAGCACGTAGAGCAGCAGACACCCGGCCATCGATCCGAGCGTGGTGGCCAGCCCGTGCACGCCCCACTGCGAGGGGGATTTCAACGTCAGCGCGACGATGAGCGCGTCGGTCACCTGCGGCAGCGAAATGAAGGACGAATCGACGAACGCCACCAGCGCGAGGCCCGGGGCGCCCATCTGCTCGGCCAGCGGCTCGATCCAGGCGACGATGCGGTTGAAGAGGTCTGTGAGGCGGTCCACTTTAGAATGTCACCGGAAGGTCACGTCCGAGATGCCCCACGACAACCGATCGATTATAGCCGACGCCGCTCCAGAGCGCCGTCTGCGGGCCGTCGTTGCTGCGGTGGCCGTCGTTGTCGGCGCTGGCGCCGCGTGGTTCTATGCGATCGCGGGCCTGACGCTCAGTCACTACGATGCGCGGGCGCACCTCGTCGTCGCGCGCCGCATCATCGACAGCCTCACACCCGGGTGGGTGCAGATCGGTGCCGTGTGGCTGCCACTGCCCCACCTCCTCAACATGCCGATCGTGCAGTGGGACTGGGCGTATCGCACGGGCTACCCGTCGACGGCGTTGTCGGTCCTGGCGATGGCCGCCGGCCTGGCAGCGCTGTCGACGACGCTGTGGCGTCTCACCCGGTCGTGGCCCGCCGCCGTGGCGGCGCCGCTGCTGATGCTGCTCAACCCGAACGTGCTCTATCTCCAGAGCACACCGATGACCGAGCCGCTGCTCATCGGGTTCTCGCTGCTGGCCGTCTGGGCGGTGGCGCGCTGGATCGACGCGAAGGGACAGACCTCGTCGCTGCCCGCCGGTGTCATGCTCGTGGCCCTGACGCTCACGCGCTACGAGGGCTGGCTCGTGTCCGGCGCGCTCGTCTCGCTTGCGGCGATCGTGCTGTGGCGTGAACGGCAGGTGCGTGCGCTCGCGCTGGCGCCGTACGTGATGGGCGCGGTCGTCGCCTTCCTGTTGCTCAGCAAGGGATCGACCGGTGTCTGGTTCGTGACGTCGGGATTCTACGAACCCGATCTGCGGTTGAAGCACCAGGTGGGAGAAGTCCTGCTGCGCGTCTGGCATGGCACCGGCGCACTCGGCGGGCCGGTGCTGCGTGCGGCCGGCATCGCCGGCGCGGTCGCGGCCGGCCTCGTCTGGCTTCGCGGTCGCGCGTCTGCGGCCACCGTCCTCGCCCTGGTCGCTGCGGCCGGGCTCCCGCTCTACGCCTTCTTCGAAGGCCACCCGTTCCGCATTCGCTACATGGTGCCGATCGTCGTCGCCTGCGCTGCCCTCGCGGCGTTCGCGATTGCCGCCCTGCCGCGCCGTCTGCACCTGGCCGCGGCCCTCGTGCTCGTCCTGGTGTCGGCCTGGCAGCGTCCACCGCTCGATCCTCGCAGCGCGATGGTGCTCGAGGCGCAATGGGAAACGCCGTACCGGCTCGGCCGGCAGGCCGTCACGGCCTACCTGGCGCGCGAGTGGGATGGCACGCCGATTCTCGCGAGCATGGGGTCGCTCGGCCACTACATGCAGGAGGCGTCGCACGCCGGATTCGGGATCGCGGACTTCATCCACGAAGGCAACGGCGACCTCTGGCTGCGCGCCCGCGAACAGCCCGCGGCCCACGTGCGCTGGATGCTCGTGGAAGAGCGGGCGGAAGGCGGTGACGAACTGGCCGGTCGCGCGCGGCGCGACGCCGGCTATCTGGATGGACTCGAACGGGTCGCAGAGGGCGGCGGCGTCGCGCTCTACCGGCGACGGTAGACCGGTTCCGGGCGCGGCGCCGCCGGATGGCGATCAGAAGCGCACGAGGAAGCCGATGTTGAACTGTCCGCCGCCGAGATCGATCTTCTCGTCGAGGAAGCCGTTGTCGATGCCGCCCGTCTTGCCGGTCGCGATGTGATAGCGCCCCTCGAGCGTGAGCCCGAAGACATCGCCGCCGAGCGGTACCCGCAGTCCGCCGAGCACGACCGCACCTGGCGCGGTGCCCGTTGTCGTGAAGCGATCCTCGTAGATGTCGAGCGTTTCGGGATCGACGAACCGCCCGGTCTCCGAGTAGCGGAACGAGAAGAGTCCGACGCCGGCGCCGACATACGGCTGCACATCGCCGGCGCGACCGAACGGCAGGAACCGCACGACGGCGGTGATCGGCGCCACGCGCAGTCGCAGCGTCTGGTCGATCTCGTCACCGAACTCGTCGACGAGATCGTAGTAGACGGTCGGCACGCTGCGCTGATAGAGACTCACGCCCGCGCCGATCTCGACCCGCTCGCCAACCGTGGCCGTCCACTCCGCGAACACCTGGCCACCGCGGAAGTCGCGCATCTCGAAGGCCAGCGCATCAGACAGACTCGGAAAGCCCGGCAGAAACTCACCAAACGCGTCGCGCACGAGCACGTCGCCCTCGGCACGTGAATCGAACCCTTTCGGGCCGAAGAACCCGCCGCCGAAGTGCAGCGACTGTACGACCTGCGCGGACGCGGGCGAGGCCGCGAACACCATTGCGGCAAACAGCATGATGACGCCAGTACGAGCCTTCATGATTCTCTCTGCTCCTGGGAAATGGCCGGGCCGCCCGACGACCCGTCCTGCCCGGTTCGAGCACGAACGGTGCCAAGGCCGCACGCAGAACAGCCGCGCGCCACGCCCGCGGCCGCACGCGGCGTGTCACCGCGGGAGTTCACATCCCGGGCACCAGCCGGGTGCGCGCGACAATATGCAGCATTGGCTCGTGCAGCGGCACGTTGGACGCGACGAGATGCCCGGCGAACGGATCGAATGGCGTGCCGTCGAGGCCGCTGACCCGGCCTCCCGCTTCCTCCACCATCAATGCGCCGGCCGCAATGTCCCAACTGTGGATCTTCTCTTCCCAATAGCCATCGAAACGCCCGCAGGCGACGTAGCAGAGGTCGAGAGCCGCGGAACCGAGCCGGCGCACCGCCCGGGCTTCCTCGAGGAACGCGGCGAACACCGCGATCTGCCGGCGCCGCTCGTCGCGGATGCTGTAGGGAAATCCCGTGCACAACAACGCGTCCACGAGCGTGTCGCACGTCGTTACGCGAATCGGCTGGCCGTTGAGTCGGGCGCCCGCGCCACGTTCGGCCGTGAAGAGCTCCCTGGCGACCGGGTCGTAGACCACGCCGAGCTCGATGCGGCCATCAATCTCGAGCGCGATCGACACGCAGAAGAACGCCAGGCCGTGCGCGAAGTTCGTCGTGCCGTCGACCGGGTCGACAATCCAGCGCACCGACGATCGGCGCGTCGTGTCGGCGGGCGTCTCCTCGCCCAGGATGTCGTGCGACGGGAAACGGTTCCCGACCAGCGTCCGGAACTCCTGTTCGACGGCCAGGTCGGCGGCCGTGACGAGATCGATCCGCCCTTTCTTGGCGATCGTGGGCGCGTGCCGGAAATACTGCAGTTGGGTGCGGCCGGCCTGGAGTGCGGCCTCGATGGCCGTCGCGACGAGGAGAGGATCGAGCACAGGTCAGGACGCGAGTGTCTTGCGCATGCGGATCGACATGCCGCCGCCCGGCCGACGGGCCATCGACACGTCGTCCATGAAACTGCGCATGAAGAAGATGCCGCGGCCGCTCGACTTCAGGACGTTCTCCGGATCGAGCGGGTTGGCGACGTCATCGGGGTCGAAGCCCTCCCCCTCGTCGAGCACCTCGACGCTGAACTCACGCGGTTGGACCCGCGGCTCGAGGACGAACTCGACGGTGACGTGTTTGCCCAGGTCTTCCCGGTTGCCGTGTTTGATGGCATTGATGACCGACTCGCGGACGGCCACACTGACCCAATGCGTGGCATCCTCGTCGAGACCCGCCAGCACCGACAGACGATCGCTCAGCAGCTGCACCAGATCGAGCAGCTCGAACGAGCTCGGCAGATTCAGGCGAATGCGATGTCCATCGAAAGCCATGCGCGCCGGTTCTGTAGCATATAACCTTTGACAGGATTCACGAACGCGGGCCCCGGCACCGCAGGTAGCACCCACTGTGACACGCATGTCCCTCTGCCCGGCCAGACCCGGGCCCTCACTCCCGCCGCGCGGGCTGACGCCAGCCGGCCGGTCATGTCCGCCAGACGGTCCGTTGGAGCTCGTCGGCCGCCGCTCACGCCTGGACGGTCCCCAGTCGTGATGGCCGACAAGGTGTATCTCGTCGGGTTCATGGCGGCCGGCAAGTCGACGGTGGGCAGCGCCCTGGCGCGCCGGCTCGGCTGGCGCGCCGAGGACGTCGACGCGCTCATCGAACAGCAGGAGCGGATGACCGTGGCCGACGTCTTCGCGCGCCACGGCGAGCCGCACTTCCGCCGCGCCGAACGGGAGATGCTCCGCCTGCTGCAGCCCATGCGGCATGTGGTCGTCGCTACCGGCGGCGGCACCTTCGTCGACCCGGACAACCGCGCGTTCATGCACCTCGATGGCGTGTCGGTCTGGCTCGATCTGCCGCTGGCGGAGTTGGTGACGCGCATTCCGCTCGACGGACGCCGCCCGCTGGCCGCCGACCGCGCCGCGCTCGAACGGCTCTACGCCGCGAGGATCGAGTCGTATCGCCACGCCAGTATCCACATCGACTGTTCCGGCCTGCGTGTGCCGGAGGTCGTCGACCGTATCGTCGAGGCCCTGGCCGCGCTTCCGCCGGCCGTGGCCCGCCCCCCTGCGTGACGCCGTGCGCTATCTGATCATCACCGACGTTCACGCGAACCGGCATGCGCTCGACGCCGTGCTGGCCGACGCCAGACGCTACGGGTTCGACGCCGTCTTGTGCCTGGGCGACATCGTCGGCTACGGAGCCGACCCTGCCGCCGCGCTGGAGACGACACTGGCCCTCGAACCGGCCGGGCTGATTCGCGGCAATCACGACAAGGTCTGCGCAGGGCTCGAGCCGGCCACGGCCTTCAACGACGTGGCGCGCCGCGCGGCCGAGTGGACGCACGACATCCTCTCGCCCGAGCACCTGCGTCAGCTCGTGGCCCTGCCGCGAGGCCCGGCGTTCATCTCCGACGACATCGAAATCTGTCACGGCACGCCGTGGAACGAGGACCAGTACGTGTTCGATCGGTTCGACGCCTCACGGGCCATGCGCAGCGCCTCGCGACGGCTCTGCTTTTTCGGGCACACGCACCTGCCGGCCATCTACGCGACACCGGGGCAGCCCGTGCAGAAGATTGATGGCTCTGAGGATGAGTACGAACTGCCGCAGGACGGGGCCGTCCTGATCAACGTGGGCGCGGTGGGACAACCGCGGGACGGCGATCCGCGCGCGGCCTACGGCCTGCTCGACGTCGAGCGATCCACGCTGCGTCTTCGCCGCATCGAGTACGACATTGCCGGCGCCCAGGCCGCCATCCATGCGGCCGGCCTGCCGCGGTGGCTGGCCACGCGTCTGGCCGCCGGCGAGTAAGCGGTGTCTGTCGGAGCCCCGGGGCTTCAGCCCCGGGAAATCGCCGAATCAGCGATCGGACGCGGCCCGCTCGCGTGCGCGCTGCTCTTTCGCTTCGCGCTTCCGGAGCTCGGCCGCATACGCATCGCGCGCGGCCCTGGACCCGAGCACCCATCCGATCACCACGCCGATCAACAGCACGGCGGGGATGAAGATGAAGTGACTCGAGGGCATGTCGGCGAAGTTCATCCCGCCGTCTTCTCCAGCTTCGTGGCCACGGTGCGGAGTTCGGCTTCCACCTGCGTCACGCGGCGCCACAGCGACACCAGATACACCGCGAACGTCAGCCAGACGATGGCGTAGGCGGCGAAGACCAGCTGCGCGGCAGGAATCTGCTCCTGACCGGCGGCGAGGTCTTCGGGCGACAGCGGCCGGAACTCATCGACCTGCGCCGGTTGCGCCTGGAGCACCATCGGCACGAGCACGAGCATTGCCAGCACGATCACCGGCCACACGCGAATCCACGACGACTTCGTCACGTCAGTCCTCCACCGCGCGATAGGCGCGCTCGAGCAGCACGCGGCTGCGCTCGAGACGGATGCGAACGGCCATCAGCGCCACGAACAGCAGCGTGAACGCCGCCCAGCAGAAATACAACGGAATGCCCATCGACGTCGGCAGCGACCCGATGACCGTCGTGTCGGGATGAAGCGTCTTCCACAACTTCACCGAGTAGTAGATGAACGGCACGAGGATCATGCCGAAGAAGCCCACGGCGGCCGACAGCACCTCGCTGCCCGCTCCGCCGAAGCGGCGCAGCAGCAGATACGAGCCGAACACGAGCCACATGATGAACGTGCTCGTGATGCGCGCGTCCCACACCCACCAGACGCCCCACGACTTGCGCGCCCAGAGCGGGCCGGTGATGAGGGTCAGCAGGCCGAAGACGACCGCCATCTCGGCAGCCGCCACGGCGATGTGATCGGCGCGTTCCGATCGACGGAACAGGTAGATCGCGCCGGCCACGCCGCAGACGACCGCGGCGAGCATCATGTTCATCGCCATCGGGAAGTGGTAGTAGAAGATGCGCTGCACGAGGCCCATCGTGGCCTCATAGGGCGCCGTGTCGATGACGTAGGGCGAGGCCGCAAGCATCAGCCCCGACACCACGAGCAGCCCCAGGATCAATCTGTCACCCTGCATGTGTGGTCACTCACTCATGACCGGCGCAAAGCTCCAGAGCGCCAGTGTCAGGAATACCGCGTCAAAGAATACCAGCATCGCCAGCCAGGTCTGGACGAGCTCGTAGTTGGGTTCAGCCGCAAAAATCCAGAGCGTGCCCTGCATCCCCCCGATGATCGCCGGCAGCGTCATCGGATAGAGGACGACCGGCAGCAGCACGTCGCGAGACGCGGCGCGTGTCAGCATCGCCGCAAACAGCGTCCCGATCGTCGCAAAACCCGTCGTGCCGAGGACGAGCAACGCGGCGAGCATGAAGGGCGCGCGCAGGAGCGGCGCACCGAACAGCAATCCGACCAGCGGCACGACCACCACCTGGATGCCGCCGAGCAGGGTCAACAGGCTGAACAGCTTGCCGAGATAAATGGCCGGCCGCTCGACGGGCGTCATCAGCAGCGCGCGCAGCGTGTCGGCCTGCCGCTCTCGCTCGAACGTGCGTCCCAGCGCCAGCGTGCCGGAGAAGACGATGGTGATCCAGAGAATGCCAGCGGGCGCATTGCGAACGGTGGTGCCACGCTCGACGAACGCGAACGCGAAGATGAGCAGACACGCCACCGCGAAGAAGACGGCCGTGTAGATGAGCTCGCGGCTCCGGAGCTCGACGGCGAGGTCCTTGCGTGCGATCCACCACGCGGCTCTCAGCACGCCCATCACTCGCCCGCTCCCACGGCGGCACGATACCGTTCGCGCAGACGGCCGCCCTCGTTCGGGATCGCCACGATACGTCCGTTCCGCAGACAGACAGCCGTGTCGACGATGCCTTCAGCCAGGTCGAGATCGTGCGTCGACATCACGACGACCGTCCCCTGCTGCCTGAGTTCCGCCAGCCGCCCGGCCAGCCGCCGCACCGACGCGTCGTCGAGCCCGGTGAACGGCTCGTCGAACAGGACGAGCCTGGGATCGTGCAGCAGGGCGCGTTCGACCGCAAGGCGCTGGCGCATGCCGCGCGAGAAGCCGCCCACGCGGTCGTTGCCGCGCGCCGTCAGCGCGGCACTCTCGAGGGCCGCGTCGACACGCGCCTCGAGGGCTGGCCCCTGCAGCCCGTAGAGCCGCCCGAAGAAGCGCAGGTTCTCGCGCGCCGTCAGGTCGCCGTAGAGGAAGAGGTCGTGCCCGAGCACGCCGATGCGCGATCGAACGTCATCGCCCCACTCGCCCGCCGTTCGCTCGCCGTAACGCACGTGTCCGCTGTCCGGCACGAGCAGCGTCGACAGCACGCCCAGCAGCGTGGACTTGCCGGCACCGTTCGGTCCGAACAGACCAGTGATCGAGCCGGCAGTACACGTCATCGACACGCTGGCCAGCGCGCGGCGGCGTCCGTAGTGGCGCGAGACGTTCTGGACCGTGACGGCCGTGAAGTCGCAGGCCGCGGCCGCGACGGGCGCGGCGGTCATGCAGACGGGCGCGTTCTGGGGCCGAACGCCGCCCAGAATCCCGCGAGGCAGATGACGCTCGCCAGGCCGAGCGCGATGTTGCGCGGCCAGGTCGGGCGGTGCGGCAGTCCCGTGATGTCGAGCACGAACGTCTCACCCGCCGAAAGCGCCGGCGTCCGGCCCATGACGAGTTGCTGGCCCTGCTGCACACCGGTCTGCTTGCCCTGCAGTTGCGGCGACACCAGATCCATGTCGCCCGTCTTCAGTGCGAAGACACTGAACGGCGGCGCGCCAGTCGGCCAGGTCTGTTCGATCCGCGCCGTGTCGCCGCTGAACGGCAGCGTGAACGCGACGTTGACGTCCGTCCGGCCGGGTGCAAACGGGCTGCGCACGGTGACGCGCGCAGCCGACACGGTCGCCTGCGGCGTCGCCCCTTCCATCAGCGTGGCGCTGCGGGCTTCGGTCGGCAGATCGATGACGAGCGGCCCACCGAGATCGACGGGCGCCGCACCCGTGTTCATCACGTGGATGACGTAGTAGACGTTCAGCAGCTCGTTCGAGTAGTCGACAACGATGCGCGAGTCTGGACCGATGCTCAC
>CAZVHY010000002.1:27285-32893 GCA_964627115.1 uncultured Solibacteraceae bacterium | reverse complement strand
CCGTCGAGCTGCGCGCGCCCGGACGCGTCGGTGACCACGGGCCGTTCCTGACCGTTGACGAAGAACACGACCGTCTCGCCGGCGAGATTGTTCGCGAAGCTGCCACGGACGACGCGCACCGACACCGTGCCGGCCGGCAGATCGGCGGCCGGCAACGGTACGCCTGCAGCCTGACTGAGATCCATCTGCGCCGATACAGGCACCAGCCCGCCGCCGGTCAGCGCGATGACGCCCATGAGGCACAGCGCCGCAACGCCCACATGCCGCACCGCCCGTCGTCGCAGCCCCGCCGCCCGCAGCCGCGCAGCCAGTGGCCGAGCCGCCCGCAGCTGTGTAGCCGAGCCGCCCGCAGCCGCGCAGCCGTGCCGCCCGCCTCCTCCCAGCCTGCCGCCTCCCCGCCTCCTCATGCCGTCAGCCTCTCTCCACAGCTCTTGCAGAAGCGGGCGTCCTCGTCATTGACCACACCGCAGGACGCACACGTGCCGGCAGCCGGATGTGCATCGGTGACGACCGGTGGCGTCTCGGCCGGAACTGGCGTGGCCTCGAGCTGCTCCATCAGCGCGAGCGCACGCGCGCGCAGGCGGGCGTCGATCTCCGCGAAGTCCGCATCGCCGACCTTCCGCATCGCGCGATCGAACTCGAGTTCCTTGATCGACCGCAGCACCATCGCCTTCTCCTGCTCGAGGGCGAGGCGCGTCCGGCGATCGAGGGCTTCCCGATCGAGCGTCGCCTCTCCCTGGAACCCGAGCACCGTGCAGTGGACCGCAATCGCCACGAGGCCGGCCGCCACGGCCGCCGCGCTCAGGAGGAGCAACGCCGCCGGCTGCGTGTCGGTGGCACGCCAGACCGCCACCGTCGCCGCGGCCATGCCGAGCAGGAGATACAGGTGCCAGGGTTGGAAGCTCGCCGATGCGCCGGCCGCGGCTGCCTTAGTCGAGGTCTCGGAGCTCATCGTCGAGGCGATCCTGAAGGTCGCGGCGGCTGGCCGACGTCGTCGTGTCGAGCTCGGGAGCGTCGCCATCGCGGCGGCGCGACCAGCGCACGGCCAGTCCGCCAATCAGCGCCACGCCGGCCGCACCGGCGGCGTAGGGGAACGCCCAGGCCAGACGATTGAACCCTTCGTCGATGGGCGCACCAAGCACGTGTTGTCCGCCCTCGTCGCGCACGAAGATGTCGACAATCTCCTGCCGCGAGCGGCCTTCGGCCACCAGCGCCGCCAGTTTCTTCCGCAGCCGCTCGGCCTCGGGACAGGTACACTCGCCGATGCGCTGTCGGCCGCATGTGCCGCACGTGCAGATGAGGTAGCGTCGCAGGTCCTTCTCGAGATCGGTCTGTGCCGCCAGGAACGTCGCGTTGGGATTGTCGACGTGCTGCGCGTGCAGCGGCGCCGCCGCCCCGAGCGACAGGGCCAGCAGCAGCACGGACGTCGTGACCGCGCCTTCCGGAACCCGGCTCGTGGCCAGTGCCAGCGCCCGCTCCGGAATGTAGGCGATGAGCGAACCGACCATCATCACGGCCACGCCAATCCAGATCCAGTTGACCAGCGGGTTGATGCGAATCTGCAGGTCCGCCTGCTGCACACCGGCGTTGTAGCCGGCCAGCACGAGGTAGAGATCCTCGTCGATGCCGCGCCGCAGTGCGACCTCCGTCGTCGGCTCCCCTTCCCGTCCAGCGAAGTACCAGCGGGCCGGGTACATGCGCGACAGCGGCTCGCCGTTGCGCAGCACCTCGAGCTCGGCCGTCACCATCTGCTTCTGGGAGTCCTGCGTGATCGACAGCGCGACGTAGCGGATCGTGTAGGGCGCGACCTCCACTGAATCGCCCGGCTGCATCGACGCCGACTCGCTCCGCTCGTACGCCCCGCCGGCGAACCCCAGGAACGCGAGCACGATGCCGACGTGAACGATATAGCCGCCGTAGCGGCGGCGCGAACGCGCGAACAGTCCGATGAGCGCCGTGAAGGCGTCGGTCCCCGTCGCGCGACGGCGCACGAACGCGCCGCGCACGAACTCCTGGGTCATCGACGCCAGGACGAACCCGCAGAGCACGAAGCACACGCCGGAGGCCCAGAGCGGCAGCCCCGCAATGAGCACCGCGGCCAGAACGACCGCGGCCGTGGCCACCGGCCAAAGGAACTGCTGCACCAGGTTGGCGACCGTCGACTTGCGCCAGGCCATCAGCGGCCCGACGCCGGTCAGAAACAGAAGCAGGAGCCCGACCGGCGTGAGCCACGTGTTGAAGAACGGCGCGGCCACCGTCAGCCGTTCGCCCGTGACCGCCTCGCTCAGCGTCGGGAACATCGTCGCGAACAACGTGAAGAACGCCGCGAAGAGCAACACCCAGTTGTTGGCCAGGAACGCGGCTTCGCGCGAGGCCCAGGAGTCGAGCTCATTGCGTGCGCGCAGCAGCGGCATCCGGTAGATGACCAGGCCGAAGCTCACGACGAGCGTGACGATCATGAAGATCGTGAACAGCCACGCCAGTTCACGGTCCTCGCCGAACGCGTGCACCGACTGCACGATGCCCGAACGCGTCATGAACGTGCCGAAGATCGTCAGGAAGAACGTGAGGATGACGAGCGACACGTTCCAGATCTTCAGCATGCCGCGCCGTTCCTGCACCATCACCGAGTGCAGGAACGCCGTGGCCGTGAACCAGGGCAGCAGGCCGGCATTTTCCACCGGATCCCAGCCCCAGTACCCGCCCCAGCCGAGCTCTTCATACGCCCAGAGCGCGCCAAGCGTCAGTCCCACCGTCAGGAACAGCCACGCCGACATCGTCCAGCGGCGAACCGCCCTCAGCCAGCCGTCGTCGAGCTGACCGCTCGCCAGGGCCGCGATGCCGAACGCGAACGGGATCGTCATGCCGACGAAGCCCAGGTAGAGCATCGGCGGATGGATCGCCATGTAGTAGTTCTGGAGCAGCGGACTGAGTCCCGATCCGTCGGTGGGATGTTCGGTGAGGAAGGTGTTGAACGGATTGTTGTGCAACACCATCAGGAACAGGAAGAACATCTGCACCGCCGCCACGGTGGCGACGACCCACGGAATCAGCTCGCGCGTCCGCTGCCGGTTCACGTAGATGGCCGCGCTGCCGAAACCCGCCAGCAGCGTCACCCAGAACATGACCGATCCGTCGAGGCCGCCCCAGTACGACGCCAGCTTGTAGAACAGCGGCTGCGCGCTGTTCGAGTAGCGCTGGACGTACTGGATGCTGTAGTCGCCGGTGACGAACGCGTGGACGATGATGGCCGACGCGGTCAGCATCAGCGCCGTGACGAGATGGAACAACCCGATGCCGCCGGCAATGAGCGAGGAATTCCGCCGCCGCGCGCCGGCCAGCGAGGCGGCGAAGGCGCCGCTCGCCACCACGAACGCCGCCATCAGCAGGAACGAGCCGAGCGTGGCCACTACTCTGCCAGACCTTTGACCGGTGTGAGATTGGGCGCGGTGGAGGCCTCGTACTTCGACGGACACTTCGCCATCACGCCATCGGGTTCGACCTGGAAGCCGGCCTGCGACAGCCGCCCCGTCACGACCACCTCCGCGTTGTCCGCGAAGTTGTCGGGCACGACGCCCGTGTAGTACGCCGTCACCACCGACTCCCCGTGTTTGACGTCGAACCGGTAGTCGAGCGAGTTGTCGCGCCGGCCGATGGAGCCGGGCACGATGTTGCCCTGCAGCTTGAGCGTCTTGCCGTACCACTGTTCGGCCACGGGCATCACTTCATCCACGTGTTTGTAGAACTGCACGTTCTCCCGCATGGAAGTCGCGAGCAGCGTGATGAAGGCCCCACCGAGAACCAGGACAGTGACCAGCACACGAACAGCTTTCTTGGGCATGCGTCGAATTTCTCCGTTGTTCAGAATACGTTCGGGTTGCCGTGCGAAGCAACCTCGTCGCCCCCGGGCGCCGGCGTCCTCACCTTCCGCTCATGAAGAGGCGCAGCGCCTCGGTCACCTGCGCGACCGGCAGGCCGACGACATTCGAGTAGGACCCGTCGATTCGCGGGATGAAACGCGACGCGCCGCCCTGAATCGCATAGGCCCCGGCCTTGTCCATCGGCTCTCCCGTGGCGACATACCAGGCCAGGTCGTCCTCGGACAACGCGCTGAACCAGACGCGCGTCGATTCGACCAACCCCACGCGCCGCGCGCCGGCCACGATGGCGACGCCGGTCTGCACCTCGTGCGTGCGTCCGGAGAGCGTACGCAGCATGCGGATGGCGTCGGCGGCGTCGACCGGCTTCCCCAGCACGACCGCCGGCGAGCCCGACATCCCGTCACCCAGCACCACGGCCGTATCGGCCGCGAGAACCACGTCGTCCGGACAGAGCGCCGCGACTGCCTCGGCCTTGGCCCACGCCACGCGCTGGACGTAGGTCTCCGCCGGTTCGCCGGCGAGCCGTCGTTCGTCGATGTCGACGGAACGGACGTCGAACGTGAAGCCGGCCGACTGCAGCAGTTCGGCTCGGCGCGGAGAAGCAGAGGCGAGAACGAGGGTCATCCCGGTCAGTATGCCGCAGCGCCGCGCTACAATCCGCGCGTGGAACGGCTCGACAGCACTGCCCCCCGCGCGCTTCGCGCCGCGCTCGCCAACCAGCCCACGACCCAGGGCAAGGTGCTGTTCGCCTGGACGCTGGCCGCCGGCGCGACGCTCGCGCGGGCAGCCACGGCCTCCTGGCAGGACGGCGTGCTCCATCTTGCGCCGCGCTCGGAGACGTGGCGGCAGGAACTCCTGCGCGCGCGGCCGCTGCTCATGGGCCGCCTCAAGGGGCTTCTTGGTCCCGATGCCGTGCGCGCGCTGGTGATTGCAGACGAAGGCCGCTGACATGACGACGCCGACGTCGGTCGCCGTGGTGGGCGCCGGCACCATGGGTGCCGGCATCGCGCAGGTCTTCGCGCACGCCGGCTTCGACGTCGTCGTCCACGACGCCTCGGCCGCTGCGTACGAACGCGCCAGATCGGCCATCCGTTCGAGTCTCGATCGGTTCGTCGCGAAAGGCACCATCGACGCCACGAATCGCGATGGGACGCTGTCGCGCATCACGTGGGTCGACACGCTCGACAAGTGCGCGAACGCCGATTTCATCGTCGAAGCCATCGCCGAAGACGCGGCGGCGAAGCGCGCGCTCTTTGCGGCGCTCGACGCCATCTGCGCGCCACACGTCACGTTCGCCTCCAACACCTCGTCGGTGTCCATCACGGCGCTGGGCGCCGCCACCGCGCGTCCCGCGCGCGTCGTGGGCCTGCACTTCATGAATCCCGTGCCGCTCATGCCACTCGTGGAGCTCGTGCGCGGCCAGGCGACGTCGGATGCGACGATGGCGCTCGCGCGCCACGTCTGCGATCGCCTCGGCAAGACGGCGATCGAAGCCGCCGACTCTCCGGGCTTCATCGCCAATCGCATCCTGATGCCGATGATCAACGAAGCGATCTACGCGCTCATGGAAGGCGTCGGCAGCGTCGAGGCGATCGATGGCGTGATGACGCTCGGCATGAGGCACCCCATGGGGCCGCTCACGCTCGCCGACTTCATCGGCCTCGACGTCTGTCTCGCCATTCTCGACGTGATGCACGAAGGCTTCGGGGATCCGAAGTACCGGCCGT
>CAZVHY010000002.1:0-27185 GCA_964627115.1 uncultured Solibacteraceae bacterium | reverse complement strand
CTCGCCATTCTCGACGTGATGCACGAAGGCTTCGGGGATCCGAAGTACCGGCCGTCCCCGCTCCTGCGGCGCATGGTTGCCGCCGGTCAACTGGGACGAAAGTCAGGTCAGGGGTTCTATCGGTACGAATGACACCGTCGTCGTCCGGCGACGAAACGGCGTAGGGGCCGACCTCGTGTCGGCCCACGAACGACCTTGTGTCGGCCCGCGGGCGGCGGACGGACACAGGACATGGGCGGGCACAAGGCATGGGCGGACACAAGGTCCGCCCCTACGGCCGGACGCGCCGCTCCGCTCTCCGCTGGGTCACCCACCACGACGCGATCGCCACCGGTCCGAGAATCACCACCTCGCGCACCGCAGCGAGCAGATTCCCGACGAAGAATCCTTCGAGCCACCAGCGCCGGCTGATCGGCAGGAACACGGTCTCGAACATCACGTGCTCGCGCGAGAACGGCCAGAACAACATCACGCCGAATGGGGGTGAGGTGTCGGCTCCGAGCGCATCGAGCAGCGGATGGGTCATCCACGCCAGACAGGCAACGAAAAAGATGCGCGTACGCGTCGAGGCGATCGGGCAGCGGAAGTACGCGGCGACGAGGCCCGCCAGTACCGCGGCGCCGACGCTGTGCGTTTCCATGCTGTGTCGGCCGATGAGCAGATCCAGATCGGGCGCCAGGCCGAAGGCCGCAATCCAGAGACTCCGCGATACGAGCGTCCCTCGCGCCGCTGGTCCGGAGGCGGTCCATCCGACAGCAAGTGCACCGAGTGCATGTCCAATCGGCGAAGGCATCGCTCGTCAGCGTCGCATGGCGCGCGACCTGCGCTTCACGCCATCAGGTGCCGCCGCACCATGTCGAGCGCAGCCGACGCGGCGAACGTCCGCACCATGACCCGATCGCCGGGAAACAGGAACTGCCGGACCTCCGAGCGGTCGGTCGCAACGGCCACGAACACCGTGCCAACCGGCTTGTCGGGCGAGCCGCCGCCGGGCCCCGCAATCCCCGTGATGGCCACGCCGATGTCCGCGCCGGTCCGCGCACGCGCGCCTTCGGCCATCGCGCGCGCCACCGGTTCGCTCACCGCGCCGTGCTGTTCGATCTCCTCGGCTGGCACGCCGAGCGCAGATGTCTTGACGTCGTTCGCATAGGCAACCACGCCGCCCTGCACCCAGGCCGAACTGCCGGCAATGTCCGTGAGTCGCTGCATCAGCAGCCCACCGGTACACGACTCGGCCGCGGCAATGCGCCAGCCTCGTGTCTGCAGCAGGTTGCCGACAACGTCCTCGAGTGAACGGCCATCGTCGCTGAAGGCGCAATCACCGACAGCGCCAGCAAGGCGACCGACGGCCGCATCCAGCGCCGCGTCGAGGATCGCCTCGTCGCTGCCGCTGCACGACAGGTGCAGTTCGATCAGTCCCGGGCTCGCGAGCACGGTCGTCTCGATCCGCGGATCCTCGTCGAGGAACCGCGAGTAGATCGGCTGCGCCAATTCTTCGATCTGGGACTCCGACCGTCCCGTGGTCTTGAGCATGCGCCGGCGCAGCCGCCGGCCGCCGGCACGCGCGCGCAGGACGGGCGCCACTGCGTCGGTGTAGAGCGGCTTCAGTTCGCGCGGCGGCCCGGGCAGCAGGACGACGACGCGATCGCCGACGTCGATCAGCTGTCCGGGCGCCGTGCCATTCGCGTTGGGCAACCAGCGCGCGCCCTCGATCACGCGCGCCTGGCGCCGGTTGATCTCCGGCATCCGCGCGCCGCGCCGGCTGAACCGCTCGGCGATGGTCGCGAGAATCTCCGGCACGTCGATCAGTTGCCGGTCCAGCACGCCGGCCACCGCCTCGCGCGTGAGATCGTCGTCGGTCGGCCCCAGGCCGCCGGTCGTGATCACGACGTCGGCGCGCGCGAGCGCCGCGCGCAGGACCGCATCCAGATCGGCGGGGTGATCGCCGACGACGTGCTTGACGCGCACGGTCAGCCCGAGTTCGTTCAGCGCACCGGTGAGGAACAGCGAGTTCGTGTCGAGACGATGCGGCGTCAGCAGTTCGCTGCCGATGGCGATGATTTCCGCGGTTTCGAGTGTGCGCATCAGCGGAGCCACGGCACGAAGGTCACCAGGCCCCACATCAACACCCACCCGTACGCGCCAGCCATCACGTCGTCGGCCATGATGCCGAGTCCGCCGTGCAACGCTTCGAGCCGATTGGCCGGCCAGGGCTTGATGATGTCGAGCACGCGGAAGACGAGAAAGCCGATGAACGCACCGATGATGCCGACGTCGAGCAGGAGCAGCGTGGCCAGTTGTCCGGCCACCTCGTCGACCACCACGTAGCCCGGATCGTCGCGCCCGAAGTGTCGCGCTGCGACGGTCGACGCCCACGTGCCAACGACGCACACGGCCACGAACAGCAGCACCTGCAGTGACGGGTCGAGATGGCGCGTCAGGAAATACACGCCGATGCCGACGGCCGATCCCACCGTGCCCGGCGCGAACGGAAAGTACCCGGCGCCACCAGCCGTGGCGATGGCAAGCGCAACGGCCTTCACGCGCGCACCACGCGCGTCTCGGTGAGGCGATCGTGCAGCGCCCGGCGTTCACCGGCCAGCGCCGGCAGGAACCCGAGGCCGGCCAGGCACACAGACGGAACGGTCAACGCACTTCGATAGAGGGCCTGCCGCACCGACACGCGCTGGTCGTCGATGCCGTCCGGTCCGGCGTCCACCACACGGATTCCCATCACCATCTTCCCTGCCGTCTGGCCGCTCGCAGCCGTGAACATGAACAGATACCCCACCACGATGAGCAGGGTGAATGCCAGGAGCGGCGTCACCGGCAGGCTCGTCCAATGGGCCCAGTCGAGGCCGACCCAGCGCAGTGTCGCCGTCGAGACGCCCGCCGCAATGCCACCGAGCAGCAGCGCGTCAATCGCCGCCGCGCCAAGTCTCCGCGTGGCGTCGGCCGCATTCGTGGTGCGGACCTGGCGCGCGTCGGCGACGGCCTGGCGCTTCTCTTCGTACTCGATCCGCTGGAGTCCCTCGAGCAGATCGCGATCGAGCGGACCGAATTTCGGCGAGTCCGTTTCGCGCGATCGCAGCGGGACGTCGGCCGGGCGCCGAACCGACAACGGCGGCGCGGCGACGACGGGCGTACGAAGAGACAGATCGGGCGGCGCCTGCACCGGCGCGGGCGGCTCCGGTGATGCCGCGGGCTCGGCGCCCATGCCTTTCACGAACAGCGGCAACTCCGACGTCGGCGGCGGTGGCGGCTGCGGCCGCCGCTCGCGAGGCGCGTCCTCACGACGCGACGGCGTTGGAGCGGGCGCGGGCGGCTGCGGGACCTCGTCTGCTTCCGCCTCGAACAGCGACAGGCTCTCGGCGTCTTCGGCAGCATCCGACAGGTCAGGCGCCGGAGGCGGCATCACGTCGACGTCGAACGGACCGGGCGCCGTCGTGCGTGGCCGCGGCGGCTCCGGCGGCGTCGACGGGGCCCGGCGGCGCGGCGCGCGCGCCTTCGGGGGCGCATCGGCGACCGGCGCGTCAATTGGATCGCGAAGCGCGAGATCGGCGAGCGGCGCCTCGGGCGCCGGTTCCGGATGAATCGCCAGATCGGGATCGAGCGCGAGTGTGTACCCGCAGTTACGGCACCGGGGTTCGGGATCGAAACTGAGGTAGTGGCACTTCGGACACTTCACGGCGTGCTCCCTGTTTCGACGTGGGCGCCCACGACCGGCGCCGATTGCCGCGACATGAGCAGCCAGCGCTGGATGTCGACGCGCAGGTCGTCGATGGCCGCGCGCTGAGTCCCGGCGCCGTCGCCCGCGCGGTTGAGCACGTCGAGCGCCTCGGCGAGCCGGCCACGCGCGTAGAGATTTCTGGCGCGCACCAGGGCCACATCCTGCCGCGACAGGACCTCGAGCGGCCGCGGCACCACGGCGGGCGTCTCGACGGGCGACGACGGACGCCGGCCCATCCACTCGCTGACGACCGGACTGGCGGCCACCGAGTAGATCAGCACGGCAAAGGCGGCCGCGGCCACCAGTTGCGCCACCTGCCGCACGCTCTGTCGCACGTCCCGCAGCGGACGCACGTCGACGATGGCGACCGGGCCGGCGAGGACGGGCGACGGGCGCGTGCGCTCCACACGCTCGAGCCGCGCCCAGAGTTCCGCCACCTTCTCGTCGGCACCCGAGGCCTGCTCGGCGCCCGCCAGCAGATGACGCGCCTGCGCGAACTCACCCCGTTCGAGCAGGTCGCCCGCGGCGTGCAGCATCTCGTCGGCGCGGCGCAGCCGCTCACCCTGCGCCGTTCGCGCACGATTGATGTACGCGCGGGCCCGCGCATGGTTCCGATCGATGAAGAGCACGCGCGTCCACAGGTGGATGGCCTCGTCGAAGCGGCCGAGGAAATACTGGTCGAGCCCGTCAACGAGCAGGGCCTCGGTGCGACTCTCCCTGTCAGCGGCGTGGGCCGCACCAGGCATCTCCCGGCGTCTCGAGTCCGTCATCTCGACAGGCGGATTATAGCGGTCCGGCGACGGCAGTACAACGTCATACTGACGGCATGAGTCTCCTCGCGTGACCGCCGCCACGATCGAGTGTGTTCCCAACATCAGCGAAGCCAGACGCGCGCACGTCGTGGATCGCGTCGTCGCCGCGGTGACCGCACAGGGCGCGCGCGTGCTCGATCTGCACGGTGACGCCGATCACAACCGCTCGGTCGTCACCCTGGCCGGCACGCCCGCCGAGGTCACGAACGCGATGCACGCGCTCGCCGACGCGACCATCGCGGACGTCGATCTGCGGCTCCAGCAGGGCGTCCACCCGCGCGTGGGTGCGCTCGACGTCGTGCCGTTCGTGCCCATCGCCGGCGCGACGCTCGACGACTGTGTGACGATCGCGCGCCGCTTTGCCGCCGAGCTCTCGGCGCGGCACCATCTCCCGATCTTCCTCTACGACGCCGCCGCCACCGCGCCGCACCGCCGTCGTCTCGAGGCCATCCGCCGCGGTGGACTGGACGCGCTCGCCGATCGCATGCGCCACGACGCGGCCTGGCGCCCCGACTTCGGTCCGTCGGCGCCGCACCCGTCAGCAGGCGTGACGGTCGTGGGCGCGCGTTTCCCCCTCATCGCCTGGAACATCAACCTCGACACCGGCCGTGTCGACGTCGCCACGGCCATTGCCAGGCGGATCCGCGAGAGCTCGGGCGGTCTGCCGTGCGTGAAAGCGCTCGGCGTCCCGCTCGCAGGCCGCGGTCTCGCGCAGGTGACGATGAACCTCACCGACTATCGCGTGACCGGCATGCGCACCGTCTTCGACGCCGTGGCGCGTGAGGCGGCGTCGCACGGCGTGCGCATTCTCGAGAGTGAGATCGTCGGGCTCGTGCCACGCGCCGCAATGAGCGATGACGACGCGCGCGCACTCCTCGTACGCGGCTACGACGGACGCCAGATTCTCGAAGAGCGGCTGGCTGGATCCGCGGGGCATGAAGCCCCGCGGCTACGACAGCAATAACTCACGCTCGCCTTCCCCGGACCTGAAGGTCCGGGGCTCCATCGGGGAAGCCCGCCGCCGTGCCGCCCGCAGCCGTGCAGCCGTGCAGCCCCGCGTCACCCCTCCTCGCGGTCCCGTCCCGGCGCAATGCCGAGACTGCGCATCTTCTTGTAGAGATTGCTGCGCTCGAGCCCCAGCACGTCGGCCGTGCGCGAGATGTTGCCCTCGCACTCGCCCAGCGTCTTCAGGATGTAGGCCCGCTCCCACGCGTCGCGCGCCTCGAAGAGCGGCTGCGTCCGTACGTCCGGCGACGCGCGCTCGCTGGCGACGGGCGCCATGAGAAACGACAGGTCCGCGGCCTCGATGATGTCGCCCGGCGCCATGATCACCACGCGCTCGATGACGTTGCGCAGTTCCCGGACGTTGCCGGGCCAGTGGTACCGCGCCAGCATCGCGGCGGCGTCACTCGACACGGTTTTCGATCGCCGGCCGTACTCGGCGGTGAACTCGCGGATGAAGTGATCCGCCAGCAGCCGCACGTCGTCGCCCCGCTCGCGCAGCGGCGGTACGAAAATCGGGATGACGTTCAGGCGGAAGTAGAGATCCTCGCGGAAGCGGCCGTGCCGGATCTCGTCGGCGAGGTCCTTGTTCGTCGCGGCAATCACGCGGACGTCCACGTGCACGCTGCCCTGTCCACCGACCGGCTCGATGATCTGTTCCTGCAGCGCGCGCAGCACCTTGGCCTGCATCTTCAGGCTCATGTCGCCGACCTCGTCGAGGAACAGCGTGCCGCCGGTGGCCTGATCGAACTTGCCGCGGCGATCGCCCACGGCGCCCGTGAACGCGCCTTTCACGTGACCGAACAGCTCGGATTCGATCAGGTCCTCGGGCAGCGCGGCCGAGTTGACCTCCACGAACGGTCCGGCGCGGCGCTGACTGAGCAGGTGGACGTGCCGCGCTACCAGCTCCTTGCCCGTGCCGTTCTCGCCGGAAATCAGGACGCGGCCGTTGGTCGGCGCCGCCATCGCGATCTGCTCGCGCAGCCGCATCATCACCCGGCTCTCGCCCACGATGGCGAACCGGCGATCGACGCGCGCACGCAGGACGCGGTTTTCGACCTCGAGCTGCCGCTGACGCAGCGCGTTGCGCACGACGAGCATCGTCTTGTCGAGCGACAACGGCTTTTCGATGAAGTCGAACGCGCCGAGCCGCGTGGCCCTGACGGCCGACTCGATGTTGGCGTGCCCGGAGATCATGACGATCGGCACGTCGGGCACACGCGCGACGAGTTGCTCGAGCGCGACCAGGCCGTCCATGCCCGGCAGCCAGATGTCGAGCAGGATGACGTCGTACGCCCGCTCGCGCACCTGCTCGAGTGCGGCTTCCCCGCTCTCGGCCGTGTCGACGCTGTACCCTTCGTCGCGCAGCACGCCGCCGAGCGACGCGCGCACGCCCGCTTCGTCGTCGACGATCAGGATCGCAGGCATGGCAGCTCGATGCGGAAGATGGTGCCCGAGGGCGCCGCGGCCAGCGCCTCGATAGTGCCCCCGTGATCGGCCACGATGCGCCGGACGATCGCCAGGCCGAGGCCGCTCCCACGGCCCTTCGTCGAGTAGTACGGCATGAACAGCTTGTCCTTGTCAGCGGCCGGCACGCCCGGGCCGTTGTCGATCACCTCGAGGCGGATGCGACCGGCCGCCGCGTCGAGGCGCGTGCTGACAACGATCGCCGGCGCTCGGCCGTCCGGGCTTTCGGGGCCCGACGGCCCACCGAGCACTTCCATGGCATTGTCGACCAGATTGATGACGACCTGACGTAACTGTTCCGCGTCGAGCAGCACCGGCGGCAGCCCGGGCTCCAGGTCGTAGGACATCGTCAGCCCGCCCTCGACGAGTACGCCGGCGTACAGCCCCAGCGTCTGCTCGAGCAGGCGATTGAGATCCGTGGCCTGCATGCGCGGCGCCCGGAGCCGGGCGAACTCCGCGAATTCGTCGACCAGCCCCTTGAGCGCCTCGACCTCGGTCACGATGGCGTCGGTGCACTCGACCACCAGCGCGCGCGTCGGCGGCGGCGCCTCACCGAAGTGCCGGCGCAGACGCTGGGCGCTCAACTGGATGGGCGTCAGCGGGTTCTTCACCTCGTGCGCCAGGCGGCGTGCGACGTCACGCCAGGCCGCCACGCGCTGCGCGCGGAACAACAGGGTGACGTCGTCGAGCACGAGCACGGCGCCCTCGCGGCGGCCGTGTTCGCCCACGAGCACGGTCGCGGCCACGGCCAGGTTCATCTCGCGATCGTCACGCGCGAGCGTCACTTCCTGCACCGTCCGGCTGCCACCGGTGTCGACCGCGTGCGCCAGCGGCAGCAACGGACGCAGGTCGTCCCGCTCGAAGACCTCGGCCACGCGACGGCCGTAGACGCCGGTTCCGAGGTTCAACAACCGCTCGGCCGCACCGTTGACCGTCAGGATGCCGCCCGACGCGTCGAGGGAGATGACACCGGTGGCCACGCGATCGAGGACGGTTTCGATGTACCGGCGCCGCGCGTCGATCTCGTTCGTCTTCTGCTCGAGCGCCTGCCGCGACGCTTCGAGCCGCTCGCGGCTCGAGCGCAGTTGCAGCGCCATCATGTTGAACGACTCGACGAGCGAGCCCAACTCGTCGGCCGTTTCAGCCTCGAGCTGCAGATCGAACTGCCCTGCGCCAATGGCACGCGCGCCTTCGGCCAGCATCTGCACGGGACGCGTGATGCGCTTGGCGAGATACAGGCCGAGCCAGGTCGCGCTGATGAGAATCAGCAGGCTGACCGCGAGGAACACCGACTGATAGATGCCCTGGATCGGCGCCTCGAGCATGCGCAGGCCCTGGTAACTCTCGTACGCAGCGGTCGCCTCGAGCGCCCAGGCCTGCACGTCGGGCGCGAGATAGTGGGACACGACGAGCACGCCGGCGGGCGTGCCGCCCGGATCGAGGACCGGCACCGCCGTCCTCAACAGCACGCCACCACCCGGCAGATCGTCCTGCTGTTCCTGCTCGGCGCCGGTGGCCACGACGCGCGCAGCGATCCGATCGGCCGACGGCGGGACCTGGCCACGCGGCAGATTCGCCGACCCGACGCCGACGAGGAACACGAGATCGGGCGGCGCTCCGTCGCGCGGCGCGCCACTCCCCGTACGCGCGACGCCGTAGATCTCGATCAATCCGTTGCGCATGGCGCGCGGCTCGTCCTGCACGCGCGCGCCGAGTCCTTCGACGTCGCCCGCCGCGAGTGCGGAGGCCGGCAACAGCCGCGCGATCCGGCGCGCGTGCAGCGCGCTGCGCTCCTGCCCCTCGCGGTAATACTGTCGCGCGATCTCCTGCGCCGACACGAGCACGGCCTCGACCGGCTCGCTGAACCAGCGCGCCGCGCTGTCGCGGATGATCTGGCTGCCGCTCAACAGCACCAGGACGGCCGGCAGGATCGTCATGGCCAGCAGCGCGGCCACGAGCTTCGCGCGGAAGCGGGCGAACGGCGCGGCGCGGCGCTGCTCCACCCAGAGCTTCAGCAGGTTGCGCACGAGCACGAAGAACAGCGCTGCCAGCAGGAGCAGGTTGACCGCCAGCAGGCCGTACAGCAGGACGTCGGTGAGGAACTGCGGCGCCATCTGGCTCGTGCGGTCGGCAAGCCAGAACAGCGCCGCCATCAACCCGACGAGCACGACCACGGCCACCACGAGCACGCGCGGGCGGTCGAGCAGCCGCCGCGCCTGACGCTCCTGTGGCTCGCGACCGGCCGGCTCGTGCAGCAGCATGGTCAGCGCAGGTAGGTGAACGCCGCGCGGCCGCTGCCGTCGTCGGACGACCACGGCCAGAGCGGGAACGTACGGCGGGGACTCGACCGCATGCGCACGCGGATGTAGTACTCCTCGTTGGGACGCAGCCGCTCGCCGGCGCCGAGCGCCACGCGCTCGAACGTCGTCAATTCCGTGCGCGCCTTCGCGAAATCGCTCGTGCGTTCCGACCAGAACACGTGGTCGTCACGCATCCGCGACACGTGATACACGCCCGTGAGGTTGTCGTATTTCACCGACGAGGCGACCACGACCTGTGCGACGCTCCGATCGAACCAGGCGGCCGATGGCGACTTCAGATCGATCGTGAACGTCAGCGTCATCAGCAGACCGCTCTGGACGAGCTCCCGCGCGTCGTGCCCCACGGCCTCCGGCGCGGCGAACGAGACCGCGACGTGCCCGTCGGAGACGACCGGCGTCACCGTGATGTCGACCGGGGCCGGCGGCGCGGCGAGCGCCACGCCGAGGCCGGCGGCGGCCAGATGGCGAAGCACGCCGGATATCATTCGCGGGTCCGGAGCAGATCGTTGAGCTCGTTGGTGAACTCGTCGATGTCGCGGAAGTTGCGGTACACCGACGCGAAGCGGACGAAGGCGACCTTGTCGAGCCGCTTGAGCTCGGCCATGACCTGCTGCCCGATTTCCTCGGTCGTGATCTCGCGCTCCGGCCGCTCCTGCAGTGCCGCTTCGATGCGATCGGCCACCGCGTCGAGCGCCGACACGCGAACCGGGCGCTTCTCGCACGCCTTCAGCAGGCCGCCCACCAGCTTCTGCCGATCGAAACGCTCGCGCCGGCCGTCCTTCTTGACGACCATGTACGGAATCTCGTCGATGCGTTCGTAGCTGGTGAACCGGCGGCCGCACTCGAGGCACTCGCGCCGCCGCCGGATGGCGTCGCCTTCCTTGCTCTCGCGCGAGTCGACGACCTTGTCACCGAGATGACCGCAATAGGGACATTTCACGATTCGCCGTCCTTCAGCCTGCGTCTGAGTTCGCCGGTGACGCGCCACCGTCGGGAGTCGCCCGGCCCGCGCCGACCGATCTGACCTGACCGAGCGTCAGGCCGTCCTGCCACATGTAGATCACGCCGAGAATCGTCACCGGCACGAACGTCACCAGGTGCAGCACGATGGCCGCCGCGCCGGCCGCGCTGTCGGGCGCGGCGAACAACTGCGTCAGCGCCAGCTTGTAGAAATAGTGGAAACCGCCGGCCGCGCCGGGCGTGGGGACCGCCACGCCGACCGTCAGATAGCCGACGACGAGGAACGAACCGGGGAACGTCATCGTCAATCCAAACGCCCACGTGGTGCAGAGGATGCCGAACGCAATCGACAGCCAGAGCGGAATCGACCAGACCATCGACCACGCGAGGTCCTTCGGACTGCGCATGATGCGGAGGCCACCGATGAACGTCTGCATCAGGTGGTCGGCCGTGGTGGCCACGCGCGCCGGCAGGAAGGCGGTGAGCTTGCCGGCCCAGCGGCCGAGCCGTTCGGGATGCCCCGCGAGCACGAAAAGGATGGCCACACCGGTCAGCGCGGCCGCCGCGCCGATCATGCCGGCGGTTTCGATCTCGCGCGGGACCGGAATGCCGGCCACCAGAATGGCGAGTGCGAACAGCACGAGCACCGTGCAGAGATCGAGCACGCGCTCGACGAGAATCGTCGCCATCGCCGACGCCGGATTGAGCCCCTCCTGTCGGGCGAGCACGTACGGGCGCAGCAGTTCGCCGACGCGGCCCGGCAGCAGAAAACTCGCGGCAAATCCCATCACCGTGGTGCGGAACGCCGTGCGGAACCGCGTGGGACCGAGCGGCCGCAGCAGCCAGCGCCACCGCCATGCGCGCAGCACGTACGTCTGCATGGTCACGAACACGGCCGCCGTGATCCACGCGAGATCGGCGCCGACGACCGCCTGCCACGCTTCGTGGAGATCCATGTCGCGCAGGAACAACACGACGAGCACGACGGTCACGAGGCCGATGACGGCGGTCTGGAGGTGTCTGGAACGGCTGACGGACGACGACATCAGGGGAACCGCACAGTTCGTACTATAAGATCTGCGGCAAGTCCATGGGAAAGCGAGAGTTACTCATCATCGCGGCGTTCGTCGTGACCGGCGTGGTCACCTGGCGGCTCACCGCGTCGCCGCCCGCTGAGGGCACGCGCGCCTTTTCCCTGGACACTCTTGCCGAGATCTGGCGAAACCGCAACACGGACGGCGGGCGCGTCCGCGAGAGCGTCACGACCAGCGGCGTCATTCCGGTGTCGGACACACTCACCGAAATCCGGCTTGCCGACATGTTCGCCGTCGAGGTCGAGGGCAGCGATCGGCAGGACATCGCGTGGACGCTCGTGGCCGAGGGCGCGGGACGTACCGGCGATGCCGCGCGCGCGGCCGCCGGTCAGCTCGTGCTCCAGCACGACGACATGGGCCCGGTGCTCGCCATCGCCGTCCGCGCGCCGGCCGACGTCCCGCGCACGAGCACGGTCACGCTGTCGGTGCCATCGCGCCTCGTGGTGCGCGTCGAGAGTGCGAGACGCACCGCGATTGCGTCGGTCGCCGGCATGCGTCTCGAGAACCTGGCCGGCAACGTCGAGTTGCGCGACATCCGCGGCGCGGTCGAGGGCGGCCATCGCAACGGCGTCCTGACGATCGAGGACGTCGGCGACACCACGGTGACGCTCGTCGGGTCGACGGCAACGATCACGCGGCCGGCGGGACGTGTCGACGTGCGCGCGCGCAACGGGGCGACGCACATCGACACGCCGTCCGGTCCGGTCGAGGCCGAAGTGACCGGCCAGGAACTGACGATCACCGCCCCGCGGGGCGCGGTGCGCGCGAGCAGTGTCGGCGGTGCGGTGGCGATCGAACGCGCCAGGGGCGCAGTCGACATCGATGCGCGCCGCACGCGCGTACGACTGTCGTTCGATCGCGCCGCGTCCGCGACGGTCTTCAGCGCCGAGGGCCACGTCACGCTGACCATGACCGATGCGCTGCCGGTTGCGCTCGATCTCGCCGCGACGGGTGGCGCCATCGACGCGTCGGCGATCGGCCTCACGGCCGACGAACGCGACGGACGCCGCACCCTCGTGCGCCCGCTTGACAACGCACCACGCATCGCGATCCGAAGCGATCGCGGCGACATTGTCATCGCATCACCGAAGTGATAGTCTGCCGCTTCTTTCCAGGCGGCTATGGCATCTTCCGTTGTCCTCGAAACCAATCTCGCGGGTCTCACGCTCCAGCGGCGCGGCAAGGTCCGCGACGTCTACGACCTCGGCAGTGAACTGCTGATCGTCGCGACCGATCGCATTTCCGCGTTCGACTACGTCCTCGCGTCGGGCATCCCCGACAAGGGCAAGGTGCTGACGCAGTTGTCGGCGTTCTGGTTCGCGCAGATGGGCGATCTCGTGCCGCACCATCTGCTCTCGATCGACGTCGACGCGTTCCCGGCCGCGGCCCGCGCGCATCGCGACGTGCTGCACGGCCGCTCGATGCTCGTGCGCAAGACCACGCCGCTGCCGGTCGAGTGCGTCGCGCGCGGCTACCTGGTCGGCTCCGGGTGGAAGGACTACCAGCGCACGGGCTCGGTCTGCGGCGTCTCGCTGCCGGCCGGTCTGAAGGACTCCGACCGATTGCCGCAGACGATCTTCACGCCGGCGACGAAAGCCGACACCGGTCATGACGAGAACATCAGCGAGGCGCAGGCCGCCGAGATCGTCGGCGCGGACCTCGTCGCGAAGCTCCGCGATCTCACGATCGCGATCTACGAACGTGGCGTCGCGTTCGCCGCATCGAAGGGCATCATCATCGCCGACACGAAGTTCGAGTTCGGCGTGGCGGCCGACGGCACGCTGACGCTCATCGACGAGGTCCTCACGCCCGACTCGTCGCGCTTCTGGCCCGCCGACGCGTACGTGCCCGGCCGGGCGCAGCCGAGCTTCGACAAGCAGTTCGTCCGCGACCACCTCGAGGCCATCGGCTGGAACAAGCAGGCGCCCGCGCCCGGTCTGCCCGACGATGTCGTGGCGCGCACGCGCGAGAAGTACCTCGAGGCGTTCCGCCGGCTCACCGGGGGCGACCTCCAGTGATGCGCGACGACCTGGCCGCCCTGGTCCAGCAGATGATCGACAAGGGCATCCGCTTCGAGGACGCGCAGAAGGAATTCGAGCGCACCTTCATCACCCGGGCGCTCGCCAAGACTGACTACAACGTCTGCAAGGCCGCGAAAATGACCGGCCTGCACCGCAATACCCTCAGCCGGAAGATCACCACCTACCGCATCCGGAAAACCGCCTGAACCACACCCGCACCGTCGAGTCCGGACCTTGACGCCGGGGTCGGTCGTTCCGTATATTTAGCAGTCGATCCGAGAGACTGCTAACAGTCCGTGCAGCGGACTGCCAGCCCGGACCCCATCGAGATCAGGTTCTGACACAGGCCCGACGACCCGCCGCGGGGGCGGCGCGCGGCGGGCCACCAGGAGAGGACAGACATGAGCGTGAGACCACTGCACGACCGCATCATCATCGAGCGCATCGACGAAGGCGAACAGCGCGTCGGGGGCATCATCATCCCGGACAACGCCAAGGAGAAGCCCCAGCAGGGCAAGGTCATCGCCGTCGGCAAGGGCCGGATCGAGAAGGACGGCAAGGTGACGCCGCTCGACGTCAAGGCGGGCGACACGGTGCTCTTCGGCAAGTACGCCGGTCAGGAAATCAAGATTGACGGCAAGGATCTCCTCATCGTCCGCGAAGAGGAAGTCCTCGGCATCATCGAGTAGTCGCGTCCCGATTCGGCGCACCAGATTTTCTTCCCAGACGGAGATTCGAGAATGGCAAAACAGATTGTGTACGGCGAGGACTCGCGACAGCAGATCCTCCGCGGCGTCAATGCCCTGGCTGACGCGGTCAAGGTGACGCTCGGTCCCAAGGGCCGCAACGTCGTCATCGACAAGAAGTTCGGTTCGCCCACCATCACCAAGGACGGCGTGACGGTGGCCAAGGAGATCGACCTCAAGAACCCGCTCGAGAACATGGGCGCGCAGATGGTGCGTGAAGTCGCGAGCAAGACGTCCGACACGGCCGGCGACGGTACGACGACGGCCACGGTGCTCGCGCAGGCGATCTACCGCGAAGGCCTGAAGATGGTCACCGCCGGCGCCAACCCGATGGAGCTCAAGCGCGGCACCGAGCGCGCCGTCGAGGCCGCCATTGCCGAGCTCAAGAACCTGTCGAAGCCGGTCAGCGGCAACATGATCGCGCAGGTCGGCACCATCTCGGCCAACAGCGACGAGACCATCGGCACGATCATCGCGGAAGCGATGGAGAAGGTCGGCAAGGACGGCGTCATCACGGTCGAGGAAGCGAAGAGCATGGAGACGTCGCTCGACGTCGTCGAGGGCATGCAGTTCGACCGCGGTTACCTCTCGCCCTACTTCGTGACCGATCCGGACCGCATGGAAGTGGCGCTCGAGAACCCGGTCATTCTGATCCACGAGAAGAAGATCAGCTCGATGAAGGATCTGCTGCCGCTGCTCGAGCAGGTGGCGCGTGGCGGCCGTCCGCTCGTGATCATCGCCGAGGACGTCGACGGCGAGGCGCTGGCGACGCTCGTGGTCAACAAGCTGCGTGGCACGCTGCAGGTCGCGGCCGTCAAGGCGCCGGGCTTCGGTGACCGCCGCAAGGCCATGCTCGAGGACATCGCGATCCTCACCGGCGGCCGCGCGATCACGGAGGATCTCGGTCTCAAGCTCGAGAACCTCAAGCTCGAGGACCTCGGCCGCGCGAAGAAGATCACGATCGACAAGGACAACACGACGATCGTCGAGGGCGGCGGCACGCAGGCGGCCATCGAGGGCCGCGTCAAGCAGCTGCGCACGCAGATCGAGGACACCACCTCGGACTACGACCGCGAGAAGCTGCAGGAGCGGCTGGCGAAGCTCGTCGGCGGCGTGGCCGTCATCAAGGTCGGTGCGGCCACCGAAACCGAGATGAAGGAGAAGAAGGCGCGCGTCGAGGACGCGATGCACGCGACCAAGGCGGCCGTCGAAGAGGGCATCGTCCCGGGCGGCGGCGTGGCGCTGCTGCGCGCGGCGAAGGCCATCGAGAAGCTGAAGCTCGAGGGCGACCAGAAGGTCGGCGCCGAGATCATCCGCAAGGCCGTCGAAGCGCCGCTCCGCAACATCGCGAGCAACGCGGGCGTCGAAGGCTCGATCGTGGTGCAGAAGGTCAAGGAGTCGAAGGACGCCAACTACGGCTACAACGCGGCATCCGACACCTACGAGGACCTCGTGAAGGCCGGCGTCATCGACCCGACGAAGGTCGTCCGCTCGGCCCTGCAGAACTCGTCGTCGATCGCCTCGCTGCTGCTGACCACCGAAGCCATGGTGGCCGACATCCCCGAGGAGAAGAAGGACGCCCCGGCGCCCGGCGGCCCCGGCGGCATGGGCGGAATGTACTAAGAGCCACTTCGAAGTTGGAAGACAGAAGCCAGAAGTTCGACGGAAGTTCGAACTTCAAGCTTCGAAGTCAGAAGTACGAAGAACGGGCCGGCTGGAGCAATCCAGCCGGCCCGTTGTCTTTTCCGTCTCGTCGCCTTGCAGCCTTGTCGTCTCGCCGCCTTGTCGCCTTCCGTCAGTACATGTTGAAGTCGAGCACGAGCGTCACCGCAATCGGCACCGCGTTGCCGCTGCGATCGGTGGCTGGTCTGAAGACCCACTGGCGCGCCGCCTTGATCGCTTCCTGATCCAGCCCGTAGACCCGATCGAGCGAGCGCGTCACCCGGACGTCGCCGACCGATCCGTCTTCCAGAATCACGACCTCCATCGACACCGATCCCTGAATCTTCGCCCGCATGGCCTCGGCCGTATACGCGGGTTTGACCTGCTTGAGCGGGACGGGATTGTTGATCCCGGCGCCAGGACGGTAGACACCGCCGCCGATGCCCTGCCCGCTGCCTTCACCCACGCCACGCCCGGTTCCCGAGCCGATGCCGGTGCCGCGTCCGCCTCCGCCGCCGGCCGCCAGTTCGACCGTGCCGGTTGCCTGCGCCGCCGTCGCATTGGCCGTCATGACCGGCACCGACAGCGACGGAGGTGGCGGCGGCGCCACGGGCACCGGCGGTGGGGGCGTGACCGGTACGGGTTCCGGTTTGGGCAGCTCTGTTTTCGGGATCTCGATCGGCTTCGGCGCTGCCGGCTCCGGACTGCCGCCACCGCCGCCACCAGGACCGGGCGTCGCTTCGAGATAGACGAGTTGTCCCAGCGGGATTTCGCGTTCTTCGAAAATCTGGACCGGCCGCGGACGCGTCAGCAGGTACATGCCGAGCGCCACGAGCAGGACGTGCGCGATGATGCTGCCCGCCGTGGCGCCAGCCGCGCGCTTCACCCGGTGCTGCGGTGCGTCGCTGAACATCGAGCCGAACGGCAGCGGCGCGCGGGCCACGGCCGGCTCAGCCGGTTCGGCCGCCGACGGCGCTGACGCGGGTGGCTGGAGCGGAGTGCTCATCGTCTGATTCTGGTGTCCTCGTTCAAAGTATACCCGCGACATCCGGATTGCCGGCGCGCAAAGCCGGCGTCGTGCAAGGCCGGTGCCTCTACGTCAGCACGCCGCGCCTGGTGTCCGCTGCGTCCTTGGACGCTCCGCGTCGCCTCGCGGCCGCACCCGGTGTCCTCCAAGGTGTAGAATCAGGTGACATCCGCGTGCCGAGGAGTACCGTATGACCCCGACGTTCTTTGCTATCGCACTCGGGATTCCCGAGTTGCTGATCATTCTGGCCATCATCATCTTGATCTTCGGCGCGAGCCGCCTGCCGGAACTGGGCAAGGGCATCGGCAAGGGCATCAAGAACTTCAAAGAGGCCAACCGCAGCGCCGGCGACAAGGACGACTAGCGCCTACCGCTTCTTCGTCCGGCCCGACCTGGCCGCCTTGCCGAAGGCCCGTTCCCGCTTGCCGGGCCGGGCCTTCACGTTCTTCTTTGTCCGCTTGCGGGCCTCCGCCTTCGGCACCGCCCGGCTTCGTCGGCTGCCCCGCGCCTTCTCAGACTTCGATACGGCTTCCAGGATCTCGACCAGCCCAAGGTCGATCTGGCGGCGTTCGAGATCGACGCGAATCACCTGCACGGTCACGCGATCGCCCAGCCGATAGACGCGCCCCGTCGCTTCCCCGCGCAGCACGTGCGCCCGCTCGACGAACCGGTAGTAGTCGTCGGCCATCGTCGAGATGTGCACGAGGCCTTCGACGAAGTGCTCGACGAGCTCGAGGTACAGACCGAACGCGCTGACGCCGGTGATGTAGCCCTCGAACTGCTCGCCGACCTTGTCGGCCATGAAGCGCACTTTCTTCCACTGCACGAGCTCGCGCTCGGCGTCGGCCGCGCGGCGCTCGCGTTCGGAGGTGTGGCGCCCCATTTCCGGCAGCTCTTCGGCAAGCTCGGCGCGGCGTTCGGCATCCGCTCTCGCCCGGCTCTCGCGCAACACCCGATGCACGACGAGATCCGGATAGCGGCGGATCGGTGACGTGAAGTGCGTGTACGCCTCGGCCGCCAGGCCGAAGTGCCCGAGGTTCGACGCCTCGTAGCGCGCCTTCTGCATCGTGCGCAGCATGAGAAACGCCACGGGCCGCTCCTCCGGTTTCCCCTGGATGCGCTCGACGAGCTGCTGGAAGTTGCGCGGCTCGAGCTGATCGGGCACGCCGGGCAGCGTGTACCCGAGCGTGCGCAGGAACTCCTGGAAGATCTCGACCTTGAGCGGATCCGGCGTCTCGTGGATGCGAAAGAGCGACGGCATGCCCACGCGCTCGAGGTGCGCGGCCACCGTCTCGTTGGCCAGCAGCATGAACTCTTCGATGAGCCGGTGCGCGACGTTGCGCTGCGACGCCACGATCGCCTCGACCATGCCCGCGTCGTCGAGCACGATCTGCGACTCGCGCAGGTCGAAGTCGATCGAGCCGCGCCGGCGCCGCCGTGCGTGCAGGATGTCGAACAGCTCGTGCATCCGCTCGAACAGCGGCACGAGCGGACGATACCGGTCCATCATCACCGCGTCGCGATCGGTCAGGATGGCGTTGACCTCGGTGTACGTCATGCGCGCGTGGCTGTGGATGACGCCGTCGTGCGTCTCGTAGCGGACCACGGCGCCCGTCCGGCGATCGACTTCCATGAGACACGACTGCACGAGCCGATCGACGTGCGGATTGAGGCTGCAGAGTCCGGTCGCCAGTTCCGACGGGAACATGTGGACCGCACGCTCCGGGAAGTACACCGACGTCCCGCGCTCGTACGCTTCGCGATCGAGCGCACTGCCCTCCTCGACGTAGTGCGAGACGTCGGCAATGTGCACGCCGAGCCAGAAGTTGCCGTTGGGCAGGCGCTCGAGCGAGATCGCGTCGTCGAAGTCGCGCGCGGTTTCGCCGTCGATGGTGACGATCGGCCAGTCGCGGAAGTCCATACGTCCGGCACGGTCGCGTTCGCTCACCGCCGTGCCCATCCGCGAGGCCTCGCGAATGGCGTCGTCACTGTGGGCGTCGGGCAGGCCGTATTTCCTGATGATGACCTTCGTGTCCACGCCGGGTGCCTCGAGGGCGCCGAGCACTTCCACCACGCGGCCGAGCGCAGGACGCGTCGGCGTGGGCCAGCGCGTGATCTGTGCGGTCACCATCTCGCCGGGCGCCGCGTCGCGCGACTCGCCCGCCGGAATCTGCATGTCGATGACGAGCCGCCGGTCGAACGGCACCACGAACCCGCGTCCGGCATCGTCGACGTCATACCGCCCGACGATACGTTCCGAGCCCCGCTCGAGAATGCGCAGGATGCGCCCCTCGGCGCGGTCGGCGTCGCGCTGGTGTTCGATGCGCACGACCACGCGGTCGCCGTGCATGGCCTGGTTGAGATTGTTGCCCGCGATGAAAATGCTCGACGGTCCACCGGCGGCTGCCGGCGCCTCCGGATCGACGAACGCGAAACCGCGCGGGTTCGTCGAGACGCGCCCGACGATGAGGTTCATCCGATCGGGGAGACCGAAGCGATTGCCGCGAATCTCGACGAGCGAGCCGCCGGCGACCAGCGATCGCAGATGCCGCTTGAAGGCCGCGCGGGCTTCGCGCGGTACCTTCAGGATGTGGAGAAGTTCCCGCGCCGTGGCGGGATGATCTACGCGCTCGCGAATGGCGCGCAGCACGTCATGTTCTGAATTCATGGTGTTGGAGAGATGGGGACTGATGATTCGAGCATGCGCAGCGCGTCGGCCGCCGCGTCCGCGGCTGCCGCATCGAGCGCGCCGCTGAGCCTGTCGGCGTCGGCGAGTCGCGCGGCCACGTTCTGGACGGCGCCGGCGCGATCGGCCTGTCCCGATTCACGCAGGCGGACCTGCAACTGGCCCGCGATGGTCTGCGCACGCTGGACCGCGCGGCGCGCGTCGCCGAAGTTCGCCTGCGACAACGCCACGCGCGCGTCGAGCACGGCCGCGCGGATTTCCGCGATGTCGGCGCGAATGGTGACGTCGTTCAACTGCACCGAGAGCGCGGTCCGGCCGGAAGTTCCCGTGCACCAGCCGGCGCCGAACGCCAGGAGCACACAGCCCGCGACGATTCCGAGGGTTCTGAGCGTCATTGCCAGAGCATATCGTCGAAGACGTCAGGCCAGCAGCACCACCTGCAGGTCGCCGACGTTCGTGCCGGTCGGCCCGGTCCGGACGAGCGCGTCCAGACGATCGAGCACGGGATAACTGTCGTTCGCATCGAGCGCCGCGGCAATGTGCGTGGCGCCGTCCGGCCCGAGCGCGGCAAACATGTCGTCGCCCACGAACGCACCGCCGGCGTCGGTCGGACCGTCCACGCCGTCAGTGCCCACACTCGCGAGCGCGGCGGGGCCGACAGCAGCGAGCGCCGACAGCGCCGACAGCGCCAGCTCCTGATTGCGGCCGCCTCTTCCCTGCCCGCGCACGTCGACGACGGTTTCACCGCTGGCGATGAGACATGCGGGACGTCGCGCGGCCGACGCGATCGCCTGCGCGACCAGCGCAGGACCGGCGTCGCGCGCGGCGCCCACCGTGGGCGCGGTGACCACGTGGACCGCGTAGCCGAGATGGGCCGCGGTCTCGGCCGCAGCCTTCATGGCTTCGCGACGCGAGGCCACGAGCCAGTACGCGGCGCCGTGCAGGCGCGAGTCGTCGGGCGGCACGGGACCATCGCCTCGCCCCGCGGCGCCTTCGCGAAGGTGGTGCATCGCGGCCGCGGGCAACGTCGCTTCCAGTCCACTGCGGCGAACCACGTCCAGCGCATCGGCGAACGACGAGGGATCACCGGCCGTCGGTCCCGAGCCGATGACGGCCGGATCGTCTTCGACCGGCGTGCAGACATCGGAAATGGCCAGCGTGATACTGCGCCCCGCGCGGGCAGCCAGTTGTCCACCCTTGATGGCCGACAGGTGGCGGCGAACCATGTTGATCGCGCCGATGTCGAGGCCGGCTCGCAGCAGCGCGGCCGTCGTCGACGACTTGTCCTCGATCGTCAGCCCATCGGCCGGCACGGCCAGCATGGCGGACGCACCGCCCGACAGGCACACGAGCAGCAATCCGCCGTCGCGGCGCGTGGCGTCGGCCAGCGCGAGCGCGGCGCGCCCCGCCTGTTCGCTTGCCGCAGACGGCCGCGGGTGCGTCGCGCCAATCGTCTGCCAGCCGGGCACGTCGACCGACGCCGGCGCGGTCATCATGCCCGACGTCATGTTCGCGCCGAGCACCTCGTCGACCGCGCGCGCCATGCCGACGGCCGCCTTGCCGGCGGCAACGACGCGGATCGCGTCCTCGGTGTCGAGCGACCCGCGCAGGGCGGTCAAGGCCGCGTATGTCACGCGTCGCGCGTCGACGGCCGCAAGTGCCGACGACACGATGGAACCGAGATGCTGACGAAGACGAGGATTAATGGAGTTGACCGGGATCGGTCCAAGCGGAGAGCTTGGTCACGCTGTCGAATTTCTTGAGGAGTTCGCCAATCATCTGGCAGGCATCTTCGCGCTCGCAGAGCACTTCAATCTGTGCCATCAACCTGGCGAGGGCGTCCTCGGCCTGGCGGATGGCCACGTCCGAGTAGTACTCGCGCTGGCGCTCCAGGCAGGCGTGGTGCTTGCTCAGTTCCTGCCGGAAGAAGTCCGCCAGACACTGACAAGGAACCCCGTCCCTCAGTAGCAACTGGTGACCTGGCGCAACACCGTTCGTTAGACCAGACTTGATGAACATCACATGAAGGGAACATCCCCAGTCTAAGTACCGGGTGGCTTCCTGTCAATGCTGTAAGGCGACAAGGCGGCGGGCGGCGCGGCCGCGCGGATGCGGCTTCGCAGCCCGCCGCCGTGCAGCCGCGCAGCCCGTCTTGTCACGCCCCCAGTTGCCGGAGACGCAGCAGCCCCCGCAGCCCGCAGCCGTGCCGCCCCATATCAGCCGCCGCCCGCCGCCGTGCAGCCGTGCCGCCCATGTCACCCCCCCAATTGCCGCCGCATGATCTCGCTGACGACCTTCGGATTGGCCTTGCCCTGGCTCTGCTTGATCACCTGGCCGACCAGGAACCCGAGAATGTTCGTGCGTCCCTTCCGGAACTGCTCGACCGCGTCGGCGTTCCCGGCCACGACCGCGGCCACGAGCGCCTCGATGGCCGACTCGTCGCCGGTCTGCGCCAGCCCCTCGGCATCGACGATGGCCTGGGCGTGCGTGCCGGTCGTCCACATCTTCTCGAACACGTCCTTGGCCACCGTGCTCGAGAGCACGTTGCGCTCGGTCAGGTCGATGAGCTCGGCCAGGGCGCCAGCGGCCACGGGCACGGACGCCATGTCGTCGCTGCCGAGATCCTTCAGTCGCCGGCGGATTTCCCCCTGCATCCAGTTGCTGGCCGCCTTGGCCGGCGCGCCCGCGGCCACGACCGCTTCGAAGTAGTCCGCGCCGCCTTTGATCAGGCGCACGAGCAGGTCCGCGTCGTAGTCGCCAAGCCCGTGCGCCGCCATCAGCCGCTGCTTGCGCGCTTCGGGCAGCTCCGGGAGCGCCGCACGAATCTGCGCCACCCACGCATCGGACACGTCGAGCGGCTGGAGATCCGGCTCGGGGAAATACCGATAGTCGTGCGCCTCTTCCTTGCTGCGCATCGACGTCGTCTCTCCGAGATCGCTGTCCCAGAGACGCGTTTCCTGCACCACGCGGCCGCCGCCTTCGACGACGTCAATCTGCCGTTCGATCTCGTACTCGAGCGCCTTCTGGAGGTAGCGGAACGAGTTGACGTTCTTGACCTCGGCCTTCGTGCCGAATGCCGTCTGCCCGACCGGACGGATCGACACGTTGGCGTCGCACCGGAGGCTGCCCTCTTCCATGTTCCCGTCGTTGACACCGAGCGCCACGAGAATCTCGCGCAGCCGCGCAAAGCAGTCGGCCGCGTCAGCCGCGGACCGCAGATCGGGCTCGGTGACGATTTCGATGAGCGGCACGCCGCTGCGATTCAGGTCGATCGACGTGTTCCGATCCGAGTCAGGCTGACCGTGGTGCAGCGACTTGCCCGCGTCCTCTTCCATGTGAACGCGTGTGATGCCGACAACCGGCGTGCGCGCGCCGGCGCCGAGCGCCAGACGGCCGGCGGTCGCAATCGGCTGGTCGTACTGCGAGATCTGATAGCCCTTCGGCAGGTCCGGGTAGAAGTAGTTCTTGCGCGCGAACACCGAGCGCGGCTGAATGGCGCACTCGAGCGCGAGGCCCGCGCGAATCGCCAGCTCGACGGCGCGCTGGTTGAGCACGGGCAATGCGCCGGGCAATCCGAGGCAGACGGGACACACGTTGGTATTCGCCGGTGATCCGAACGTCGTGGCACATCCGCAGAAAATCTTGGTGCGCGTGAGGAGCTGGGCGTGGATCTCGAGACCGATGACCGCTTCGTACGGCATGACCCGCCAATGTTACGGTACTCACCAGTGATGACACGCCGCACTCTGCTTGCCGCCGCGCTGACGACCACGCTTGCCGCCTGCGGCGGACCGCGCCGGCCAGCCGTCCCCGGCGCCGCGTTGTCGCTGCCCCGCCGCGTCCGCGTGCGTGTGGCCGGACGGGTGGTCAACGTGCCGCTCGAGGAGTACGTGCTCGGCACCGTGCTTGCCGAGATCGGCCCGTCGAACGACACGCCCGCCACCATTGCCGGCCTCTACCAGCTCCAGGCCATCATCGTCCGCACCTACGCCACGTTTCACCGCACGCGCCACGCAAGCGAGGGCTTCGACCTCTGCGACGCCACGCACTGCCAGGTCTACCGGCCCGAACTGATCCGGACATCGAGGTTCGCCGGCGACGCGCGCCGCGCGGTTGGCGACACCCGCGGGCAGATTCTCGCCTACGGCACGCGGCCCGCCGAGGCGCTGTTCCACGCCGACTGCGGCGGACACACGGCCGACGCCGAAGCCATCTGGGGCGGACGCGTGCCGTACCTGATTGGGACGGCCGACGCCGTGCCGGCCGGGACGCACCGCGTCTGGAACTTCGCGCTGACGCGCGACCAGATTCGCGATGCGCTCAACGCGCAGCCGGCCATGGCCGTCGGCACACATCTCCGCTCGCTGCGCATCGTCACCCGCGACACGAGCGGCCGCGCCACGACACTCGAAGCTGCCGGCGACGCCGTTCGCATGCTCCGGGGAGAGCATCTACGCGCGGCCATCAATCAGCAGCACGGCGCGCTGGCCATCCGGAGCACGAAATTCGCGCTCACCGTCGACGAGGACGTCTACCGGTTCGACGGCACCGGCTGGGGACACGGCGTGGGCCTCTGCCAGGTCGGCGCAATTGCCCGCGTCCGGCGCGGCGAGCCCGTGTCGTCGATCCTCGCCACCTACTACCCCGGCGCGCGGCTGCAAAAATTGCTCTAGAATCGACGCGTAAACAGCGAGCGATTTGTGACGTATTTATGGCAGAGCAGGGTCCGCCAATAAGCGCTCGGGAGGCCGACGCGCGGGTGGCGCTCGATATTCGAGCGTTCCAGGCGGAGGGGCGGCTCGATGCGGCTCGCGACCGGTACAGCGAGGTAGTTACCCGCTACCAGCGCCGCGCAGCCCGCATCGCCTACCACTATCTGCGCGACGCCGCCGATGCGGATGAAGCCGTCCAGGACGCCTTCATCAAGGCCTACATGCACATCGGCACGTTCCGCGAGGACCTGCCGTTCGAGGTCTGGTTCACGCGCATCCTGATCAACGGATGCCTGGACCGCATCAAGGCTCGCCGGAGACGGGAGCGATGGATTGCGCCCCCGGTGCTCGATCCCAGTGGATCGGAGCGCGACCCGGCCGATTACATTCCGTCGCGCGGACCGAGCCCGGAAGATCAGGTGCTGTCGTCCGAACGCCGGCAGCAGTTGATGGGGGCCGTCGCCGAGTTGCCCGAACGCCAGCGGATGGTGTTCATGCTGAGTCACTTCGACGGCCGATCGTCGCGTGAAGTCAGCGCGATGACGGGGTTGAACGAATCAACGGTGCGCGTGCACCTGTTCCGGGCCATCAGGCGCCTTCGTGGCCTGCTGGTGACCCGGAAGACGAAGAGTCAGAACACGAGGGGGAGCAATCGTGCGAATCGCTGACATGCTGTTTGGCCAGGGCCATCTGTCCGAGGACCAGCTGACCGAGGCCGTCCTGAGCGGCGCCCGTCCGGCGCACCTCGAGCAGTGCGACGAGTGCAGCCGCCGCGCCCGAGACCTGGGGCTCTGGCTGGGTGACGTGCGCGCCGAGGCGCTGGCCGCGGCCGACGAGGCGTTTCCCGCCGAGCGGCTCGCGCTGCAGCACTCGCAGATCATGCGGCGGCTCGAGCAGCTCGACGCCCCGCCGCGCGTCATTGCCTTCCCCGCGCACACCGACGCCGACGCCATGCCGCGCTCGGGTGGTGGCCGCCGCGTGGCGCCCGCGTGGGTGGGCGTGGCCGCTGCGGCCGGCATTGTCATTGGCGTGATCGGCAGCCAGATGTCGGCCCGGCTGACGCCGGCCGCCGACGGCCAGGCCGCACCGGTCCAGACGCAGCAGGCCGAGCCGGCCGCACCGTCGACGGCCGCCGACATGCAGCCGATGAACGCCTCGCTCCTCAACGACTGGGAGCGTCAGGTGCCCGACGCTCTCCTCGTGTTCGACGAGGCCACGCCCACGCTGCTCGAGATGCAGTACGCCTCGGCGCGGTAGGTATCGACGCCGATTCGAAAGGGCCGACACCGGGGTCGGCCCCGCGTCAGTGCTCGTAGGGGCGGCCCTTGGGCCGCCCGGCCAGGGCGGGGCAAGCCCCGCCCCTACGGATGGGACCGTCGTCGCGTGGTCCGCCCACGTTGTCCCGGCCAATCGCACCCGCGAACGGTCTACAATGTCTCGATGTTCGTGAGACCCCGATGGCGTCCCTAGTCTTCCGCAAGGGCCTCGACATGAAGGCGGCCGTGGCCGATGAACTGGCGGCCGCGTACCACAGCTCGCTGGTCGACGCGGTTCGCGCCGATGGCTACGTGCGGCGCTCGGGCCGGCTCACGCTCCACCTCGCCAAGGAATTCGGCTTCTGTTACGGCGTCGACCGCGCGGTCGACTACGCCTACCAGACGCGCAAGCGCTTCCCCGACAAGCGCGTGTTCCTCACCGGCGAAATCATCCACAACCCCCACGTCAACGACCAGCTCCGCGAGCGTGGCATCCGCATCCTCACCGATCCCGGCGAGAACCCGGATGCCGTCGGGCCAGACGACGTGGTGATTCTGCCGGCGTTCGGGGTGTCGGTGGCCGAGCTCGCGCGCCTCGAGCAGCGCGGCAGCACGCTGGTCGACACCACGTGCGGGTCGGTGCTGAACGTCTGGAAGAACGTCCGCCGGTATGCGAAGGACGGCTTCACGTCCATCATTCACGGCAAGGTGCACCACGAGGAGACACAGGCCACGGCCTCGCAGGCCACGGCCACGCCCGGGGCGCACTATCTCGTGGTGCGCGACGAGGAACAGGCGCAGGTCGTCTGCGACTTCATCCGGCAGCCGGGCGACGCGGCCGCGTTCCTCGACACGTTCCGTGGCGCGTACTCCCCCGACTTCGATCCCACCCGCGATCTCGAGCGGGTCGGCTGCGCCAACCAGACGACCATGCTGATGACCGAGTCGCTGCGCGTGGGCGAAATGGTGCGCGAGGCCATGCGCGACCGCTACGGCGCGGACGAAACCGCCCTTCGGTTCCGGGCGTTCGACACCATCTGCAGCGCCACCCAGGAGCGGCAGGACGCCGTCGAGGCCCTGCTGGCCGCCGAGTCGCTCGACCTGGCCATCGTCGTGGGCGGCTACAACAGCTCGAACACGTGCAACCTCGCCCGCATCTGCGCAGACCACGTCCCGACCTTCCACATCTCCGACCCCGCCTGCCTGCAGGACGATGGGACGATCCGGCACCGGCCCATCGGCGCGCCGTCGACGGCTGCCGTGCGCGAAGCCGTGACCGGGAACTGGCTCCCTGCCGGTTCCGTAACTCTAGGCTTGACTGCCGGCGCATCAACCCCGAACAGCATCGTCGGCGAGGTCATCGAACGGCTCGAACGGCTCGCAATCCCTTCGTAAACACTTGTGTGATAGAGGACGTAAGTCTAGGCGTGACTGGTAGAAAGCACCTTCTCGTTCGTGTGATGTGTGTGGGGGTGGCGGTTGCGCTGGCCGGCCAGATGGCTGGTTTCGGCACGCCGGCTGCCGCGTCGAATGATGGCGTGCTGATGGCGCTCCAGGGGCCGCCCCCTGGTCGCGGTGGTCCGTGGGAATGGTGGAACGACGCCGAGGTCCAGAAGGAACTCGGGTTGACCGCCGATAAAGTCAAGCAAATCAACGACATCTACGTTCGGCGCAACTCGGAGCTGCGTC
>CAZVHY010000001.1:61863-67197 GCA_964627115.1 uncultured Solibacteraceae bacterium | reverse complement strand
GAGCTGAAGGCGATTTCGGAGGCTTCGAGCACTTCGCCGCCGAACTGGACGGCCGTGGGGGCGTCGAAGAGATAGCGGCCGTCGACCAGCGCCGCGGCCAGCGGCACGTTCAGGCTGCCGGCGCCCTGTTCGATGATGCCGAAGTCGTTCAGACGCTGCGCCGTGAACTGCAGCGCGAACTTCACTTCAGAGGGCGTGAGCTTCGGCTGCAGCTGCAGCAGCTGCGCCACCGCACCCGACGTCACCGCCGTGGCCATGCTCGAGCCCGACAGCGCGAGATACGTCCCGCCGCTGTCGCCAATCACGCGGCGGCTCGGATAGTTGTCCCAGAGATAGCTGCCCTGCGCACCGGCCGACACAATCGCATTGCCCGGCGCCACGAGGTCGGGCTTGATGATCCACGTCGACTGATCGTCGGGGTTGCCCACCGGGCCGCGCGAGCTGTAGGTGGCCACGCCATCATCTGCACGCGCGACCGTGCCCTTGGTGTTGAGCGCGCCAACCGTCAGGGCGCTCGGCGTGAAGCCCGGCGACACCACCATGCCGATGACCGGCGTGCCGTCTTCGGTCTTGCCCAGGTTGCCGGCCGACGCCACGACGACGATGCCCGCGCGCACGAGGCGCTCGACCATGCGGCCGAGCGGGTCGTCCTGATACTCGTTCGTGGTCGCGTGGCCGAGCGAGAGGTTCACCACGCGAATCCGGTGCGTGTGCTGGTTGGCCAGCACCCACTCCAGCCCGGCCAGCACGTCCGATACGTTGCCCGTGCCGTCGGCGCCAAGCACCTTCAGGCTGTAGATTTCGGCGCCGGGCGCCATGCCCACGTACTGCGTGCCCTCGGCGTTGCGGCTGCCTGCGCCGCTGCCGGCAATGATGCCCGCCACGTGCGTGCCGTGACCGTACGCGTCGTTGGTGTCCTCGCTACCCGTGAAGTCGAGTGCCAGCCGGACCCGGCGGCCCAGGTCGCTGTGCCGCGCAATGCCCGAGTCGAGCACCGCCACGCCAATGCCGGCGCCCGTGAGCCCGCCGAACCGGTTGCCACGCTCCGCGTCGCCCCAGAGCAGGTGCGCACCGGTCGACTGCGTGCTCACGGCCATCGTGCTGAGGACCTTGTCGTCGGCCGCCAGTGCCGTGATGTTGGCGTCACCCGCGAGGCGGTCCACCTGGGCGGAACTGCCAACCAGCGACGCGCCGAGGCCCAGGCGCCGCTGCACGCGCAAGCCGTAGGTGCGCGCGAGCCGATCGACCTCGGCCTGTGGCGCCTCGACGACGACAGACACCGGACCCGCGGCACCCTCGGTCAACTGCTGCGCGAGAGAGCCGCCAATCCGCGCGCGATGGCGGGACTGCGCCGACGCGTCGACCGGCACCAGAAACGTGATCGCCCCTGCGATCACCAGACTCATGGCTCCGAAACGACGCGAGAACGAGGAGAAGCGACGCGATAGGGTCATAGATTTGCCGTGTCCTGTCGCCGCCACGCAAAACTGCGGTGGACGGCTGGACACCCCACGAGGCACGTCATGTGCCAGCCCGCAACGCCGAACGCGAGGAGGGCGTCTGTAACCGACACATTCAGACGGACTTACGGTCCGCCGTTACAAAACGCGCCTCGACGTTTCAAAAACGAGACGACGATGCCAGAATCGATATTTAGAGAAGCTGGAAACCCTGGCTGAGTTTCCAGAGTGGCCGATTAGTACACGATTAATGCCAAAGTTGAAAGTCATATTTCAAAACTGTCATTCGTCCGGTTGGTCGGCTGATCGACGCGGCACGCGCCTGCGCAATTCGTCAGCCGGCGGCTCCCGATGACGGGAATGTCATTTCCGAGCACGCAATTACAATTGTGACGCGCCAAATGGGCGCTGTCGCACCCCTCCGGCACGCCCTCACAGAAATGTAAATTTCCCGGCCCAGGCGGCCCCGGCAGGGCCGGGGTTTCCCTCGGCCGCGAAACAGGTGCACAATCGCCACACCCGCCCGCGCGTTTCCACTGTCGGAACCCGACCCGGGCGGTCGAGGAGACGAATCCGCCGATGTCGCTGCCGTCCACCCCCCGTCTGTTGCTCGGCCCCGGACCCTCGCCGGTCTCACCCCGCGTGCTCAGCGCGCTCGGCGCACCCCAGCGTTCGCACCTCGATCCCGAGCTGGTCGTGCTGCTCGACGACATCCGCGCCCGGCTGCGGCGCATCTTCCGCGCGGGCGACGGCAGCGAGACGCTGGCCATTTCCGGCACCGGCACGTCCGGCATGGAGGCCGTGGTCGCGAACCTGACGAAACCTGGCCACCGGGCGCTCGTCGTGGTGACCGGCTACTTCGGCGACCGGCTGGCCGGCCTCATGGCCAGGTACGGCGCCACGGTCGATCGCGTGGAAGGGGAGTGGGGACGCGCCATCGACCCCGCGCGCGTGGAAGCGGCGCTCGGCGCGCACCGGTACGATCTGGTGGGCCTCGTTCATGCCGAGACGTCCACAGGCGTGTGTAATCCGGTGCCGGAAATTGCCGCGCTCGCACACACCCACGACGCGCTCATCGTGGTCGACGCGGTCACCTCGCTCGGCGCGATGCCGCTCGAGGTCGAGCGCTGGGGCGTCGACGCCGCGTACTCGTGCTCGCAGAAAGGGCTGGGCGCGCCGTCCGGACTCGCGCCGGTCGTCTTCTCGCCGCGGGCGCTGGCGCGCAAGGTCGAGTGCCGCAGTTTCTATCTGGATCTGAACTTGCTCCTCGACTACTGGGTGAACCGCAAGTATCACCACACGATTTCCGCGCCGTTGATCTACGCGCTCGACGAAGCCCTGGCCGAGGTCGAAGAGGAAGGGCTCGACGCGCGCTGGGCGCGCCACGACCGCGTGCACGCCACGTTCGTCGACGCGATGGGCGGACTGGGACTGTCGCTGCTGCCGCCGGCTGCCGAGCAGCTCTGGAGCCTGAACACGGTGCGCGTCCCCGAGGGCGTCAACGACGCGGCCGTGCGCAAGCACCTGCTCGATCGCGACAACATCGAGATTGGCGCAGGACTCGGGCCGCTCGCAGGCAAGGTGTTCCGCATCGGCCTCATGGGCTCCGGCGCGACCGACGAGAACGTGGGCCGCCTGTCCGGCGCGCTCGGGCGCGCGCTGGACGCCCGTTGACAACGCCGGCTCCCCGCCAGACGTTCGAAGCCAGAAGCCAGGAGTGCCGTGTATGAAGTCGATCTTCCGTCTGCTGCTCGTGGCAGCCGTTGCCTGGGGGTGCGCCACCAACCCCGCCACCGGACGACGGCAGCTGATGCTGATGTCGGAGCAGGAAGAGATTCAGATCGGGCGGCAGTCGGACACCGAAATCCGCCAGCAGATGGGGCTCTACAACGATCCCGACCTGCAGGCCTACGTCCGCGCCGTGGGCCAGAAGCTCGTCGCGTCGTCGCATCGTCCCAACCTCCCGTGGACGTTTGCGGTCGTCGATGAGCCGGCGGTCAACGCATTCGCCGTGCCGGGTGGCTTCATCTATCTGACGCGCGGCATCCTGCCGTTCCTGCGCGACGAAGCGGAACTGGCCGCGGTGCTCGGTCACGAGATCGGACACGTCGACGCGCGGCACTCGGCCGAAGCGTACTCGCGGCAACTCGGCGCGGGGGGGCTGCTGGCCATTGCCGGCGTGTTCGCGCCGAGTACGCAGCCGCTGCAGGGCCTTGCGGGCGCGGGCCTGGGCGTGCTGTTCCTGCGCTACGGCCGCGACGCCGAGCTCGAGTCCGACCGTCTCGGTGTCGGCTACGCGGCCAGCCAGGGGTGGGATCCGCGTGGTGTCCCCGGTCTGCTGTCCACGCTCGCACGTCTCGATGCGGCAAACGGGTCGAGCCGGGGCGTGCCCAACTGGGCGCTCACGCATCCGCCGGCCGCCGATCGCGTGCAGCGGGTCCAGGAGGCCGTCGCCGCCGCCCCGGCCGCGACGACCACGAATGCGTCGGCGCTCGATCGGCATCTCGACGGTCTCGTGTTCGGCGACAGCCGCGAGAAGGGCATCGTGCGCGGCAACGAGTTCCTGCATCCTGTTCTGCGATTCGCCGTGACGTTTCCCCGGGGATGGCAGGTCAGCAACTCCGACGCCCAGGTCTCGGCGCGTCAGGACGAGAAGAGCAACCGCGTGATGCTGCTCGAGCTCGCGCAGGGCAGTGGGCCCGTGCAGCAGGTGGCCGTGGACCAGATGACCAAGGCCGGCTGGCAGCAGACGTCGGGCGAGGGCGGATCGATCAACGGTCTGGACGCGTACATCGGCACGTACCAGCGCGCGATCGAGAACACGGCCGTGACGCTGCAGGCGGCGCACGTTCGCGCCGGCAACCAGACGTACGTCATTGCGGGCCTGGCGCCGAGCGGGGACTTCGCGGGTGCGCGCGACACGTTCGCGGCGTCCATTCGCAGCTTCCGCACGTTGAGCCAGGCCGAGGCGGATCGGATTCAGCCGAACCGCGTGGACTTCCGCGTGGCTCGCGCGGGGGATACGTGGGAGTCGCTCGCGCGCGACGTGGCCGGCGGTACGGTCTCGGCGTCCACACTCGCGATCATGAACGGCCGCGACACGTCCACGCAGCCGCGCGCCGGCGAACGGCTGCGCATCGTCGTGGGCGGCTGAGTCGTCGCGCATCGTGGCTGCACGTCGTCGTCGCTCGCGCGGACGTCTCGTCGGACGCGTCGTCATCGGCACGATGGCGACGATGTTCGCGTGCGCGGCGTACAGCTGGATCACGTTGCCCGACGTGCGGCGGCTCGCCAGTGCGCCACCCGAGCGCACGGCGTTCATGGACCTGCGCGCAGACGAGGCACGCGCGGCCGATCGTCCCCTGCGCGAAACACGGCGGTGGCTGCCGTACTCGCGCATGTCCCCGAATCTGCGGCGCGCGGTGCTCGTGACCGAGGATGCGGGCTTCTGGGATCACGACGGCGTCGACTACCGCGAGCTGCGCGTGTCGTTCGAGACGAGCCTCGAAGAAGGCACGGCGATGCGGGGCGCATCGACCATCACGCAGCAGCTGGCGAAGAACCTCTATCTGTCGCCGTCGCGTAATCCCTGGCGCAAGGTCGTCGAGCTGATGATCACGCGGCGTCTCGAAGCCGAGTTGACGAAGACGCGCATCTTCGAGCTGTATCTCAACGTGGTCGAGTGGGGCGATGGTCTCTGGGGTGCCGATGCGGCCGCGCGTGAGTACTTCGGACAGTCCGCGTCGACGCTGACGCCACCACAGGCCGCGCTCATGGCCGGGGCGCTCATCAACGCGCGCGTCTACTCGCCCGGCCGGCCCAACGCGCGCCTGCTCGCGCGCCAGCGCATCATTCTTGGACGCATGATGCGCGG
>CAZVHY010000001.1:53192-61763 GCA_964627115.1 uncultured Solibacteraceae bacterium | reverse complement strand
GCACCCAGCGGCAGCCGCCGGGCGCCGAGCAGGCGGCGTTGCCAGTACGGCGTATCGAATCGCTCGAGCCGGACGACGGCGCCGGTGCCCGGGGCATGGACGAACGTCCGCGCCTCGGCGTCGACCACGATGCCGACGTGCGTGGCGCTTCGACCCGAGGTCGCAAAAAAGACGAGATCGCCCGGGCTGACATGGCTGCGTGCCACCGACTGCCCGGCCTGAAACTGTTCGGTGACGGTTCGCGGCACCTCGAGCTGGTACTGGCCAAAGACGTAGCGGACCAGGCCGCTGCAATCGAAACCGCCCTCCGGTGTGGTGCCGCCGAACTGATAACGCGTGCCGCGGAGCGCGAGCGCCGTGGCGAGCATGTCGTGTGCGGCCAGGAGGTAACCGGGAGACGCGGGCGCGGCCCAGATCTGCGGCGGCGCCCCTGGAAACGGCGCGGGGCGGGAGCCGATCGGCGGGGCTGAGGCACAGCCGGCGGTCACCGGACCAGCCGCCAAACACAGTCCCGCGACGAACCACCTGAGGGCGCGTGTCATGCTCTTCTTCCTATCGTCGCCTCGGGTCGCGTCCTGCACCCACGGGTACGATGTCGTGCCATCCGTGTAACTACCTGATAAGCCACATGTTACCAGCGCCAGTTTCTTGACAGGCCCCTGGGGCTCCGGCAGAATGGCTCAGGGCCATGGAACAGACACTTCTTCTCAACGCGACCTACGAGCCGCTGAAGGTCGTCCACTGGCAGAAAGCGATCACGCTGTGGGCGCAGGGCAAGGTGGAAATCGTCTCGGTGTACGACCGGGAAATCCGCTCGGTGTCCTTCAGCATCAAGCTGCCGTCGGTCATCCGTCTGCTGCGACGCATCCGCATCCGTCGTTCAATCGAACACGTGCCGTTTTCGCGCGCCAATATCTACGCACGCGACGACCATCGATGCCAGTATTGTGGCGTCCTGTTTCCGACGGGCGAACTGACGTTCGACCACGTCGTGCCGGTGGCGCAGGGCGGACGGAAGGACTGGGAGAACATTGTCACCTGCTGCATCACGTGCAATCGACGCAAGGGCGGACGGACGCCGGACCAGGCAGGGATGCGTCTCACGCGGCCACCGCGGCGCCCCACGAAGGCGCCCGCCATCCGCATCACCTTCGGCCTGCGTGACGCACCGGAGAGCTGGCGCGACTACGTGTACTGGAACGTCGAGCTCGACGAATAGGAGCGGCGCGTGACCGACGGCGCTGTGTCGCTGGCGCCGTCGTGGGCCATTCCCGGCGGCGTCGTGCATCTCACCGGGCGACAGCTGCCGGTTCCCGCGTCGGCGCCGCCCCGTGTGTATGTTGGCGAGGTCGAGGCGCGCGTGCTCGGCGCGTCGTCACATCACGTGCGTTTCACCGTGCCGCCGGTCACCGAGGGCGGGACGTTGCCCGTCCGCATCGAACCTGGCGGCATCGAGGCCGGTGCCATTGTCGTGGCGCGGCCGCTCACCACGGGGCTGCACCAGGTCGACAGTCCGGCGTTCGACGGTCTCGGTCGTCTCTACGCCACGCACAGCGGATCGCGCGGCGTGAAAGTGCCGGTCCCGCTCTATCGATTGAACACCGACGGCACACGCGACGGGCTCACCATCGATCTGCCGAATCCCACATCGCTCGCGTTTGGTCCGGACGGCGCCTTGTACGTGTCGAGCCGGTTCGAAGGGCAGGTGTATCGGCTCGTCGACGACGATCGCGCGGAAGTATATGCGTCCGATCTCGGCGTGCCGACGGGCCTGGCCTTCGCGTCGGACGGCACGTTGTTCGTGGGCGACCGTTCAGGGACGATCTTTCGCGTCTCTCCCGATCGCCAGGTCGACACGTTTGCGTCGCTGCCGGCCAGCGTCGCGGCCTTCCACCTCGCGTTCGGTCCCGACGGCCAGTTGTACGTGTCGGCACCGACACTGTCGGCGCACGACGTCGTGTACCGCATCTCATCCGACCGGCTCGTCGACACGCAGTGCAGCGGGTTCGGCCGGCCGCAGGGACTGGCGTTCGACGATGGCGGAATGTTGTACGTGGCGGACGCGCTGGCCGGCGCGAGCGGTATCCATCGCGTGGACGTGAGCGACGACCATCCGCGCCCGCAGTTGATGGCGGCCACACCGGTCGTCGTGGGGCTCGCGTTCGATCCCGGCGGCGGGCTCGTCGTGGCCACGAGCGACACGCTCTGGCGTCTCGACGTGCCATTGACAGGCGTAAAATAGCGGGTGGTAATGGCGCATGAGTGGATCGCCGTACGCGGCGCGCGTGTTCACAACCTCCGCAACATCGACGTCGACATTCCTCGCGATCGGCTCGTCGTCATCACCGGCCTGTCGGGATCGGGCAAGTCGTCGCTCGCCTTCGACGCGATTTACGCGGAAGGGCAGCGGCGGTACGTCGAGTCGCTCTCGGCGTACGCGCGGCAGTTCCTCGAGCAGATGGAGAAGCCGGACGTCGATCTGATCGACGGTCTGTCGCCCGCCATCTCGATCGAGCAGAAGACCACGGCCGCCAATCCGCGGTCGACCGTCGGCACCGTCACGGAGATTGCCGACTACCTGCGGCTGCTGTTCGCCAACATCGGCGTGCCCCATTGTCCGGTCTGCGATCACGAGATCACCTCGCAGTCGCTCGAGCGGATCATGGACATGGTGATGCTCTATCCGCCCGACGAGCGCATCAACGTGCTCGCGCCCATCGTGCGGGGGCGTAAGGGCGAGTTCAAGAAAGAACTGGCGGCCATTCGGGCGAAAGGGTTCACACGCGCGCGCATCGACGGACAGTTCGTGTCGCTCGAGGACGACATCGCGCTCGATCGCCGCAAGAACCACTCGATCGACGTGCTCGTCGACCGCCTGATGATCCGCGACGGTGTCGAGCGGCGCGTCTCCGACTCGCTCGACCTGGCGCTCGAGCTGGCCGACGATGTCGTGGTCATCAACACGATGAACGGCGGCGATCGATTGTTCTCGCGGCGCATGGCGTGCCCGACCTGCGGCATCAGCGTGCCCGAAATGACGCCGCGTGCGTTTTCGTTCAACTCGCCGCACGGGGCGTGTCAGACCTGCCAGGGACTCGGCGCCGTGTACGACTTCGATCCCGCGCGCGTGGTGCCCGACGACTTGCTCTCGCTGGCCGGCGGCGCCGTGCACCCGTGGGCGTCGGGGGACGCCGAGTCGGTCGGCGAGATGCTCGCGGGGCTGTCGAAGACGTTCGGCATCGAGCCGGATGTGCCCTTCGCGCGCCTGTCGAAGAAACACCGCGACGTCATCCTGCACGGCGCCGGGCCGCGCCGCGCGAGCACGTCGCGCCGATCGGCACCGGCCGATCCGTTCGGCGCGGACTTCGAGGGCGTGCTGCCGAACCTGCGCCGCCGGTTCGAGGAAGGCGCGTGGGCCGACCAGGAGACGCTCGAGCCGTACCGGTCGCTGCAGGTCTGCACGGCGTGCGCGGGCGAACGCCTGCGTCCCGAGAGCCGCGCGGTTCGCGTGAAGGGCCGGCGCATGGCCGACTACGTCGCCATTCCGCTGTCGCGTGCGCTGCCGCTCTTCGAGTCGATCGAGTTGACCGAGCGCGAACAGCTCATTGCCGGCCGCGTCCTCAAGGAGATCCGCGAACGCCTGCGGTTCCTCGTCGACGTGGGCGTGGGCTACCTGACGCTGGCGCGCAGCGCGGCCACGCTGTCGGGTGGGGAAGGGCAGCGTATCCGTCTCGCCACGCAGATCGGATCGCAGCTCACGGGCGTGCTCTACGTGCTCGACGAGCCGTCGATCGGACTCCACCAGCGCGACAACCGGCGGCTGCTCGCCACGCTCGGGCGCCTGCGCAATCTCGGCAACACGGTGCTCGTGGTCGAACACGACGAGGAGACGATCCGCACCGCGGACTACGTCGTCGATCTCGGTCCAGGCGCAGGCGAGCACGGAGGACAGGTGATGTTCCAGGGGCCGCCGCAGCACCTGCTGTCGAATCCCGGCGAGTCGCTGACCGGGCAGTACCTGCGCGGCGATCGGCGGATTGAGACGCCCGTCGTGCGACGACCGCCCGTGAACGGGCAGATCGTGGTGCGCGGCGCGCGCGCGAACAATCTGCAGGACATCGACGTCGCGTTCCCGCTCGGCACGTTCACGGCCGTCACCGGCGTGAGCGGATCGGGGAAGTCGACGCTCGTCAACGAAATCCTCTACCGCGCGCTGGCGCGGCGCCTGTATCGCGCGGTCGACGAGCCGGGCGCACATCGCACGATCGACGGCGTCGATCTCGTCGACAAGGTCATCCAGATCGATCAGTCGCCCATCGGCCGCACACCGCGATCGAACCCGTCGACCTACACAGGCCTCTTCACGCAACTGCGCGAGCTGTTCGCCATGCTGCCCGACGCGCGGGCGCGCGGCTACAAGGCCGGGCGGTTCTCGTTCAACGTGAAGGGCGGACGATGTGAGACGTGCCAGGGCGACGGTGTGACGGCCATTGAGATGCACTTCCTGCCCGACGTGTACGTCACGTGCGAAGGGTGCAAGGGACGACGCTACAACCGCGAGACACTCGAGATCCGCTATCGCGGCCGATCGATTGCCGACATGCTCGACCTCACCGTGGATCAGGCCGCGCCGCTGCTCGAGAGTTTCCCGGCGATGGCCGCACGCCTGCGCACGCTGCAGGACGTGGGGCTCGGCTACATCACGCTGGGGCAGTCGGCCACGACGCTGTCGGGCGGCGAGGCGCAGCGGGTGAAACTCTCGCGCGAGCTGGCGCGGCGCGGCACGGGGAAGACGCTCTACATCCTCGACGAACCGACCACGGGGCTGCACTTCGAGGACGTACGCAAGCTGCTCGACGTGCTGGGCAAACTCGTCGATCAGGGCAACACGGTCGTGGTGATCGAGCACAATCTCGACGTCATCAAGGCGGCCGACTGGATTCTCGAACTTGGTCCCGACGGCGGTGAGGATGGTGGTCGCCTGATTGCGGCCGGTCCACCCGAGTTGATTGCCGGCGTGGCCGGTTCGCCGACAGGGATGTTCCTGACGGAGCTGCTGGACGGCCGTCAAGTGTCAGCTTCCTGACGCGTGTGTTCGTGTTGACACGGTCATTCTGTCCCTGACTGTGGCACTACTGACACGATCGATATTGAAAGTGGTTGGCAACCAGTGCACAACTCATTTTCTAAGTTGACTCAAATGAATGATTTACGAGAGTATCTACCGCGGTACGTCGCGCCTGGCAGGCCACTTGCTAGGGGGTAGGGACTGGGACGGATGTCGTTGATGGCGTCACAGCGAACGCTTCGCCGCACGGTTACTTGCGCCGGGATCGGGCTTCACTCCGGTCACAAGGTCACACTCTCTCTGAAACCAGCTCCAGCCGACACCGGAATCCGGTTTCAGCGGTCGGACCTGGCGGGGCTGGAAATTCCGGCCCACGTGTCTCATCTGAGCAGCCGGCAGCAGTTGCAGACCGGACTGGTGGCCGACAAGGCCTCGGTCGACACGGTCGAACACCTGCTGGCCGCGCTTCGGGCTCTGGGCGTCGACAACGCCTGTATCGAGCTCAATCACCCGGAAGTGCCCATCATGGATGGCAGTGCCGCGCCGTGGGTCTACCTGATCCAGGACGCCGGCATCCGCGAGCAGACCGTCCCCCGCCGCACGATCCAGGTCCTGCGCAGCATCCAGGTGCAGCAGGGCGACAAGCGCATTGCGCTCTATCCGTCGGATCGCTTCAAGATCACCTACACGATCAGCTTCGATCACCCGCTGCTGCGTCACCAGCAGAAGACGCTCGATCTCGACGAGCAGGTGTTCATCGACGAAATCGCGCCGGCGCGCACGTTCGGCTTCCTGAAGGAAGTGGAGATGCTGCGGCAGCGCGGCATGGCGCTCGGCGGGTCACTCGAAAACGCCATCGTGCTCGGCGAAACCGGCGTCCTCAACCCGCTCCGGTTCGACGACGAGTTCGTGCGTCACAAGATTCTGGATGTGATTGGGGATCTGGCGCTGATCGGGTATCAGCTGCAGGGGCATCTCGTCGTGCACCGCGGCGGCCACGCCCTGCACACGGCACTGGCGGCCGAGCTGCTGCGTCAGCGCGATGCCTGGCAGTTTGCCGACGGTGCGGTGAACGACGCGGCAGCCGTCCCCGCGGGGGCCGTTCGCGTCGCGGCCAACTGACCGCACGTTTTCGCGTTCCCCCACACGGCCCGCTTCGGCGGGCCGTTGTGTTTGGCTACACCTCGGAGTCGGCCGTGCGGATCACGCGTCGCACGAGCGTCGTCATCCGTTCGTTCTCGAAGCGGTTGAAGCTCATGAAGAGACTCTCCTTGAGGTACGTCCGGAGGTCGTCTTCGCCGAGCTGATCGATCACGTGCTGGAACTCGCGGGCGACTTCTTCGAATCCGTAGTCGAGGGCGTGCCGGCGCATCAGGTCGCGCGAGATGGCCTCGAGAATGGCGAGGACGTCGCCGTCGAGCTCGATGCGGGTGCCGGAGGCCGTCGTGATGGTCCGCATGGCTAACCTCCGAAACTCGCGAGCGCGGCCGGCTGGTCGGCGTAGACCTCGAGGAAGTGGTGCGCGCCGGTCATCGTCAGCATCGTCTCCACGCGCCGCTGCACGCCGGCCAGCTTGAGCCGGCCGCCGGCGGCCGTGGCCTGCCGGTAGAGATCCATCAGGCAGCCGATGGTGGCGCTGTCGACGTACCCGACCGACGCGAGGTCGATCACGATACGTTTCTCGCCGCGGGCGATCAGATCGGCGGCCACCGTGGCGAAGTCGGCCAGGACGGGGTACGTCAGCCTGGACTCGTTCACGGTGACGATCGATGCGGCTCCGTGCTGCGCTGTCGTGACGTTCATTCCATGCCTCCTCCGGTCGTCGCCACGCGGGGGACCGGTTTCTGAGCCTGAAGACGGCGAACCTGCCGCGCCAGTTCCAGGCGCCCTCGGTTGATGCGGGACTTCACGGTGCCTTCGGGCAGCTTCAGCCGCTCGGCGATTTCGAGATACGAGAAGTCCTGCAGATCGCGGAGCATGACCGCCTCGCGGAGCGAGGGCGCCAGCTCGTCGAGTGCGGTCCGCACGAGCTCGCGGACGTCCATCTGCTCGAGGCGCCCGTCGGGACTCCGCTCGCGCGAGGTGGGCGTGAGCGTCGACGCATCGATGTCGCGCGCCATCGTCTCGCGCTCCTTGCGCCGGCTTCGATAGTGATCGATGCAGAGGTTGCGGCTGATGCTGATGAGCCAGGTCTGGAAGTTGGCGCGGCGGTCGAAGGTGTGCAGCGCCCGGAAGATGCGCAGGAAGATGTCCTGCGTCAGGTCCTCGGCCTCGTCGTGCCGGCCCACGAACTTGTAGGCGAGGTTGAAGACCTTCCGCCAGTGCATGCGCACGATGTCGGCCCACGCGTCCTCGTCGCCGGCCAGGCAGCGCTCGATCAGGCCGTCGAGGACGCGGTTCGGGTCTGGCGGCTGTGATTCGATGGAAGACATGGCCGGCGTCGGCGTGGATGTCCGGGCATCATAACAAACGTGGCTGCCCCGGGGCCGCGATACAATCTGCGATTCTGTGGCTGGATTCACACGTTCGAGTGAGGGGCTGCTGTGCGACGACGTCGCGCTGGCCGCCATTGCCCGCGAGGTCGGGACCCCGTGTCACGTCTACAGCGCCGGCCTGCTGACCGAGCGCTTCGTGGCGCTGGAGCGGGCGCTGGCGCCCGTGCCGCATCGCCTGCACTACGCGCTCAAGGCGAACTCCACGCTCGCGCTCGTCGAACACCTGCGTCGTCTCGGTGCGGCGGCTGACGTCAACTCCGCTGGCGAGCTCGAGGTGGCGCTGCGCGCCGGATTCACGCCCGACCAGATTGTCGTCACGGGCGTGGGCAAGACGCGCGCGGAGATCGAACGCGCGGTCGCGCTCGGCGCTGGCGCCATCAACGCCGAGTCGTTCGGCGAGATCGACCGGATTGCCGCCGTCGCCACCTCCGTCGGGCGCGAGGCGCGCATTGCGGTGCGCATCAACCCGGACGTCGAGACCGACACCCATCGTCACATTTCCACCGGATCGAGTACGACCAAGTTCGGCGTGTCGCTCGACGAAGCGCGCGTGATGATTCGCGAGGTGGCGCGCCACCCGATGCTGCGCGTCGTGGGCCTGCACGTGCACGTCGGATCGCAGATCACGACGAGCCCCGAGCCCATCGTGCGTGGCGCGGCCGTGGTGGCCGGGCTCGCGCGCGAGCTGATGGCCGGCGGCGTGGCGCTCGAGCACCTCGATCTCGGCGGCGGGCTTGGCATTCCGTATCGGTCCGACCAGTCCGTCATCACACCCGAGGCCTACGCCGCGGCCGTCCTGCCGGTCGTGCGCGACCTGGGATTGACGATCCTGTTCGAGCCCGGGCGCTGGATCGTGGGCCCGTGCGGCGTGCTGCTGACCGAGGTCGTCGACTTCAAGACGCGCGACGCCGGCGGCACGTTCGTCATCGTCGATGCCGGCATGACAGACCTGATTCGCCCGGCGCTGTACGACGCGTGGCACGACATCGAACCGGTCGTCCCGCGCGC
>CAZVHY010000001.1:48909-53092 GCA_964627115.1 uncultured Solibacteraceae bacterium | reverse complement strand
GGTACGCGCGGCATCGTTTCCCGACTACGACACGCCAATCGGCCGCGAGATCGGCAAGGCCCTCACCGGCGATCGCGACTTCGGCGCGGACGTCATGCAGTTGCTCTACGTTGCCAACCGGCTCGAGTACAAGCCGCGGTTCGACACCTGGCTCGCCGCCGGCGACATCGTCGTGTGCGACCGGTACCGCGCGTCGAGCATTGCGTACGGCGAAGCCATGGGACTCGATCCTGCGTGGCTCGACGTGATTCAGCAGCCGCTGCCGCCGGCCACGTTGACCGTGCTCCTCGACATTGCGCCCGAGACCGCCGCGCAGCGCAAACAGGCGGGCCGCGACCGGTTCGAACGCGATCTCGACCTGCTCGCGCGTGTGCGCGCCAGCTACCGTCGGCAGGCCGCGGCCGCCGGCTGGGTGGTCATCGATGCGGAGCAGTCACGAGAAGCGGTGCAGCAGGCCGTGACGCAGGCGGTGGCGCCGGCACTCGCGCAACGGTGAGCACGCGCACCGCCGCGGCACCGGCGTCGAGCAGCGCCTGGCTGCAGCCCTCGAGCGTGGCGCCGGTGGTCATCACGTCGTCGACGAGCACGACCGTGCGGTTGCGCAGCCGCCGCGCCAGCGCACCTTCCCATCCCACGATGAACGTCCCGCGCACGCCGAACGCGTGACGCACGTTCTGCCGCCGCTCGATCCCGCTCAGTCCCGCCTGCGGCGGGCCGTGCCGGATGCGGCGGAGCGGTTGCCAGACGCTCAGGCCGAGGTGCCGCGCCAGGTCGTCGGCCTGATTGAACCCGCGGTTCATCGCGCGCCAGGGGTGCATCGGCACGGGCACCACGGCGTCGGCTTCTGCCAGCACGCTTGCGCCAGCCTCGCGCATCAGCCCGGCCAGCCGCGCGGCCAGCGTGCGGCGCCCCTCGTACTTGAACGCGCGGAGGATCGACTTGAGCGACCCGGCGTACAGGCCCGCGCTGCGCGCGGTCTCGAACACCGGCGGATCGCCGAGGCAGCGCCGGCACACCCGGAAGGGCGCCGCGGCCGGCGGCAGCGGATCGCCGCAGAGATCGCAGAGCGGCGGCGTCAGCAGCGGGACCGTGCCCCAGCAGGCGCGGCAGACCGGGCCCTCGAGCGGATGCTCGAGCGGCTGACGGCACGCCGCACACGCGGGCGCGAGCAGGAGGCGGACGAGGGTGTCGGTGGCGAGGCGCAACATCGGCGGTGCACACCGACATTGCAAACGCGCTGCCCGGTTTTCACGGATCCGGCCGTGCAGAAACGGGCGTCATTTCACGCCGATCGCAGAAACTGCGATCCGGGCCGAAAACGGCTATGCAGAAATCTCAATCCGCTCGGCGTCGCCCCACAGCCGCTCGAGGCCGTAGAACTCCCGCGTCGCCGGCGTGAACACGTGGACGATGAAGTCGAAGTAGTCGATGAGGATCCACTCGCTCCGCGTCTGGCCTTCGACGAGCGTCGGTTTGACGCCGCGCTTGCCGAGCACCGATTGCACGGCGTCGGCAATGGCCCGGACCTGCCGCGTGTTGCCGCCCGTGCAGATGACGAAGATGTCGGTGAACGCCTGACTCTTGCGCAGGTCGAGGACGACAAGATCCAGGGCTTTCTTGTCGAGGGCCGCCTTGACGCCGAGCGTCACGTCCTCGGGCAGATCGGGCGCCGCCGGCTTTTTACTGCGGGTTCGCTTGGCTGCGGGTGTCTTGCTCATCCTGTCGGGGCTCCTGGACATTCGGGCCGGCATACAGACCCTGGCGGACAGCGTACTCCGCAACGGCCCGCGGCAGAAGGCCGTCCATCGTCTGGTGCGCGGCAAGTGCGCGGCGTATCCCGGTCGACGACACCCGGCTGGTCGTGGCGTCAATCAGGAAGATGCCGGGTGACGCCGTGAGCGCGCACGGTGTGTCGTGCATGCGGCCGGCAAGGTCGGGCAGGGCCGCACGCAACACCGCGGCCGGCTGGTCCTCGCGCGACACCACGGCAAAGTGACAGCGCGTCAGCAGCGTGTCCCACCGGTGCCACGTGCGGATTTCGCGGAACGCGTCCGCGCCGGTGATGAAGACACACGCGCCCGCCAGCGCGGGCTCGGCCTGTTCCAGCCGGTCGAGTGTGTCGATGGTGAACGACGGCCCGTCGTGGTCCATTTCCACGTCGCTCACGCGCATGGACGGCTCGGAGGCCACGGCCAGGGCCACCATCGCGAAACGGTGCGCGGCCGACGCGGCTGGCGGCGTCCGGTGCGGCGGAACGCGAGCCGGGATGACGCGCACCTCGTCGAGCGCGAGTGCGCGCTGCGCGGCGCGCGCCACGTCGAGGTGGCCTTCGTGAATCGGATCGAACGTGCCGCCGAAGAGACCCACGGCCCTCATGACGCCGGCTGATCGGACTCGGTGTCGGTGTCGGCGTCAACGGCGGCAGCGACGCGTTCCCACATCGCCTCGAGCAGGGCAGGGATGCCCTCGCCGCTGGCGGCCGACACCGGAAACAGCGGAATCTTCCGCTTCTTCAGATGCGCTTTCAGGCGGCGCAGGCGATCCGGGTCGTCGAGCGCGTCGATCTTGTTGGCGGCCGCAATCTGCGGCTTGCCGGCCAGCGGCGGCCAGTCGGCGTCGACGCCGGTGAAGCGTTCGAGCTCGCGACAGATGATCTCGAAGTCCTCGACCGGATCGCGATCCGACATCGACGAGACGTCGATGACGTGTACCAGCACCTTCGTGCGCTCGAGGTGCGCGAGGAACTTCGTGCCGAGGCCGTGCCCCTCGTGCGCGCCCTCGATCAGCCCGGGCACGTCGGCGACCACGAACGAACGGTCGTCACTCAGGCCGACCACACCGAGATTGGGCGTGAGCGTAGTGAACGGGTAGTCGGCAATCTTCGGCCGCGCAGCCGAGATGCGCGCGATGAGCGTGCTCTTGCCGGCGTTGGGGAAGCCGACCAGCCCGACGTCGGCCAGCAGCTTCAGGCGCAGCCGCAGCGTCCGTTCTTCGCCAGGCCGGCCCGGTTCGGTGTGCCGCGGTGCGCGGTTGGTGGCCGTGGCAAATGCCGCGTTGCCTCGTCCGCCGTGGCCGCCACGCGCCACGAGCACGCGTTCGCCCACCTCGACGAGGTCGCCAAGCTTGATGAGCCCGTCCGGGCCCGACTCGTAGACGACGGTGCCGGGCGGGACCTCGAGCTCCATGTCCTCGCCGCTGCGACCCGTGCAGTTCGAGCCCTGGCCGTGCTGGCCGCGTTTGGCCTTGAAGATGGGGTGGAAGCGGTAGCTGACGAGCGTGTTCTGGTGCGGGCTGGCCACCAGCCAGATCGAGCCACCATGGCCGCCGTCGCCGCCGCTCGGGCCGCCACGGGGCACACGCATCTCGCGGCGGAACGCCATGCAGCCGTTCCCGCCGGCGCCGGCCTGGACCTGGATGTCGACTTCGTCGACGAACATGAACTGGGGGAGCGAACCGCCGGCCGTCAGCGACGGCCGGCCGTGATCGCAGAGAGGCTGATCGAACTCAGCCCTGGGCCTTGGTGTCGGCCTGGACGGGGATGATGCTGATCTTGCGGCCGCTGGAGCCGTGATCGCTGAACTTGACGTGTCCGGCCACCTTGGCGAACAGCGTGTCGTCCTTGCCCCGGCCGACGTTCAGCCCCGGCAGGAAGCGCCGGCCACGCTGGCGCACCAGGATGGAACCGCCGGTCACCAGGTTGCCATCGAACCGCTTCACGCCAAGACGCTGCGACTGGCTGTCGCGGCCGTTACGTGAACTGCCCTGACCTTTTTTTGAAGCCATAACTCACCTAGACGTTGATGTTGGTGACGCGCACGCGGGTCTGCTGCGTGCGGTGTCCCCGGGTCTTGCGGAAGTGCTTGCGGCGCTTCATCTTGAACACGCGGATCTTCTTCGCCAGCGTCTGGGCCTCGACGACGGCCGTGACCGACGCGCCCGCTACGAACGGGGCTCCAGCGACGAAGTCGCCTCCGTCGGTCCCGACGAGCAGGACCTTGTCGAAGGTGATCTCAGCCCCCGGCTCCGCATCGAGCCGATCCACGAGAACGACGGCGCCCGGGGCAACCTTTTCCTGCCGACCACCAGCCTGGACAATGGCGAACATGTGCAAACGCTCCAACAGAGACGAAACTCGAAGGGACCGGGCGAACGGCCCGATCTGAACCCCCAAGGCTACCATTCC
>CAZVHY010000001.1:41468-48809 GCA_964627115.1 uncultured Solibacteraceae bacterium | reverse complement strand
TATTTGAGCAGGACGCGCGAGCCGCGGATCTTCTGCGTGCTGAGCGTGTTGAGGAAACTCGGCAGTACCTTGTCCATCAGCTCGAAGTAGGACGACAGCGCCGGCGTGTTCTGGCTCGTCGGGTAGAGCGTTTCCTCGTGGTACGCCTCGGTGTAGAGCTGCGCGCCGGTGCGGCCGTCGATGAAGATGAAGCTGGGCGACAGCGCGTACCCGCGCAGGTCGCTGTACTCGCGCACCGTGCGGTATTGCTCGATGCCCTGCTGATCGACGTACGACTGCGGCTTCGACACCACGCCGCTGCGCGTCACCTCGCTGAAGATGACCGTGCCGGTGACGATGAGCGGCTGCTGGTACTCCTCGCCGAGCTTCTTCCAGTACTCCGCGTCGTTGAAGATGGCCGCGTGCGCGTCGAGGGCCTTCTCGTCCTGGAACCGCGGATCGTCGGTGTCCTGGGCGGGCGTCGTGAGGCCGAGCCGCCGGTCCATTTCCTCGACGAGCGGGATCACGTCCGCGTCGATGACGCGCATTTCCTGGCGGTTGCGCAACTGGCTGCGCAGCAGGCGCGCGGTTTCCGTGTTCGCGTCGATGCTCTGGCTGCCGCCGTTGAGGAACCCGGCCACCAGGATGCGCTGGAACGCCCCGACGTCGATCTTCGCCTGAATGGGCGTCTCGACCGGGATCTCGTAGAACGATGCGCAGCCGGCCAGCGGCAGCGCGACGGTGAGGCTAGCGATCGCGACGACGGTTCTGGCGGTCATAAATTTCCCGGAACAGATCGTAGTTGTTGCGGATGTACGTGTTGCTGGGCTCGACCTCGATGGCCTTCTCGTACGCCTTCCGTGCGTCGTCGAAACGGCCGAGCTGCTCGTAGCCGATGCCGAGGTTGTTCCAGGCCGCGCCGTAGGCGGGATCGAGTTCCGTCGCGCGCTCCCACCGATACGACGCCTCCTTCCAGAGGCCGCGCTGCGCGACGACAATGCCGAACTCGACCTGAGCTTTCGCGTCCGACCGGCGATCGGCCAGGGCGGGCGAGGCAAAGCCGACGACGAGCAGGAGAGCGAGCCAGAGTCGCGTGCGCATGAGGTGTAGTCCCCGGAGCCCAATATAAACCCGTACCGTGTCGTCTGTACGGGGCATCTGCGCGCCTGTTAGACCCGAAGCGCGGAGCCGGACGCGGGACGTTGGCAGAATCTGCAACAGGGGGGCAACGGCGTCGGTTCGCAGATTCTGCGTACCTCGTGCGAATGGCGCGGGATCCCGAGGCTCGGGAGGCTGGCATGTCGGCTGCACATCACCAGGCCATGACTTCCTCCACACCACTCCCTGAGCCGCCGCTCGAACCTGCCGTGGTCGCGTCATTGCTCCGGTGGGGCGCCGATACCAGGGCCGCGCGTCTTTATAAGGACCTGCTGGCCGCCGAGTCCGGCCGCGCGACGGCCGAGCAGTTGAGTCTGCTGCTCGACAACCGGCCCGAGGCGCAGCGGCTGGCCACCCGGCGAGCCGCCGAGGCGGCGGCCCGGCGAGGCCTCGAGCAGGCGGCGGCCGTGGGCGCGGTGGCCATTCCGCTTGGCGATGCCGGGTATCCCGATCGGCTGGGGCAGATTGTCGACCCGCCCATCGTGCTCTGGGCGGCTGGCGACGTCACGGCCCTGTCGGGCACGGCGGTGGCCGTGGTCGGGTCGCGCCACGCGAGTCCGTCCGGGCTGGCGATCGCCCGGCGGCTGGCCTCGGATCTCGCCCGCGCCGGGCTCGTCATCGTCAGCGGCCTGGCCCGCGGCGTCGACGCGGCCGCGCACGAAGGGGCGCTCGACGGCGGCGGGCGGACGGTGGCCGTGCTGGGGTCCGGCGTCGATGTTGTGTATCCTCGACAGCACGAGGGGCTGGCCGGCCGGGTCCGGCGGGCCGGGTGTCTCGTCTCCGAACTGCCGCCGGGTGCGCCTCCGCATCCGAGGCATTTCCCGCTCCGAAACCGAATCATCAGCGGGCTGTCGCTGGCGGTGGTCGTGATTGAGGCCGCCGAGCGGAGCGGTTCGCTGATTACGGCCAGAACCGCCCTGGAGCAGGGGCGCGACGTGCTGGCGGTGCCAGGGCCCGTGGTTTCTGGTTGCCATCGGGGCTGTCATGCGCTCATAAAGGACGGAGCCGGTCTGGTCGAAACGGCCGACGATGTCCTGGCGGCCCTGGGATGGGCGTTCCGGCAACCGGCCGTGGCGGTGGCGCCGCGGGGCGGATTGGCCGGCTGGATGCGGGCCGGCGAGCCGGTCTCGCTCGACGAACTGGCGGGGAAAGCCGGCCGGACGGCGTCGGACGCGCTGGCTGAGTTGGGCGTCCTCGAAATCGAGGGTGTCGTCGCGCGAACGGCCGGTGGCTTGTTCGTGAGACTTGACTGACCTGATACGAATTAGAAGCAGAGGCACACCGTTCATGGCAAAGGCTCTGGTCATCGTCGAGTCGCCCGCGAAGGCGAAGACGATCAACAAGTATCTCGGTCGGGACTTCAAGGTCATCGCGTCGATGGGGCACGTCCGCGATCTGCCCAAGAGCAAGCTCGGCGTCGACATCGAGGGCGGATTCCAGCCCGACTACGTCGTACTGCCCGATCGCGCGAAGGTCATCAAGGAACTGAAGGACTCGGCCAAGGCCGCTGACCACGTGTACGTGGCGACCGACCCTGACCGCGAGGGCGAGGCCATTGGCTGGCATCTCGTCGAAGAGCTCGGCAAGGCGGACCGGAAGAAGGTCCAGCGGCTGATGTTCAACGAGATCACCAAGAAGGCGATTCTCGAGGCCGTCGAGCGTCCGGGCACCATCGACATGCGCATGGTCGACGCCCAGCAGGCGCGCCGCGTGCTCGACCGGCTGGTGGGCTACAAGATCAGCCCGATTCTCTGGGACAAGGTCCGCCGGGGGTTGAGCGCCGGGCGCGTGCAGTCGGTGGCGCTGAAGCTCATCTGCGACCGGGAACGCGAGATCGAGGCGTTCGTCCCCGAGGAGTACTGGCACGTCACGGCGCGGCTGGCTGGAGCGGAGCCGCCGGACTTCGACGCCCGCCTGGTCAAGAAGGGCGACGCCGCCGCGCGCGTTCGCAACGAGGCCGACGCCAAGAAGGTGCTGGCCGACCTGGAGGCCGCGTCGTTCGTGGTCTCGTCGGTGCAGACGAAGGAGCGGCGCCGGTCAGCCGTGCCGCCGTTCATCACGAGCAAGCTGCAGCAGGCCTCGCGCTTCCCGGTGAAGCGCACGATGATGGTGGCGCAGCAGTTGTACGAGGGCATTCAACTGCCCGACGAGGACGCGCCGGTCGGTCTCATCACCTACATGCGGACCGACTCGGTGCGTGTGTCGGAGCAGGCGCTCGACGAAGTGCGCGACCACGTGCGCCAGCAGTTCGGCGCCGACTACGTGCCCGAGCAGCCCAATCGCTACAAGATCAAGAACAGCGCGCAGGACGCGCACGAGGCCATCCGCCCGACGTCCATGCGCTTCCACCCGGACGTGGTGCGCGCGCACCTGACACCGGACCAGTTCTATCTCTACCGTCTCATCTGGAATCGTTTCGTCGCGTCCCAGATGACGCCGGCCACGTTCGACGACACCACGGTGGACATCACCGCGGCCGACTACCTCTTCCGCGCGAAGGGATCGGTGCCGAAGTTTGCCGGCTGGCTGGCGGTGTACGGCCAGGGCACGGGCGAAGCCGACGAGAGCGAGCGCACCGAACGGCCTGCACCGGCCGCCGGTCCGCAGGCCGAGGCCGACGAGGAGCCATCGTCGGGCGTGTTGCCGCTGCTGGCGGTGGGCCAGTCGCTGACCGTGCGCGAGATCCGGCCCGATCAGAAGTTCACGCAGCCGCCGCCGCGCTTCAACGAAGGGTCGCTCGTCAAGGCGATGGAAGAGAACGGCATCGGCCGGCCGAGCACGTATGCGTCGATCATCGGCGTGCTCCAGGCGCGCGATTACGTCACGAAACTCGAGGGGCGGTTCCGCCCGACCATCCTGGGACGGCGGCTGGTCGACCGGCTGCTGCACCCGGTGTTCGACGACATCCTCGACATCGAGTACACGGCGCGCATGGAGGACCAGCTCGACCAGATCGAGAAGGGCAGCGCCGACTACAAGGACACCCTCGCGGCCTTCTATCGCAAGTTCGAGAAGGACCTGTCGACGGCCGCCGAGCAGATGCCCAGCTTCAAGGAAGGGCAGCCGACCGGGCAGAAGTGCGACAAGTGCGGCGAGGGCGAGATGGTGGAGAAGGCCGGCAAGTTCGGCATCTTCCTCGCGTGCAGCCGTTACCCGGAGTGCGACAACACGCGCGAACTCGAGCCGGCTGAGTCGGCCACCGAGGAGCTCGAGGAGACGTGCGAGAACTGCGGTAAGCCGATGGTGGCCAAGCGCGGCCGGTTCGGCATGTTCCTGGCCTGCACGGGGTATCCGGACTGCAAGACCACGCGCAAGATCATCGCGACGAAGCAGGGCGTGTCGGCAGCCAAGCCGGATCAGATTCTCGACGAGACCTGCCCGAACTGCGGCAAGCACCTGGTGCTCAAGCAGGGCCGGTTCGGCGAGTTCACGGCGTGTTCGGGATATCCGGAGTGCAAGTACGTCAAGCAGAAGCTCACCGGCGTGAAGTGTCCGAAGGACGGCGGCGACATTGCCGAGCGCAAGTCGCGTCGCGGCAAGGTGTTCTACGGCTGCGTGAACTACCCGAAGTGCGACTTCACGCTCTGGAACAAGCCCGTCGCCGAACCCTGTCCGAAGTGCGGCGCCACGTTCCTGACCGAGAAGATCACCAAGCGGCACGGCCGGCAGCTCATCTGCGCCAACGAGGAGTGCGACTACTCGCGCTCGGCTGAGCTCGAGGAGACGGCGGCGGGGGCGTGAGGTAGGGGCCGGCCTCGTGCCGGCCCACAACCTGGGCGGACACGAGGTCCGCCCCTACGCCCGACCGGCCACCGACTACCGACCACGGGTGACCGGCTGCCGGCTTGAATGGGACTGATGACATGGTGCGTGTGATTGGTGGTGGCCTTGCCGGCTGCGAAGCCGCGTGGCAGATTGCGCGCGCCGGGGTGCCGGTGACGCTGCACGAGATGCGGCCCGAACGTCCAACGGCCGTGCACCACACGGGTGATCTGGCCGAACTGGTCTGCAGCAACTCGTTCCGCGGTGACAAGCTCGACAACGCCGTCGGCCTGCTGAAGGAAGAGATGCGGCGGCTCGGGTCGCTCATCATGCACGTGGCCGATCACGTGCGGGTGCCGGCCGGCGCGGCACTGGCCGTCGATCGTGAACGGTTCGCGGCCGAGGTCACCGCGCGCATCTCAGCCGAGCCGCTCATCACCGTCGTGCGCGGCGAGGTGCCAGCCGTGCCTCCACCGGGTGAGGCCGCTGCCGTGATTGTCGCCACCGGCCCACTCACGTCCGACGCACTGTCGGCCGACATTGCCTCACTCGTGGGCCGCGAACACCTGGCGTTCTTCGACGCCATCAGTCCGATCGTGCTGGCCGAGTCCATCGACATGTCGCGCGTGTTCCGCGCGTCGCGGTGGAATCGCTCTCTCGCCGCGAGAGAGCCACACGCGGTTTCGGAGGACACGCCGCTCGAGGGCGCCGAGGAGGGCGACTATCTGAACTGTCCCTTCACGAAGGACGAATACCGTCGTTTCATCGAGGCCGTTCTCGCCGCCGAGAAAGCGACGGTGCGCGATCTCGACAACACGAAGTTCTTCGAAGGGTGTCTGCCTATCGAGGTGATGGCCCATCGCGGCACCGACACGCTGCGATTCGGACCGATGAAACCTGCCGGCCTGACCGACCCGAAGACGGGCCGCTGGCCCTATGCGGCCGTGCAACTCCGGCAGGACAACCTGGCCGGCGATCACTACAGCCTCGTGGGTTTCCAGACGCAGCTGAAGTGGGGCGAACAGGCGCGTGTGTTCCGGATGATTCCGGGGCTCGAACAGGCGGAGTTCGTGCGGTTCGGGATGATCCACCGCAACACGTACATCAACGGACCAACGGTGTTGACCGACACGTGGCAGACGCGCATGCGCCCGGATCTGTTTTTCGCCGGGCAGGTATCGGGCGTCGAGGGCTACGTCGAATCCGCCGCGTCCGGGCTCGCGGCCGGCTTCAATGCCGCCCGTCGCGCGAAGGGCCTCGAGCCGCGCGCGTTGCCGCGCGACACCGCGCTCGGCTCGCTCGGTTACTACGTGTCGCACGCCGACCCGCGCCACTACGATCCGTCGAACATCACGTTCGGCATCATGCCTCCGCTCGCATCACCTCCGCGCTCGAAGCACGAACGTCAGCTCGCGACGAGCGCGCGGGCGCTCGATGCGCTGGCGGCCTGGTGCGCGAGTGAAGACGTCGACGCGGTCGAGGCTGCCGCTCGGTCGTGACCCGCCGCGCGACGGCCACGCTTCAGGAGTTGGTCCGGCAGTACCTCGCGTTCCTGCAATACAACCGCAACGTCTCGGCGCACACGTTGCGTGCGTATCGCACGGATCTCGAGCAGTGGCTCGATTTCCTGGCCGAGCACGACGGCTGCCGGCCGAGCCAGGTGCCGCTTGCGTCGTTCGACAGCGACAACGTGCGTGGATTTCTCGCGTCGCTGCACGATCGCGGTAACAGCCGCGCGTCAGCCGCGCGCCGGCTCGCCGCGCTGCGGACGTTTGCCCGGTATCTCGTGCGGGAGGAACAGCTCGAGACGGATCCGACGACGTTGATTGTCGCGCCGCGCAAGGAACGCACGCTGCCCGCGCACCTGTCGTCGCCCGACATGGACAAGCTGCTCGAGGCGCCCGACATGTCGACCGTTGCCGGGCGACGCGATGGGGCCATCCTCGAGCTCTTCTACGCGTCGGGCCTGCGGCTGAGCGAGCTCGTCGATCTCGATCTCGAGGATGTCAATCTCGGCGGCCGTGTGGTGCGCGTGAGAGGGAAGGGCGGCAAGGAACGCCTGGTGCCGTTCAACCAGGCGGCGGCGCGCACGCTCAAGGCGATGCTCGGCGATCACGCCAGCCTGCCGCGAGCGCCGCGGCCGACGGCCGCGCGCCATCGTCGTCCGCGCAACGCGCTCTTCCTCAACCTGCGCGGCGCACGCCTTACCACCCGCAGCGTCGATCGCATCGTCCGCCGCTACGTGCGCGAGGCCGCGATTACGCGCGGCATCAGTCCGCACGCCCTGCGCCACACGTTCGCGACGCACCTGCTGCAGGCCGGCGCCGACCTGCGCGCCATCCAGGAACTGCTCGGCCACGCGCAGCTCAGCACCACGCAGCGCTACACGCACCTCGACGTGCAGCACCTCATGAACGTCTACCGCCAGGCGCACCCGCGCGC
>CAZVHY010000001.1:34822-41368 GCA_964627115.1 uncultured Solibacteraceae bacterium | reverse complement strand
CTACGCGTGCACGGCTTCGGCCAGCACGCGGCGGCCGCGCGGGATCTCGATGTTGAGGATCTTGATCTTGTAGTTCATCACGCGCGCGCTGATGCCGAGCAGTTCGGCGGCGTCCTTCTGGACCCAGTTCGACATCCGCAGCGCTTCGACGACCGCCTGCCGCTCGATTTCCTCGAGCGGGATCCCTGTCGGCGGAATCTTCACGGCCATCGCATGATCGCTCGACGAGCTCTGCGTCGTCTGTTCGCCGATCTGCAGGTCGCCGACGCCAATCGAGCCGTGGTCGGCCAGCAGCACCGCGCGTTCGATGACGTTCTCGAGCTCGCGGATGTTGCCCGGCCAGTTGTGCCGCAGCAGGACCTTCAGCGCCTCGGGCTGGATGCCGTCGATGCGCTTCTTCAGTTCGCCCGTGAAGCGCCTGACGAAGAAGTCCGCCAGCGCCGGGATGTCCTCCTTGCGGTCGCGCAGCGGCGGCATTTCCACCGAGACGACGTTCAGGCGGTAGAAGAGGTCCTCGCGGAAGCGGCCTTCCTGCACCATCTGCGTGAGGTTGCGGTTGGTGGCCGCAATCAGCCGCACGTCGACGCGCAGCGTGCGCGTGCCGCCGAGCCGCTCGAACTCGTGCTCCTGCAGCACGCGCAGGATCTTCGCCTGCGTGCTCGGGCTCATGTCGCCGACCTCGTCGAGGAACAGCGTGCCGCCGTCGGCCTGCTCGAAGCGCCCGATGCGCTGCTTGTCGGCGCTCGTGAACGCGCCCTTCTCGTGACCGAACAGTTCCGATTCGAGCAGGTTCTCCTGGAGCGCCGCGCAGTTCACCTTGACGAACGCGCGGTTGGCGCGCGTCGAGTTGTGATGGATCGCGCCGGCGATGAGCTCCTTGCCCGTACCCGTTTCGCCGCGGATGAGCACGGTCGAGTTGCTCCGCGCCACCTTCTTGACGATGGTCAGCACCTGCCCGAGCGCGCCACTCGCGCCGACGATGCGGTCGAAGTCGTAGATGTCCTGCTGTTCGTGACGGAGATAGTCGACCTGGGACTTGAGATGGCGGAGCTCGATCGCCTTCTCGATCTTCATCTCCATCTCTTCGATCTCGAACGGTTTCTGCACGAAGTCGAAGGCGCCGATCTTCATGGCCTCGACGGCGGTGTGGATCGACCCGAACGCCGTCATGAGGATCACCGCCGCGGTCGGTTGGATCGATCGCGTCGTCCGCAGCACATCCATCCCGTCGGCGCCGCCCATGCGGAGGTCGGTGAGCACGACGTCGAACTGGCTGTCCTGCAGCCGTTCGATGGCCACCGTGCCGTTGGCGGCCTCCTCCACGTCATGTCCCGCATTCGACAACGCCCGTACGAGACCCTTGCGGAGCGAGTCGTGATCGTCGACTACCAGAATTCGTCCCATTCCTATCTCCCCATGCTGCGAACTGAAGGCACGACCGGCAGCGTGACCTTGAAGGCCGCGCCGCGTCCGGGTGCCGAAACGGCCGTGATGCGGCCGTCGTGGGCATCGACCACCTTGCGTACGATCGCGAGTCCGAGACCGGTGCCCTGCGGTTTGGTCGTGAAAAACGGACTGAAGATGCGCTCGAGATCGTCAGGGCCCATGCCCGGGCCGCTGTCGCGCACCTCGACCGCCACCTGCGCCGGCAGCGGGTCGAGGCCGCCCTGCGGTTCTTCCTCGCCGGGCAGCAGTTCCGCCCGGATGTCGACGTGGCCTTCGCCACCGAGCGCCTCGAACGCATTGGCCAGCAGGTTCGTGAACAGCTGCCGCAACTGGTGCGAGTCGACGAGCAGCGCCGGCACGTCGGGCGCGATGTTGGTGTGAATCGACACGGCGCCGCGGCGCATCTTCGCCTCGGCCATCGTGATCGAGTCCTTGAGAATCTCGTCGAGCGGCGCACGTTCGACCTGCAGCTGGATCGGCCGCACGAACTCGAGCACCTCGACGACGATGGCGTTGGCGAGCTTGGATTCCTTGATGATGTCGTTGAGCGTCTCGAGCGCTTCCGGGTGGTCGTGGAGCTGGCGCTTGAGGACCCCGGCCATCACCTCGATGCTGGCCAGCGGGTTCTTCACTTCGTGCGCGATCGCGGCGGCCATCTCCCCGAGTGCGGCGAGCCGGTCGCGCAGCCGGTCGCGCTCTTCCATCTGCTCGACGCGCGTCAGGTCCTTGAAGAAGAGCGTCGCGCCCACCAGCCGGCCGTCGTCGTCGTGGATGCGGGAGAGCGAGTAGCCGATGGCGCGGCCGGTCTTGCGCAGGCGCATCTCGGCGCGGTTCGGCAGGTCGTCGGTGTCGAACGCCCGCTGGAGCACCTGACAGACTTCGGGGCAGTCGTGCAGCACGTCGGCAAACGGCCGGCCGAGGTGGTCCGGGTCGGGCGCCAGGCCGAGCATGCGGTAGCCGATGTCGTTGACGGCGGCCAGGTCGCCTTCCTGCGTGATGGCGACCACGCCGGCGCGGAGGTTGAAGACGAGGTGGCGGAAGAAGCGGTCCGGGTGGGACTCGACGAGCGACACCGCGGACGCGCGCGCCCGGTCGGCGGCACCCGCCGTGGTTCGCTGTCCCTGAGGTGTCCCTGTCGAAGTCGTGTGCCGCACGTTCGCCACTCCTGAGCCAACCGTGGCCTAAGGCAAGGCCTGTACCCGCTTCGGTCGACCTTCGGCCCACAGAAGCGTGTGTGGATGGTGTCGGCCGGTCGACATGTCCGGCCGGCCAGCTTACAGATGTGGCACTCGATTACACAAATGTAATCAATGATCAGTCGGCGACGTCAGCAGCCTGGAGGTCTTCCCATTGCTGCATGAGGTCGCCGACTTCCCACATCAAGGCCTGATGGCGGGCGATTGCAGCTTCTGCGGCCGAACGGTCGTCGTAGAAGCCCGAAGCCGCCATGCTGGCCTCGAGGTCCTTAATCGACCGCTCGCGCTCGGAAATGAGGGTTTCGAGCTCGGCAATTTTCCGGGCGCGTGTCTGGGCGTCGCGGCGACGACGGCGCTCGTCGGCGTCGGCGCGTTTCTTGTCCTCGTACGTGGGCTTCGGGGCGGGGCGTGGCGGCGCACCGACAGGGCTTTCCCCCTGGCAGGTGGTGTCGGTCTGGCGACGAGTGGTGCGGTTTTCCGTCGATGTCCGGGCCTGCGGTGTCGCCTGGCCGGCATTGGTCCGGGGCTCGGGGCGGGGCTTCGAACGTTCCTCGCGGCTCCACAGGAACTGTTCGTAGGTGCCGGGATAGACCTCGATGGCGCCGTCGCCGACGACCACGATCTTGTTGGCCAGCCGGTCGACGAAGTAGCGGTCGTGGGACACGAAGATGAGCGTGCCGCCGAAGTCCTCGAGGGCCTCGAGCAGCACGTCCTTCGAGTCGAGGTCGAGGTGGTTGGTCGGCTCGTCGAGCAGCAGCGTGTTGGCGGGCTTGAGGAGCATGCGCGCCACGGCCAGGCGCGTGCGTTCGCCGCCCGAGAGCACGCCGGCGCGCTTGTGGATGTCGTCGCCCGAGAACAGGAACCCGCCGAGGATGTTGCGGATCGCCGGGACCATGGCGATCGACGACTCGACCTCCATCACCTGATAGACGGTGGCCTCCGGCGGCAGCCGGTTCGCTTCGTCCTGCGCGAAGTACTGCATGACCACCTGGTGGCCGACGCGCCGCTCGCCGGAGTCTGGCGCTTCGGCGCCCGACAGCATGCGCATGAGCGTCGACTTGCCGGCGCCGTTGGGCGCGACCAGCGCAATGCGGTCGCCGCGTTCGATGTGCAGCGACACGTCGCGCAGCACGATATTCCCGTCGTACTGCTTGTTGACCCGATCGAGCTCGAGGACGGTGCGTCCGCTCTTGGGACACGCCGGGAAGGTGAAGTGTACGCGCTTGCGTTCGGCCGGCACCTCGATCGGCACGACCTTCTCGAGCATCTTGATGCGGCTCTGCACCTGCGCGGCCTTCGTGGCCTGGTAGCGGAACCGATCGATGAACGCCCGCATCCGCGCCACCTCGTCGTCCTGCTCCTGCTTCGCCTTGCGCAGCCGGTCGAGATCGGCCTCGCGCGAGCGGAGGTACTTCGAGTAGTTGCCGACGTAGTCGGTGATGGTGCGCAGCGACAGATCGGCCACGCGCGTCACCACCGCGTCGAGAAAGAAGCGGTCGTGCGAGACGAGAATTACCGCGTACGGATACGCGTTGAGGTACTGCTCGAGCCAGTTGCGCGCGTCCAGATCCAGGTGGTTCGTCGGCTCGTCGAGCAGGAGCAGCGTGGGACGCCCCAGCAGGAGCTTGGCCAGCGCGATGCGCATCTGCCAGCCGCCGGAGAACGTCTCGGCCGGCTTGACGAAGTCGGCCTTCGTGAAGCCCAACCCCTCGAGCACCTGGGTCACGCGCAGTTCGACGCTGTGGCCCTCGCCCTGGCGGTAGAACTCTGTGAGGTCGTGATAGCGGACGAGCAGCTTCTCGTGTTCGCCATCGGCCAGCGTCTGGTCGGCCAGGGCGTGTTCGATGCGGTCGATCTCGGCCCGCATCTCGAGCAGCGGCTGGAAGGCGAGTGAGGCCTCGTCGATCAGGCTCCGGCCGGAGTGCTCGAGCCCGTCCTGGGGCAGGTAGCCCACCGTGAGGTCCGACGACCGGACGATCTGGCCGCCGTCGGGGTCGTCCAGGCCGGCCAGCATGCGGAGCAGGGTGGTCTTGCCCGCGCCGTTGGGACCGCAGAGGCCCACGCGTTCGCCCTCGTTGACCGTCCAGGTGACGGTGTCGAGGAGAATCCGTTCGCCGAAGGCCTTCGTGAGTCCGCTGAGTTGAATCATGGAGTGCGATGCGACGCTGGCCGGCGGCCGTCTCGCGCGGCCCCGCCCCGACGACGCGTCAGGCGTTCAATACCGGCGCCCGAGCCGTGCCCAGCGCGCGTCCCACCACGGTGAGCACGCGCTCGACGCCGAACGGCTTGGTCAGGTAGCCATTGACGCCCAGGTTGATGGCTTCGATGGCGATAGCCTCTGACGACGCCCCGGTGATGATGACGATGGCCATGGTACTCGACTGCCGGCGGGCCGCGCGCACGACGGTGAGCCCGTCGATGCCGGGCATGCAGACGTCGGTAATCAGGAGATCGAAGGGGGCCGTCTCGAGCAGCTCGATGGCGCGGGGGCCGTCGGAGGCGGACTCGACCTGGTAGCCGGCGCTCACCAGGGTGACGAGCATGACATCGCGCACGATCTGCTCATCGTCGACCACCAGGACGCGGGCGCGCCGGCCCGGCGGTCCCTTCCGGAGACTCCCGCGGCCCGGCGTGTAGTTGCGTTCGAGCCAGGTGTCGATGTCGGCCTTCTGGAAGCGCCATTGGCGGCCGATCCGCACGGCGGGCAGGCGGCGCGCCCTGATCAGGCGGTAGACCGTCCGCAGGTTGATCTGCAGATAGTCCATGACCTCTTCGGTCGTGAGGAACTGGTCGTCGGGCATGAATCTCGATGGTCGACGCCGGTACGCCGCGCTTGCCGCCCGGCAGTGTAGCACCCGGCCGGCTGTGCGCCATGGTCGCCGGCCCGTATACTCGGGCCAGACGGCGTCCGTACCGACTGGACGGAGGGTTCACCCGTCTAAGGAGCAGGTCGCGTGGTCTGCCCTGCCCAGAAGCCCGCGCCGCCATGGCTTTCATGACCCGGACGGATGAGGAACTCGTCGCCAGCGCGCAAGCTGGCGACCTGGATGGCTTCAACCAGCTCGTTTCGCGCTGGGAGCGGCCGATCTACGCCCTCGCGTACCGCACGCTCGGACGCGAAGAGGAAGCCCGCGACGTCGTCCAGGAGGCGTTCATGCGGGCCTACCGGGGGCTGCGGGGCTTCAAGGGCGAGGCCAAGTTCTCGTCCTGGCTCTACCGCATCACCTTGAATCTCTGCCGGGACTGGATCCGCCGCGAACGGCGCGTGCCCCTCGTGGCCGTGCCCGAGGGCGTCGATCCCGTCGACCTGGCGGACCGCCAGGCGGCCCCGACCGAGTCGGTGGAGGAACTGGTGGGGCGGCGGGAAATGTCGAAAGCCGTGGCCCGCGCGATGGCCGAGCTGCCCGACGAGCAGCGGACGACCATCCTGCTGAAGGAGTACCACGGGCTGACGTTTCAGGAGATTGCGGACATGCAGAACTGTCCGCTGAGCACGGTGAAGACGCGGCTCTACCAGGGGTTGTCGGTGCTCCGGCGGCGCCTGGAACGGCAGCAGACCGAGGACGCGGCGCTGCGGCGCGCCACCTGGGAGAGCACGTTGTGAGCAGGGCATCGGCACGCGTGGTGCCGGCGGTTGGGACGAACAAACCATGTGCGACGAACGGGAACGACTGATCGAATACGTCTACGGAGAAGGGGACCCTGTCGTCCGGCAGCGGGTCGAGACCCACGTGGCGGAGTGTCACCTCTGCCGTGCCGAGGTGGCCGGCCTGAGGCGCGTGCGCGACGAACTGCTGGCCTGGGACGTGCCGAAGCACGAACCCATCTGGCGGCCCGTGGCCGTCGAGCCGGCCGTGCCGCCGCGCCGGGCCGTGCCGGTCTGGGCGCTGGCCACGGCCGCCAG
>CAZVHY010000001.1:22901-34722 GCA_964627115.1 uncultured Solibacteraceae bacterium | reverse complement strand
CGGCCGTGCCGCCGCGCCGGGCCGTGCCGGTCTGGGCGCTGGCCACGGCCGCCAGCGCGATCTTTGCGGCCGGTCTGGCGGGCGGCATCGCCACGCGAGGGTGGATGGCGCCCGAGGCGGGCGTGCCGTCCGCGGTCGTGGCCACCGCCGCGCAGGCGCAGCCGGCCGCGGCGGTGACGAGCGACGACCTCGCCCGGCTCGAAGCCGTCATTCTCGAGCGCGTCAGGAGCGAGATGAGCGAACAGATCCGGCTGGCAGTGCCGGTCGAGCCATCGCGTGTGGCCGTGCCGGTCAACGTGGCGAATCGGACCGATGACATCGAGGAGCGTCTGGCCTTCATCGAGCGGCTGATGGACGATCAGATCAGCCTCAACAACATCTTCAACGGCAAGTTCGGGTCGCTCAACAGCCGGACGAGCAGTTTGTCGGAGCAGATCGAGCTGTCGCGTCGTCTCCAGCGCGTCGGCCTCGAGGGGAGCGTGCGATGACGCCTGGGGGAGTCGTGAAACAACGGGTGATCGTGGCCGCCGCCGCCGCGCTGATGCTGCCGGGACTGGCCGGCGCCCAGGCGCCCGCACCGGCCGAGAACCCCGCACGCCAGCAGTCCTTCGTCTTCGAACGTGCGCTGCGCGGCGCCGTGGAGCTCGGCGGCCAGCAACTGGCGAAACGCGCGCTGGTGCTCGCGCCCGAGTTCCTGCTGTCGACCGAGGAGGCTACCGTCCGCGGCGTGAAGCTCACCGGGTACGGGTTCTACTTCGACGTGCAGGTGCCCGACATCCAGAGCACCATCATCGTGCTCGACATGATGGCCGCGCGGCAGCGTCCCTCCGGGCCGTCGAGGCCGGTGTCGTCGCTGGGGAACGTCGAGGACGACCCGATGACCGTGTCGCCGGCCTTCGACACCGACCGCGAGTATTCCACCTACGTGCGCGCGGCCCTGGTCGATGCCATGCTCGACAACTCGGGCGTGCTGGCGATCGGGCCCGACGATCGGCTCACGGTGGCGGTCAGCGGCATCGAGCGGCGCGGGCCGAATCCGCTCTACCGGTCCGAGTCGGGGAAGCTGATCATGACGGCCATCGGCGCAGACCTGATCGACCTGCGGCAGGGGCGGCTCACCCGGGAAGAGGTCAAGAACCGCATCTTCATCGAGACCTTCTGATCTACAATCAGCCGCAATCATGAACAGGCTGCTCGGGATTCTGCTGCTCACCTTGTCTCTTGCGGGGGCCGGCTGCTCGCAGGTCGACTTGTCGAAGGCCTTGACGGTTACCGACATGTTGACCGGCTACCATCACGTCGGCGTCGTCGACGAAGTCAACAACAAGATGGTGCCCAGCGTGACCTTCAAGCTGCAGAACGTCGGTGATGCGGCGGTGAGCCGCGTGCAGTTACTCGTCAGCTTCTGGCAGGTCGGCGGCGAAGGCCTCGAGCTCGACTCGAAACAGATCGAGGGCATCGGCCCAACGGCGCTCGCGCCGGGATCGTCCACCGAACCGCTGCTGGTGCGATCGGAAAAGGGTTACACGCTGTCGATCGAGGCGCCGCGCGAGCAGATGTTCGAGAACAGCGCGTTCCAGGACGTCCTGGTCAAGTTGTTCGCGCGCCGGGATGGCCGGCTGGTGCCGCTCGGCGAGTACCCGATCGAGCGCCGCATCATCCCGTCGGCAACCGCCGCACCCACCACGGTTCCCGAAGCCCCGGTCGTGTCCGTACCCTGAAGCCGTGTCGCGGTAGCCGGTAGCCGTCCGATCAGCCCGCGGTCTTCGGCTTGAGCCAGAACCGGTAGACGAGCGCCCCGGCCGCCACGGTGGCGATAGCCCACCAGCCCTCCACCTGACCACTGCGCGCGAAGAAGTAGAAGACCCACGCGTTCATCGCCACGTAGGCCAGCGGAATCGCCGGATAGGCCACGTTGACCCATCGCGACCGCTTCCAGCCCGGACGCCGCCGGAACTTGAAGATCGCCAGCACGGCGAGCGCCGACAGGAAGAACAGCGTGAACCCGATGTAGGACGCGAGGCTCTGGAAGGTGCCGGTCAGGATGAGGAGGCAGCAGCACACGCCCTGCGCCAGCACCGCCACCCACGGGCTCTGCCAGCGCGGGTGGAGCCGCGCCGCCACCGGGAAGAACGCGTTGTTCTGGGCCATCGCGTAGTAGACCCGCGGCCCGATCATCGACATCGCGTTGACCGTGGCGAGCAGCGACAAGGCCATCGCCACGCTGAACCAGCCACCGGCCCGTTCTCCGAACAGCGACATCGCCGCCTGCGCGCCGACCGCCTGGACCCCGGCCATCTCGGTCAGGGGACTCGCGTAGATGTAGAGCACGTTGAGCGCGCCGTAGATCAGCGCCACCGAGATCGTGCCGGTGATGAGCGCCAGCGGCAGCGTGCGTTCGGGATTGCGGATTTCTTCGGCGACGTAGACTGCGGCATTCCACCCGCTGTAGCCGTAGAAGACGAACACCAGGCTCGTCGCAAACTGCGTGGCCAGCGGCGTCGACGACGTGCGGGCCATCCCTTCCGAGAAGTGTCCCCAGTCGCCGCTGCCCACCGTGAAGCCGAGCAGCAGCAGGCTGCCGATGACCGCCAGCTTGGCGATCGTCAGCACGTTCTGCACCGCCGCCACCTGCGAGGCGCCAATGACGTTGATGGCGGTGAACGCCAGCACAATCGCGCACGACACGATCTGCAGCGGGCCGAGCTCGAGTGTGGCGAAGCCGAGCGGCACCGAAACGAAGGCGGGGTAGTCGCTCGAAAGCGACGGGAAGAAGAACGCGAGGTAGGCGCAGATGGCGAGGACGGCCGCGGCAATCGGCGCCGAGAATCCCGCGAAGAAACTCACCCAGCCGTTGATGAACCCCCAGGTCGGTCCCCACGCTTCGGTCAGGTAGACGTATTCACCACCGGAGCGCGGGAAGTTCACGGCCAGTTCCGAGTAACAGAGCGCGCCGGCCAGCGCCAGCGCCGCACCGACGAACCAGATGCCGACCACCAGCCAGGGATCGCCGAGATCGCCGGCGAGGAAGCCCGTCGTGGTGAAGATCCCGACGCCGATCATGTTCGACACGACGAGCGCGGTCGCGCTCAGGAGTGAGAGCTGGCGGACAAGGGTCGGCTTCGACATTCCGCGTAAGACTCTAGTGCAAACCGATGAAGGGAAGGAGAAGGACGTGCGACGAAAACGTCGGATGACTGCGGTGCGAGACCGCAGCCATCCGGACGTGTGAGGCCTACTGCTGCCGCTTGAGGTTCACGCGCTCGGTTCGCGTCCGCCCGTCGCGGACGTCGATCTGCCCGGTGTACGTTTGATAGCCGTCGGCCCGCAGCTCCAGCTCGTGCACACCGGCCGGCAGTACGAGGTGATTGCTGAGGCCGCCGAACTCACCAGCCGTGCCGGCCAGCGCGCCGTCGATGTAGACGCGTGCCTGGTCTGGATTCACGCGGAGCCGGATCGATCCGGTTGGCTCCTGCTGGTCGCGGTCATCGTTGCGGCTGCTGCTCGACGATCCCCAGTAGTAGGGAACGCCGTAGCCGTACGCGAACGGATCGAAGAGGAACGGGTCGTGCCACCGGTAGCCGTAGCTCCACGGGTTGTAACCCACGTAGCCGTAGGAATACGGGTAGTAGCCGTAGGAATACCCCAGGCCGTAGCTGTACCAGGGCGACCAGCGGTTCCAGCGATCCCAGCGTTCCCACGTCGGTGGCGGCGTCGGTGCGTTGGCGCGTGGCTGGGCGACACCGCGAACCGCCTGTGCGCCGCGGACTCTGGCACCAGCCGACGAGGCCTCGACCGCGTTGCGGCTGCCCGACAGGCCGCGTGTGTCCGAGCCGGCAACCGGACGGCTGCCCGACGGGCGCGCGGCCGATCCGCCGCGGACGGCTGAGGGTGAGGGGTCGCTCGGACGTTCGCGAACAACTGGGGCACGGGGCGCTGGTGCCGGCGCGCTGCGCGGCACGGCCACGCTGCCACCGCCGCTGTCGCCACCGCGCGATCCGCCCGACGACGAGCCTGACGAGCCGGAGTCCGATCCGCCCCGGCGTTGCGCCTGCGCCTCGACGGCGGACGGCACGGCGAGCGCGAAGGCGACGATGACCGAAGCAGCGAGCGCAGAGTATCTGGTCATGGTCGAGTCTCCTGTAGTGGACGGTGCTTCCTGAATAGTATGCGCTGTGCAACTCCGCTGCCACTGTTCGTGCTCCGGCACGGCGCCGGGTGCAGCGTCCCTGGTCAGTCAGTGTCCTCGCGATGCCTTGCCCTCGACGGTCGGCGGCACTACGATGCGGTTTCATGCACGCCACCACCGTTCTCGCCGTCCGTCACCGTGATCGCGTCGTTCTTGCCAGCGACGGCCAGGTCACGCTCGGACAGACCGTCGTCAAGCACCAGGCACGGAAGGTCCGGCGGCTCTATCAGGATCGCGTGCTCGCGGGTTTTGCCGGATCGGCGGCTGACGGCTTCGCGCTCTTCAGCCGCTTCGAGGCGAAGCTCGAGGAGCACCGCGGCAACCTCGAGCGGTCGGCCGTCGAGCTGGCGCGCGACTGGCGCGTGGACCGCGCCCTCCGGCGGCTCGAGGCGATGCTGCTCGTGGCGGACGCGCGTGCCACGTATCTGCTCTCCGGCACCGGCGACCTCATCGAGCCCGACGATGGCGTGATGGGGATTGGATCGGGGGGACCGTATGCGATGGCCGCGGCCAAGGCGCTCGTGCGCCACAGCGACCTGACGGCCCGCGCGATCGTCGAACAGGCGATGGCGATTGCCGCCGATATCTGCATCTACACCAACGACCGTATCGTCGTGGAAGAACTCTGATGTCTGTGACGTCCGCGGAGGTCCAGCCGGGCCGTGCGCTCACGCCCCGGGAAATCGTGGCCGAGCTCGACAAGTACGTCGTCGGCCAGGCCAGGGCGAAGCGCGCCGTGGCGATTGCCCTGCGCAACCGATACCGGCGCCAGCGGCTCACACCCGACCTTGCCGAAGAGGTGGCGCCGAAGAACATCCTCATGATCGGGCCGACCGGCGTCGGCAAGACGGAGATCGCGCGGCGGCTCGCCCGGCTGGCGCAGTCGCCGTTCCTCAAGATCGAAGCCTCGAAGTTCACCGAGGTCGGCTACGTCGGCCGCGACGTGGAGTCGATGATCCGCGACCTGGTCGAGATTGCGGTGAAGCTCGTTGGCGAGGAACGGCAGGCCGAGGTCCGCGACCGGGCGCGCCAGGCGGCTGAAGAGCGTGTCCTCGATCTGCTGCTGCCGCCCGCGCCCGCCGCGCCGGCTGGTCCGGGCTTCGGCCCGCATTCAACCGAAGCGATGGCTGCGCGCGACCACGCGGCCACGACGCGCGAACGGCTGCGCGAACAGCTGCGCAGCGGCAAGCTCGACGGCAAGTCGGTCGAGGTCGACGTGCGCGATCGCGCGATGCCCTCGTTCGAGCTGGTGCAGGGCTCGTCGGTCGAGGAGATTGGCGTGAACCTCCGCGACATGCTGCCGGGCATGTTCTCCGGCCAGCGGACGCGCAAACGCCGGATGACCATTCCCGAAGCGTTGGACCATTTGACGACCGAAGAGGCGCAGAAGCTCATCGACATGGACGGTGTGGCGCGCGCGGCCATCGAGCGTGTCGAGCAGTCGGGCATCGTCTTCCTCGACGAGATCGACAAGATTGCCGGCAAGGAGGGCGTGCAGGGGCCCGACGTCAGCCGCGAAGGCGTTCAGCGCGACATCCTGCCCATCGTCGAAGGCACCACGGTCAACACGAAGTACGGGATGGTGAAGACCGATCACGTCCTGTTCATCGCGGCCGGGGCGTTCCACGTGTCGAAGCCGTCGGATCTGATCCCTGAGCTGCAGGGACGTTTTCCGATCCGCGTCGAGCTCGAAGCGCTCGGCCGCGACGAGTTCGTGCGGATTCTCACCGAACCGCGCGGCGCGCTGACGAAGCAGTACACCGCGCTCATCGGCACCGAGGGCGTCACGCTCGAATTCGCACCCGATGCCATCGAACGGATTGCGGAACTGGCCACGATCGTCAACGACCGTACGGAGAACATCGGTGCACGGCGCCTGCACACCGTGATGGAGCGGCTGCTCGACGAGGTGTCGTTCCATGCGTCGGACATGGGCGGCGGCTCGATCGTGATCGACCGCGCGTACGTCGATCGCATGCTCGTCGACATCGTGAAGAGCGACGACCTGTCGCGGTACATCCTGTGACGCGCCTGACGATCGGCGGCCTGGCCGCGTGTGTCGGGCTGACGATGGCGCTGGCCGGCTGCGGCAAGAAGGGCAACCCGCTGCCGCCGTTGCGCCCGGTGCCCGCGCGCATCGCGGACCTGACCGCCGTGAGAACCGACGGTCAGGTCGAACTGCGTTTCACCGTGCCCAGCGCCAACCTCGACGGCACGACGCCGGTCGCGATCGATCGCGTGGACATCTACGCGATTCGCGCGGCCGAGGGGGAGACACCTCCGCCGGCCGGACAGGTGGCCGATCCGCGTCGCCTGATTGCCAGCCTGCCCGTGCGCCGGCCCGTGGTGCCCGGCGTGGACGAGCCCGACACGCCCGTGTCCGCGCTCGTGCCCGTGCCTGGTGAACAGGTGACGTACGTCGATCGCACGCAGGACGCCGAGCAGGGCGGGGCCGTGGCGATGTTCTACGTGGCCGTGCCGGCCACCGGCACCGGCCGCGGCCGATCGGGGCCGCCGACGCCGGTGGCCAACGTGCCGCTGGGCGCGTTCCCCGAGACGCCGTCGAATCTCGCGCTCGCGAACGACGAAACGGAGGTCACGGCCACCTGGACGGCTGCGGCCGAAGGCCTGGCGTATCGGGTGTTCCGCGTGCCGGACGACAGGTCGACCGCGTCCGAGCTGCTGACGGCCGAGCCGCTCAAGACCGCGGAGTTCAAGGTGCCCGCGACATTCGGGCAGGACGTCTGTCTTGCCGTGCAGGCCGTGCAGGTGAGCGGTGCGGTCACCACGGCAGGCACGACCTCCGAACCGGTCTGCCTGACACCTGTCGATCGCTATCCGCCGCCGACACCCGGCGGGCTCCGTGTCGTTCAGGAAGGCACCGCGGTCGTCGTCCTGTGGGACGCGGTCGACGCCGCGGATCTGGCGGGCTACATCGTCCTGCGCGCCGACGGGGCGAGCGACAACCTCACGCCGCTCGTGGCCAAGCCGATTGCCGGCACGACCTATCGAGACACGACCGCGGCGGCCGGGGCCACGTACAGCTACGCGGTCCAGGCGGTGGACTCGGCGCCGGAGCCGAACGTCAGTCCCGCATCCGCGCGGGAGACTATTACCGTGCGATAGGGGGCGACCGATGGCCGGCGACGTGGAATCGGTCGTATGATCGTGGGTTGAATCGCCGAGCTGTCCGATACGTTGGCTCGCGCGCCATCACTGAGGGCTACATGAAACTGTTCATTGACACCGGTAACCTGCGCGACATCGAGAGCCTCGTGCCACTGGGCATCATCGATGGCGTCACCACCAACCCGTCGCTCATGGCCAAGGAAGGCGGCGACCCGCGCGCCATCATCAAGAAGATCTGCGACGTGGTGCAGGGACCGGTGAGCGCCGAGGTCGTCGCGACCGACTGGGAAGGCATGGTCGCCGAGGGCCGCGAGCTCGCGAAGATCGACAAGCACATCGTGATCAAGGTGCCGTTCACGCGCGACGGCGTGCGGGCGACGAAGATCCTGGCGGGCGAGGGACATCGCGTGAACGTGACGCTGATCTTCTCGCCGACGCAGGCGTGGCTGGCCGCGAAGGTCGGCGCCGCGTACGTCAGCCCGTTCGTCGGCCGGCTCGACGACATCGCCACCGACGGCATGGAGCTCATCCGCCAGATCGTCGAGATCTTCGATGCCCACGAGTTCGGCACCGAGATTCTCGTCGCCAGCGTGCGTCACCCGATTCACATCGTCGAGGCCGCGCGCATGGGCGCTGACGTCTGCACGTGTCCTGCGTCGGTCATCGAGGCGTGCTTCAAGCACCCGCTGACCGACATCGGTCTCGCGAAGTTCCTGCAGGACTGGGAAAAGTCGCAGGCCGCCAAGACGAAGGGCTGATGGACCCGCGCGTCCGCCTCGCCGAACTCGATCGGCTCGCCGAGCAGGGAGGCGGCGAGGCCCGCCGGGCGCGTCAGCACGCGGCCGGCAAGCTCACGGCGCGCGAGCGCATCGACCTGCTGTTCGATCCCGGCACGTTCCAGGAGATCGACCGGTTCGTCACGCACCGCTGCCGCGACTTCGGCATGGATGCCGAGTCGATCCCCGGCGACGGCATCGTGGCCGGGCACGGCCTGGTGGATGGCCGCCCCGTCTGGTCCTTTGCCCAGGACTTCTCGGTGTTCGGCGGATCGTTGTCCGAGACGAACGCCGCCAAGATCGTCAAGGTGATGGACCTGGCGGTGAAGATGGGCGCACCCGTCGTGGGGCTCAACGACTCCGGCGGTGCGCGCATCCAGGAAGGCGTGCTGTCGCTCGGCGGCTACGCCGACATCTTCCTGCGCAACACGCTGGCCTCGGGCGTGGTGCCGCAGCTCTCGGCCATCATGGGCCCGTGCGCCGGCGGCGCGGTCTACTCGCCGGCCATCACGGACTTCACGGTGATGGTCGAGGGCACGAGCTACATGTTCGTGACCGGGCCGGACGTCATTCGCACCGTCACGCACGAGGACGTCACCAAGGAAGCGCTTGGCGGCGCGATGACGCACAACGCCACGAGCGGCGTCGCGCACTTTGCCGTGTCCGACGATCGCGCGTGTCTCCAGCTGCTCCGCGATCTGCTCGGATATCTGCCGTCGAACAACCTCGACGATCCACCGGTCGTGCCGACTGACGACCCGATCGATCGCGAGGACGCGGCGCTCGACGATCTGGTGCCACCCCAGCCGAACCAGCCGTACGACATGCTGCGGCTCATCCACGCCGTTGTCGACGATGGCGTGTTTCTCGAGGTGCATCGGCACTTCGCAAAGAACATCGTCGTCGGGTTCGCGCGCCTGGCGGGCCGTTCGGTCGGCGTCGTCGCGAATCAGCCGGCGGTGCTGGCGGGATGCCTGGACATCGACGCGTCGGAAAAGGCTGCGCGCTTCGTGCGCTTCTGCGACGCGTTCAACATTCCGCTCGTGACGTTCGAGGACGTGCCCGGTTTTCTGCCGGGTGTGGCTCAGGAGCACGGCGGCATCATCCGCGCGGGCGCCAAGCTGCTCTACGCGTTCGCCGAAGCCACGGTGCCGAAGGTAACGGTGATCACGCGCAAGGCCTATGGCGGCGCGTACTGTGTGATGGCCAGCAAACACCTGCGTACCGATTTCAACTTCGCCTATCCCACCGCCGAAATCGCGGTGATGGGGCCGGAGGGCGCGGTCAACGTGCTGCACCGGCGTGAGATCGCCGAGGCCGCCGACCCGGCGGCCGAGCGGGAACGTCGCACCGCGGGTTTCCGCGACGCGTTCTCGAACCCGTTCATTGCCGCGGCGCACGGCTTCGTGGACGCCATCATCGAACCGCGCGAGACCCGGCGCCGGCTCATCACCGCACTGGCCGCGTGTGCCGGGAAACGTGAACAGGCGCCGTCGCGCAAGCATGGCAACATTCCGCTCTGACGCCGCGACGGTGCTCGTCGCCAATCGCGGCGAGATTGCCGTGCGCATCATCCGCGCGTGTCGCGAGATGGGCCTGGCCACGGTTGCCGTGTACTCGGACTGCGATCGCGGCGCGCTGCACGTCCGCCTGGCGGATCGCGCCGTACGCCTCGGGCCAGCGCCGGCCGCCGACAGTTATCTGCGGATCGATCGCGTGGTCGCGGCCGCGCGCGACGCCGGGGCGACGTTCGTGCACCCGGGCTACGGCTTCCTGGCGGAGAACGCGGACTTTGCGTCGGCGTGTCAGGACGCCGGTCTCGTGTTCGTGGGGCCCTCACCGCGCGCGATTGCGCAGATGGGGAGCAAGACTGCCGCGCGCGACATCGCCCGCGCGGCCGGCGTGCCGGTCGTGCCCGGCACCGACGAGCCGTTCGACGTCGACGCGCCCGACGAGACGGTGGCTGCTGCCGCTCGATCGATCGGATACCCGCTGCTCATCAAGGCCGTGGCCGGTGGCGGCGGCAAGGGCATGCGCACGGTGCCGTCACCCGACGAGCTCCTTCCCGCGGTCGCTCGCGCGCGGTCGGAAGCGATGTCCGCGTTCGGCGATGGCCGCTGCTACCTCGAGCGTCGTCTGATTGAACCGCGGCACGTCGAAATCCAGCTGCTCGGTGACGCGCACGGTACGGTGGTGCCGTTCGTCGAACGCGAGTGCTCCATTCAGCGCCGTCATCAGAAAGTGGTGGAGGAGTCGCCGGCCGCGCACCTGTCCGCGTCGACGCGCGCGGCCATGGCCGACGCCGCGGCGCGCATTGCGCGATCGGTCGGCTACACGAGCGCCGGCACCATCGAGTTCCTGGTCGACCGCGACGAGCAGTTCTATTTCCTCGAGATGAACACGCGGCTCCAGGTGGAGCACCCGGTCACCGAAGCGGTCACCGGCATCGACCTCGTGCAGTGGCAGCTGCGCATCGCCCGCGGTGAAGCGCTGACGATCGACGCGCGCCAGGCGCTCGAGCCGCGCGGTCACGCCCTCGAGTGCCGTATCTATGCCGAGGATCCCGATCGCGGCTTCATGCCGTCTCCCGGCCGCGTCACCGCGATCGAGACGCCGGGAGGGCCGGCCGTTCGGGATGACCGAGGCGTCAGCGCCGGCGACGAGATTCCCGTGCACTACGACCCGCTGATTGCGAAGCTGACCGTGTGGGGTGAGACTCGCGCGGCGGCCGTCGATCGGCTGCGGCGCGCGCTCGACGAATACCGCGTGACGGGCGTGCGCACGACGCTGCCGTTCTTCCGCTGGCTCGTGCGGCAGCCGGTCTTCAGCGCCGGGCCGCTCAGCACGACGTTCCTCGACGAGGTGCTGGCCAACCGGCAGGAGCCGTTCGTCGTGCCGACAGAGGACCAGATCGTCGATGCGGCGCTTGCCGCGGCCGTGGCCACATGGACGCGCGGACGACGGACGTTGCCGGGCGACAACGAGGCGTCTGTCTCGCGCTGGCGTGACGCCGGGCGCCGGGAGCAGCGCCGTTGACGCTCGACCTCGAGGTCGGTGGCCGGCGGTTCCGCGCGACCGTGGCCGACACGGCGCGCGGGTTGCACGGCGACGATCGCGTCACCGTGACGCTCGAGCCGCTCGACGGGGGCGAGACCGTTGAACGTGAGATCGACGTCCGCGCCACCGGCGCGGGCTACTCGCTCCTGTATCGCCAGGACGGGCGCATCGTCGATGCGGCGGTGACGCCTGCCGGTCCGCGCGACCAGTGGCTCGTCCAGTTGCCCGGCGTCGATCTCGACGTGACCGTGAACGGGCGTCGCCACGGCGCATCCGTCGAGTCGGTTGCGGCTGCCGGGGAGCAACGCATTGCCGCACCGATGCCCGGCCGCGTCGTCCGCGTCCTGGTCGAAGCGGAGGCGACGGTATCGGCGGGGCAGCCGCTCGTGGTCATCGAAGCCATGAAGATGGAGAACGCGTTGACCGCCGTTCGCGATGGCCGGGTCGTGGAGATCGCGGTCGCCGAGGGGATGTCGGTGGAGGCCGGCCGCCTGCTCGTTCGCCTGGCGTGACACGACCGTGGAGCGGTCCACGGGACAACCGTGGTGTCCTCCACGGTTTCAGATCCCTACGTCTCCACCTTTCCCCATCTCCACGCCCTCCACGGTTCAAATGCCTACGATAAGCTGAAGAGGTGAGCGAGGAGACGCCACCGCCGGTGGATACACCC
>CAZVHY010000001.1:15222-22801 GCA_964627115.1 uncultured Solibacteraceae bacterium | reverse complement strand
CCTACGATAAGCTGAAGAGGTGAGCGAGGAGACGCCACCGCCGGTGGATACACCCGTCGAGACGCCGGATCCCGGGCCGCCACCCGCGTCTCCGTCCTCGAAGCGCCGGGTCGCGCAGCGCTGGGGGCGCCGTGCGTTTGCGCTGAGCGTGGCGGTCATCGCCGCCGTGTTCGTCTCGGTCTTCAGTCTCGACCTCGGCCGCATTCCGCAGCTCAAACAGCAGGCCGAACACCACGGCAGCAACTACCTGCGCCGGCCCATGCACATCGGATCGATCTCCGCGCGGCTGACGCCGGGCGTGTTCGTGATCCGCGATCTCGTCATCGAGGGGCTCACGCCCGACGCGCGTCCCTTCTACAGGGCCGATCGCATCCTCGTGAACGTGCGGTGGTGGACGCTCTTGCGCCGGCAACTGCACCTGAACGTCCGGCTCGACGACTGGGAGATGGTCATCGAGAGCTGGGCCGACGGGACGCACAACATTCCGAGGCTCGTGCCGGAACGGCGTGAGCCGTCCGGGCCGCGACGACTCACGACCACGGTCGACTACGCGTACGCGCACGGTGGCACGTTCACGTACGAGGATCACGCCACGCCGTGGAGTGTCGTGGCGCCGAACCTGACGTTCGACTTCGTGCGATCGACGGCCTACGAGGAGTACGTCGGGACCGCGTCGTTCCGCGGTGGCGTGGTCCAGATTCAGGACTACGAGCCGATGGCCGCCGAGATGCGGACGCGGTTCGAGCTCGACGGATCGAAGGTGTTCCTGCGTCACATCGATCTCGTAGCCGACGGCAGCCAGTCCAGCATCACCGGCGAGATCGACATGGCCAACTGGCCCAACCAGTCCTACGACATCCAGTCGACGCTCGATTTCTCGCGGTTGAAGGCGCTGTTCTTCACGCGCGAGCCGTGGCGCCTCACCGGCGACGGCGAGTTCACGGGCCGGTTCCTGCTCGGCAAGGGCGGCGTGCGCGATCTGACCGGCCGCTTCGCCAACGCCACTGCCATCGTCAACGACGTGCCGTTGACGCGCCTGCGTGGCGACCTGACGTGGGCTCCCGCACACTTCACGGTCAGCCGCGCCGACGCCGATGTGCTCGGCGGCCAGACGACGTTCCGCTACGCGATCGCGCCGCTCGGCACGCCCACGGGATCGACCATGAGCCTCGACGCCACCTACAACGGGCTCGATCTCCTGCAACTCGATCGTCTCGTGAATCTGCGCGGGCTAGAGTTGGCCGGCGAGGTGGCGGGTCGTACGTCACTGGCATGGCCAAGCGGCCGCATGGCCAGCGCGCGACGCGGCGAAGGGCACACGGTCGTCACACCGCCGGCCGGTACCGCGCTGGCTCCCGAGCGTTTGCCGGCCGAGCCGCTGCCGGCCGTCCCCGAGGCGCAGCCGTTCGATCCGGAGCCGACCGGCCGTCCCATTCCTGCAGGGGCTGACCTGCACTACCGCTTCGAGCCTGGGCTGACGTTCTTCGACAACAGCCGTTTCTCGACGACACACTCGTTCGTCAGCTTCTCCGGGCGCCTCGAGTCTGGTGGCGCGGCCGAGTTTCCCTTCCACGTCACGAGTCACGACTGGCAGGAGAGCGACCGTCTGCTGGTGGCGATCATGACGGCCGTTGCCGGTCCGACACGTGCCGTCGAGGTCGGTGGCCGCGGCACGTTCGATGGCGCGATGACCGGATCGTTCGGGGCGCCGCGTATCGAAGGTCAGTTCGCGGGCGAGGACGTCCGCGCGTGGGACGTCCGCTGGGGGCGTGCGTCCGCCAATCTCGTGATTCAAGGTGGCTACATCGACATCACCAACAGCCGCATCGGCGACACCGACGACACCTACATCCTCGCCGACGGACGCTACGCACTCGGCTTCCGCAATGACGACGCCGAGGAGATTCGGGCGCGTGTGCAGATGACGAACTGGCCGATCGTCGATCTCCGTCACGCGTTCCTGCTCGACGACTGGCCGATGGACGGCACCATGGCCGATCTCGACCTGCAGCTGAGCGGTCAGTATCGCAACATGTTCGGCACCGGCCGCATGCGGATCGAACGCGGCCGGGCGTGGGGCGAGGGATTCGACACGGCCACCGCGGATCTCGAGCTCGAGGGCACCGGTCTGCGCGTGAGCCGCATCGATCTGCACAAGGGGCCGGGGCGGATGCTGGGCGCGGCACGCATCGGCTGGGACGGCACGTACGTCTTCAACGCGGACGGCGAAGGCGTGCCCGTCGAGACGCTCGACAACTTCCGCATGGACGCCGCGCCGCTCTCGGGCCGGCTCAGGTTCAAGGTGTCTGGCGCCGGTGAGTTCGAACTGCCGCGTTATGACTTCGACGCGTCGATCGACGACCTGTTCATCGGCGACGAGGGCGTGGGCGCCGTCAGCGGGCGGTTCTCGATTGTCGACGACATGATGACGATCGAGCGGCTCGTGGCCGCGTCGAGCCGTCTGCAGATGATTGGCAGCGGCACCATTGCGTTCGACGACGCCTATTCGTCGGACCTCCGCATGCGCTTTCAGGAAACGGCGCTCGATCCCTATCTCAAGTTCGTGCTGACCGACGACATCTCGCCGTACAGCCGTCTCGTGGTGGGCGGATCGCTCGAGGTGTCCGGGCCGCTGGCGACGCCGGTCGATCTCACCGTCGACACCGTCATCGACAACGCGACGTTCACCTTGTACGACTACGACCTGCGCAACGACGGCCCCCTGCGGCTGCGGTTTGCCGACGGCCGCCTGGCTCTCACCGCGTTCGAACTACAGGGCAGCAACACGAACCTGGAGCTGGCCGGCGGCGCCGACGTCCGGGCGCGCACGTTCGACATGGCCGCGGTGGGCGACGCGAGCCTCTCGATTCTGCAACTCTTCTCCGCGAACCTGACGTCGGCCGGCGCGGCGCGGCTCAACGCGCGATTGTCCGGGTCGTTCGACGCGCCGATGTTGACCGGTGACGCCTCGATTGCCGACGGCCGGTTCCGTCCGTTCGGCTCACCGCACAGCCTCGAAGCCATCAACGGACGCATCCGCTTTGCCTCGAACGCCATCAACCTCGATCAGGTGACCGGACGCATCGGCAGCGGCGAGGTCGTGTTCGGCGGCAGCATCGCCCTCGACGGCTATCAGCTGGCCGACTACAACCTCACGGCCAACGGTCGATCGATGCGCCTGCGTTATCCGGCGGGATTCAATTCCACGGTCGACATGCGCCTGTTCCTCACCGGCCCGCGCGACGCACCCGTGTTGAGTGGCGCGATCGACGTGCTTCGTGTGTCACTCGTCGGTGCGTCCTCGTCCGGCTCGGGGCTGCTGGGATTTGCGACCGCTGGTGCCGGGGCGACGGCCGGGGCGGCGCCCGCGCCAGCGGTGATCGACGACACGTCGGTGGCGCTCGACATCCGCGTGAGTGCGCCGCGCATGCGCGTCATCGACAACAACGCTGCACGGATCGAGGCCTCTGCCGACCTGCAGGTGCGCGGCACGTACAATGTGCCGCTGATCGACGGTACGGTCGAGATTGCCGGCGGCGAAGTGCTGTTCAACGGCAATCGCTACTTCGTGCGCGAAGGCGCGATCGACTTCAATCCCGGACAGCCGGATCCCGTCTTCGATCTGGCGGCCGAGACGCGCCCGCGCGTGTCGGGTCAGACGTTCACGGTGAACGTCACCGTCAGCGGGACGTTCGACCGCATCACCTTCAACACATCGTCCGATCCGTGGCTGCCCGAGAGCGACGTGATCTCGCTGCTCTTCGGCGGGACACCGGCGCTCGGTACGGCCGAGGAGCGATCGTTGCGATCGTCGCAGGAGCTCCAGCAGCAGATGCTGCAGACGGCCGGCGCGGCCATCCTCGCCAACCCGATCACGTCGCGGATCGGCGGGGCGGTGGAGCGGACGGGCGCGTTCGACACCGTGCAGATCACGCCGATCCTGACCAACGAGGACGCCTTTCAGCAGTTGAACCCGACGGCCAGGGTGACGTTCGGCAAACGCATCTCACCGCGGGTGTTCCTCACCTACTCGAGGACGATTGGCGGCCTCGAGGAAGAGATCATCCTGCTCGAATACGACCAGAGCGATCGGATGTCCTGGGTGCTCTCGCGCAACGAGGACCGGACGTTCGCGCTCGATTTCCGGATCCGGTACGTCTTCTGATGCCGCACGTGCGCACGCGGATCGGTCTGGCGCTGGCCGTCGTTCTCGTCGCCCTGACGACGATGGCGGCTGTCCAGCAGCCCGAGAGTCCCATCGGCCAGCCGGTCGTGGCCATCCGCTTCGAGGTGGAGGGACGGCCCGACGAGTCGCCGGCGCTCATCGGCCTGTCGGCGGTGCGCATCGGCGAGCCGCTGCGATCGGAGGACGTGCGATCGACCATCGCGCGCATCGACGGTCTCGGCCTCTACGACGGTGTCTCGGCCTCGGCCGGCTTCGTGCCCGGCGGCGTCGAGGTGGTCTTTCTCCTCGAACCGCGCCATCCGGTGACGGCGCTCGAGATCGAGGGCACGACCGGCATGCCGCCCGGCACGTTGCGCCGCCAGCTGCAGCAGCGATACGGCGGCGTGCCGGCGACGACGCGGCCGTCGGCGGTCGAGGCCACGGCCACGCAGATGCTCAACGACGAGGGGTATCTGTCGGCGCGTGTCGAGAGTCGCATGGTGTTCACCCACGATCCCGACGCGGCCACGCTCGTCCTGGAGGTGACGGCCGGACCGCTCGCGGTCATCCGCAGCGTCGAGGTACGCGGCGATTCGCCACGGCCGGCCGACGACATCATCAAGGCGGCGCAGGCGTCGGTGGGCGCACCGTACCGCCGCCGGCAGATCGACGCCGCGCTGACGTCGGTGGAAGAAGATCTCCGCAGCCGCGGCTACTACGAGGCCCAGATGACGCTGCAGGCGTCGCCCGGGCCTGACGGCGTCGACGTGGTCATCGGCGTCAACGCGGGCCCGCGTGTGGTGGTCCGCGTGACACCCGAGAACGTCCTGCCCGGCAACCTCGCCGACCTGGTGCCCATCCGCCTGCTGCGGTCGGCCGACCAGGACCTGCTCGAGGACTCGCGCGCGCGAATCGAGCGCGGGTTGCGGGCCCAGGGCTACTGGAAGGCGTCGGCGCCGTTCACGCGCAACCTCGAACAGAACGGCGCGCTGCTCGTCATCACGTTCGCGATCGATCGCGGACCGCGTTACTACGTCGAGGGCGTCGTCCTGCCCGGTGACCTCGCGTTTCCCGCCGCACGTCTTCGGGATTTGATCGGGCTGTCGAATGGTGATCTCTTCGACGAGGATCGCTTCCTGGCGGGGCTGGCGCGCGTGGCCGACGAATACCGGCGCGCCGGTTACTACGCGATGCGCGCCGAGCCGACGTACGAAGAAGTGGGCGGCGCGGCGGCGCGGGCCGCGGTGGTGTTGCACCCGACTATTTCGGAAGGCCCGGCCGGCCGTCTGGCCGTGGTGACGATCGATCGCGAGGGCGATCCCCAGATCCCAGAGGCCGACATCCGCGAGGTGATGGCGTCGCGTGTCGGTCAGCCCTATGTCGAGCAAGAGGCGGCGCGCGATCAGCTGGCCGTACGGAACCTCTATCTCGATCGCGGCTTTTCCGGCGTGTCGGTCGGTGTGCAGACGGCGTTCGACGACGAAGGACGGTCGGTCGCACTGACCGTCCGCGTCACCGAGGGCGTGCGCGTCATCCTCAGCGACATTTCGGTCGTCGGCAACGAGCGGATCTCGACACGCGCGATCCTCGACGAGATGCGGCTCGCGCCAGGGCAACCGGCCGGCGCCGCGTCGCTGGAAGACGCCCGGCGTCGTCTCGTCGAGATGGGCGTCTTCCGCCGCATTTCGGTGTCGCTGGCCGATCGGGCCGCGACCGACACGCAGGGCCATCTCATCGTGAACGTCGTCGAGGCGCCGGCCACCACCGTTGGCGTGGGCGGCGGCATCGAGGGCGGCCGATACACGCGCCGGACCCCCGTCGGCCGCGAAGACCGTGTGGAGTTCGCGCCGCGCGGGTTCTTCGAAATCAGCCGCCGCAACCTCGGCGGACGCAACCGCAGCCTGAGCTTCTTCTCGCGCGTGGCGCTCAAACGCGATCGGGACACCGGGAACGAGGACGCGCTCGACGACGAGGGGATCGGGTTCACGGAGTACCGCGTCACGGGCACGTTCCGCGAACGGCGCGCCTTCGGCACCGCGTCGGATCTGCTGATCGGCATGACGTCCGAGCAGGGGCGCCGCACGAACTTCGATTTCGGGCGCCAGCGCGCCAACGCGGAGATCCTGCGCAGCGTGTCGCCGATGCTGACGGTGTCGGGCCGGTACGCACTCGAGTTCAGCCGCATCATCAACGATCGCATCGACGAAGAAGACCGGCCGCTCATCGACCGGCTGTTCCCCGAGGTGCGGCTGTCGATGCTCGCCGGCGGCGTGGCCTGGGACCGGCGCGACAACCCGATCGATCCGACGCGCGGCACGCTCGTCACCGGCGACGTCGAGCTCGCGGCGCGCGCGATCGGATCGCAGGTGGGGTACATCAAGGGCTTCTTCCAGGGCGCCACGTTCAGGAGTCTCGACTCGGGCGCACGCACGGTCGTGGCCGCCCGCGCGCTCGTGGGCGTCGCCCGTGGTTTCTCACGCACGGTCATCGTGCCTGGTGGCACCAGTGAAGAGATCGTGCAGGACCTGCCGGCCAGCCAGCGGTTCTTTGCCGGCGGCAGCACGACGGTGCGCGGATTTCAGCTCGATCGGCTCGGGGTCGACGCGATCATCGATCAGAACGGTCTCGGTCTGTCGCTTGGCGGCAACGGTGTGGTCGTCGCCAACGTGGAGATCCGGCGTCTCGTCACGCGTCTGCTCGGACGCAACTTCGGCATCGTCGGGTTTCTCGACACCGGCAACGTCTTCCGCCGGGCGGGCGATATCGACCTGGGCCAGCTCCGCAGCGCCGCGGGGTTCGGCGTGCGCTACGACTCGCCGCTCGGACCGCTGCGGCTCGACTTCGGGTTCAAGACGCGACGACGCACCATCAACGAGGTGCGCGAACGGGGCTGGGAATACCACTTGAGCATCGGGGAGGCATTCTGATGTGGCCATACAGGCTGATCGTGGCTGGTGCGATCGTGTTGTCGTCGGTGGCTGCGGCGGCGCAGGTCGAGCTCGACCGCATCGTGTCGCGCGTGGGCGGGCGTATCGTCACGCAGTCCGACATCCATCGCGCGCGATCGCTCGGGCTGGTCGATGATGCGGGATCGGACGAAGCCGCGCAGCGTGGACTCGAGGCGCGTCTGCTCATCCTGCAGGAACTGCAGCGTGCGGCGCCGCTGCCGCCGTCCGGGGCCGACGAGATCGACGCGCGCCGCGCCGAGTGGACGACGGCGCTTGGTGGCGATGCGAAGGTGAACGACTTACTGCGTCAGGGCGGCATGAGCGAGGCCGACCTCGAGGCCTGGCTGCGCGATGACCTCCGCATCCGCGCGTATCTGCGGCGGCAGTTCGGGATGCTCGGCGACGCTGAACGGACGCAGGCGATTGCCGACTGGCTGGCGCGACTGCGCCTGCGCGCCGATCTGCC
>CAZVHY010000001.1:6935-15122 GCA_964627115.1 uncultured Solibacteraceae bacterium | reverse complement strand
TCGTACACCTCGATCTGACGTTGGACGATCACCGTCCAGGCGAACTCACGCTCGACGATCAGCCGGCTCTCGTGGCCCATTGTCGTCAGTGCGCCACCTGCCGCGGCCGTTTCGATCAGCGCTCCAGCCAGCGCGTCCGCATCGTCTGGCTCGACGAGCCACCCGTTGACGCCGGGCCGCACCTTGTCCGGGAGGCCCCCGGCGCGCGTGGCGACGATCGGGCGGCGATGGCCCATCGCCTCCAGCGTGACGAGTGAACTGCCCTCGTAGCGCGTCGGGTGCACGAACACGGACGCGGCTTCGTACCACGCATGGAGATCGCCCTCGCTCGCACGTCCGACGAGCGTCAGACGTTGCGCCACGCCGTGACGCGCGGCGGCCTTCTCGATCTCCTGCCGGTACGGCCCGGTGCCGATGACGACCCAGCGCCATGGCGTCGATCCCAGTCGTCCGCTGCGCGCCGCGCGGCCGATGGCGTCAGCGAGCACGTCGAAGCCCTTGTTGAACTCGAGACGTCCCACGCTCAGCCACACCAGTTCGTCCGCGCCGATCTGGTAGCGCTGGCGCATGAGACGGCCATCGGCCACGACCGCCATCGAACCGAGCTCCACGAGATCGATACCGTTCGGCACGGTCACCATCTGGCCTGGCCTGGGCGCGAGATGTCTCGCGACCGTCGGTTCGAGAACCGCGTCGGTCGCGATGATCCGATCCGCATGGCGCGCAACACGACGAACGGCCCAGCGCAGCGGCGTGTACCCCACGCGTTTGAGCGTGGCCTGCCGGCCGGCGGTGGCGCCGAACTCTTCGAGTCCCTGCGGGTTGAGCACGAGTGGCACGTCGCGTCGTCCGAACGTCGTGCCGAGCAGACTGGCGCCGAAGCCGTGGATGACGTCAGCCTGTCCCTCGCGCGCGAGCGTCAGCGCCCGGCGTCCCGCGCGCATGCCGTAGAGCAGATACGCGGTCGAGCGATCGATCACGGTCGTGCCGCGACGATTCGCGAGCGGAAAGGTGACGTACGACACGTGCCGCACGTTGATGTGCGGCGACGCGAAGGGATCGCCGTGTCCATCGTGGCGCACCGTCGGCGGCGGCACGATGAGCGTGACGTCCACGCCGCGCGCGGCCAGGTGACAGACGAGGTCCCGCACCGATCGCTCCAGGCCGCCAAAGCCGTGCATGGGCATGGCGGCGCGTGCGACGACGACGACGCGCAGGGGAGGGGACGTCATGGCGCCTGATGACCGAGAACCTCATGATAAACGGCTTCGATGCGTGCGACGACCTCCGTCGCGGCAAAACGTGCGCGCACGTCGGCACGGGCCGCGGTGCCCAGCGTCCGGCGGAGGTGCTCGTCGTCGACCAGCGTGCGGAGGTCGCGCGCGAAGCCGTCGGCGTCGTCCGACAGCAGACCCGTCTGGCGGTGGCGGATGATGTCGCGCGTGCCGCCGGTGTTCATGGCCGCGATTGGCGTGCCGAGCGCTGCGGCTTCGATCAACACGCGACTGAGCGACTCGGGGCCATACGACGGAAACGCGAGGATGGCGGCGTGCTGCATCCAGGCCCAGACGCGATCGCGGTCGAGCCACCCTTCGACGCGCAGATCCAGGCGGAGCTGACGTGCCTGCGCTTCGAGGGCGCTTCGAAGCGGACCGTCACCCACCACGACGACCGGCCACGTCACGCGCGCTCGCGCGAGCGCCGGCAGCAGGTACTGCACGCCCTTGTTGATCGCCAGCTTGCCCGCGTAGAGAACGTAGGGGCCCGTCATCGGCGGCGTCGAGTGCATGAACGCGTGATCGAGCGCCGTCATGTCGACGGGATTGGGAATCGTGTGCAGCGATGAGGCGGGCAGCGATGGAATCCGCGCCTGGAGATCGCCCGCGATGGTCGAGCTCACGGCAATGACCGCGTCGGCGCGCGCGAGGGCGCGGCGCTTCGTCGCGAGGTTGGCCTTCATGTAGGGAATCAGCGGCCAGCTTGCCACAAACGCGGCGCCTGCGCGCGGCGTGACGCAGCGCATCATCATGCCCGTCGAGCAGGCGGGGCAGAGTTTCGGCTGCGACGGGTCGTAGATCAAGTCGGACCAGTAGCACACCGGCCAGTAGTCGCGTACGGTGGCGACGACCGGGATGCCGGCGCGGGCGGCCGCGCGGACGGCGGGCACCGTCGTCATCACATGTTGCGCGTGCACGATGTCGAAGCCGTGCGGCAACTGCGACGACGTCAGGTAGCGGTCGAGCTGGCGCCACAGCCATTCGTTCTTGAGCATGTTGCGAACGAACGGCACGGCCGGGGCGCGCTGGTCGACGTTGACGACCGTGATCCCCTCGTACTCTGATTCCGAGATCGCCGATTGCGCGGCCCCGCGTGCGCGGACCACGTGTACGTCGTGTCCTCGTGCGGCGAGGCCCCGCACGAGCTCCCACGTGCTCCAACCGCTGCCGCCGCAGTTGGGCGGAAACGAGTCGGTGACGACCAGCACCCGCAGCGGCCGGCTCATCGTCCCCGCTTGAGCGCGCGCAGGCGCTTGTCGAGCAGCGCGCAGTGCGCCTGCCAGCTGAAGTCGCGGACCACGCGGGCGCGCGCGGCGGCGCCCATGCGGCGGCGGACGGCGGCGTCGGCAAGCCGCGTCAACGCGCGATCGAGCCCGCGCGGTTCGCGCGTGTCGTACAGCATGCCCTCGACCTTGTTTTCCACCAGCCGCTTCAGGCGCGGCAGCGCCGGCGCGACCACCGGCAGGCCGACCGCCATGTATTCGAAGATCTTCAGCGGCGACCAGTAGAACCCGAGGCGCAGCGGCGCGTGCTTGATGGGATCGAACGGCGCCACGCCGATGTCGGCGGCCGCGAGGGCCGCGGGCAGCGCGCTGTGCGGTAGCGCACCTGTGAACGTGACGCCGGGCAGATCGCGCGCCGAGTGCTCGACCGCCGCGCGCTCCGGGCCGTCGCCGATGAACACGGCGCCGAAGCGGTGATCGCCATCGCGGTGCAGCCGCGCGAGCGCCGCCGAGAGGTGAACCACGCCGTGCCACGAGCGGAAGGCGCCGGCAAAGACGCAGATGATGCGGTCGTCGGTGCGCGTGAACGGGATCGGGCCCGACGCGTCCGGCGTGAAGTGGTTCACGTCGGCGCCCCACTCGATTTCGAGAACGCGTCGTCGTTCCACCCACGCGGGCAGGATGTCGGCCGACGTGGTGACGAACAGCTGCGTACGCCGGCAGATCGCGTCGCGCCAGCGGCGCATCGGCTCGACGAGCAGCGCGCGATCGAGCCGCGACTTGGGCGATCCGGGATAGTCGATGATCGGCGCGTTCACCTCGAGCACGGCCGGAACGCCGATCCGCGCTGCCGCGGTCACGCCCTCGCCACCGAAGTTGTAGTAGCGCTCCATCACGACGTCGGCCTCGACGCGACGCGCCAGCTCGGTCATCGCACCCGTGCGCGTCCAGCGGAGCTCGTGGCGTCCGAACGGCGGCGCCATGGCGTGCCAGCGCACGGCGCCGGCCGGCCACGGGCCGCCGGGCTGGACCGCGACGTGCACCTCGTGGCCGAGCGCGGCGAGTCCTTCCGCTACCGACTGCACGTGTACCGACCCGCCGAGTGTGCCCGGCACCGTCTGATCGAGTGCGGCGTAGAGAATTCTCACGTCAGCCTCGTGGCTCGATCGGAACGGCGGCGGGCTTGCGCAGCAGCGCGAAGAACGGGCCTGTTCGTATGCGGCCGAAGAGCCACAGGTCGATCTTCATGACACCGGTGGCTGCGCGAAGCGCCCAGTACAGGGCACCGCCTCGCCGCACGCGGGCCTGCGCCGATCGCCGGGCCTGGCGGACGGCAGCGCTCGCGTCGGTCGAGGCCGCGGCCGGCAGCGTGCGTCGCGCGCGTCCCGCCAGCCACTTCTCGGCCATACGCGCCAGGACGTTCTCGACGAAGGCGCCGGCGATTGGCGAGTAGTAGGTCACCCGTTCGACCTCGAAACCGCACCGCGCCGCCACGCGGTGCAGGTCGTCGTGGTCGGCGAGCGGGTTGAGATGGTCGGACTTGCGCAGGCGCTCCTGCCGCAGATCGATGAGCCCGAGCCGTTCGCACGCGTGCGCGAATCGGTTGACGAGCCGCACGCCGGCCGCGGGCCATCCGTTCTTTCGCACGTGCGTGTAGATGAACAGGCCGCCGCCAGGCGCGAGCACGCGGTTGGCTTCGCGCAGCACGTCCTCGAGCGCCTGCGGCGAGAGGTGCTCCATGACGTCGAGCGACCAGGCCTTGTTGAACACGTTCGACTGCAACGGCAGCTTGCGCAGATCGCCGAGGATCAGGTCCGCGCGGTCGACGGCTTCCTGCGCGAAGAACGGACTGATGTCGACGCCGAGGATCGCGGCCTGCGATCCGGCATTCCACACGATCGCGCGGCCGCTGCCACAGCCGAGGTCCGCAATGCGGTCGCCGGGGCCCGGGCGGAGGAAGCGGCGCAGCATGTCGTTGCGGATTTTCGATCCCAGCACGGGCGGCGCGATCGACTCGTGCCGCGCGTCGGCGTGCAGGTCGTGATCGAGATACTTCGTCTGTTCCTGGAACGTCTCGAGCGGCCGCAGATCGATGTAGCCGCGGCTGGTGTCGAACCGGCGGGCGCACCCGGCGCACACCATCGCCTCACCGGCCGGCGTCCTCTCGAGGTGCGCCGAGCAGTCAGGACACTGCACGAGCGTGGTGACGGCAGCGGAAATCATGCGGCAGCCGCGCGCAGCGCCGATTCGAGCCGTTCGGCACGTGCGTCCCAGGTGTAGTGGGGGGCGAGCGCATGAGCGGCGCTCGCGAGACGGCCGCCCAGTGCCGCGTCATCGGCGAGCCGTCGAAAGGCTGCCGCCATGGCCGCGACGTCGCCGGGTGGTACGAGCAACGCCGTGACGTCGTCGGTCAGGACTTCGCGGATGGCTGGCAGATCGGATGCCACGATGGCGCGCCCCAGCGCGAGATATTCAAAGAGTTTCAACGGTGACGTGTACCGCTCGGAGATGGACGATGACGTGTTCGGCAGGACGAGGCACGAGGCCTCGGCCAGCCGGTCGATGACATCGGTCGGCGCGACGTGACCGGTGAAGGTGATGCGACCGGCCACGCCCATCGACGTCGCGAGCTCGCGCACGCGCTGGAGATCGTGTTCGGCCGGGTGTCCGCCGATGATGAGACCATCGACCTCGGGCACAGCGGCCAGTGCCCTGACGAACACATCGACACCCTTCCACGGATAGAGATGTCCGGCGTAGCCGACGATGGGACGCGCGCGTTCGGGCGTGCGCCGATCGAACGGAGCCGGGCCCCCATCCGGCACGACGTGGACGTGCGGACGATCGCCGAACCGTGCGCGCAGATCGTCGGCCAGCGCCTGCGTGATCGTCACGTATGCGGCGGCACGGCGCCACACGGTCTCCTCGCGCCTTGCCAGCCGCCGGCGTTTGGCGGGCGACGGGGCCGACGACGGGCGGCCGAGCAGCGCGGGCATTTCCGCGCTGACGACATCGGCCATGCCGTGCGACTCGTACACGAGACGCGTCCGCGCACCGGGTGTGCGCGCGAGCCACGCGGCCAGGCCGAGATCGCGCGTCATGATGACGCCTCGCGTGGACGTCGAGGCGAACATCGCGCCGGCCAGGAACCGCACGCGACGCAGGCTGCCGGGCGCGCTGCCGATCGTGCGGATGGTCAGGCGATCGGGCCGCGACACGCCGTAGTACTCGAACGGATCGCGCGGCGGCGTGGCCGTATCCGGACGGACGATCAATGTCACGTCGTGTCCGCGCAACGCGAGCGCGCGACACGTCGCCATCGTCTGCGCGCCGTTGGCGCGCTCGATCGGGAACCTGGTATCGGCAAGGTACAGGACGGTCACGAGCAGCTGGGGTCGGCCTCGGCCGGACAAAGCTCTAGTCTATCGCGCGTGCCGGTATTGGCGGCCTACTCACGCGGTTGGCCGTAGAACGATTCACGATCCGTGAAGTAGCGCAGCACGACGGACGGCGCCAGGCGCGGCAGCTCCGTGAAGGTGACGCGCGCGTTCTCCGGCAGCGTGAGGCGCTGCCGATCCATGAGGTGCAGGCCGAACTGCGCCATCAGGCCGAGGTTCCACCACACGAGCAGAACCGCGACCGCGGTCGAGACCCACCAGCGCGCGCCGCGGTGTCCGCCGGGCGGCCACAGGGCGGCCACGCCGACGGCGAGCACGGGCGTGAGCGCCACGAACCGCCGCTGGCCGAAGGCCCCGGCCACCGTCCAGGACTCCACACTGCCGGAAACATAGGCCTGGAGCAGGACCATGAGCAGCATGAGCGACGCGATCCATCCCAGATCCGGATGACGTCCGCCATGGTCGACCGGCGGGACACCCGGCGCACGACGTCGCGGCGCGACCGCGAGCCATACCAGTCCTGCCACCGCGACGAGGGCGAGCGGCGTCCAGAGAAAGAAACCGTGCTGCGGCGACAGCAGCACCTCGGCAAAGTGCGGCGACGACCACGTCATCTTCCTCGCCACCTTGTCGGTGGGACGGGCGTGGCCGTTCAGCGCCTGATAGGCCGCCAGTTGCGGGGCGTAGGCGAGCAGTGCCACGAACACGCCGACCGCGCCGAGCACGAGATGCCGCTGCCAGACGCGCCGCCCGGCGCCGGCTGGTGCGTTGCCCACGCGCCGCCACATCGTGCGGAGGAAGTCGATGGCCGGTCCGATGGCGAAGAACGCGTCCTGCTCGCGCACCATCGGCAGCAGCGCCGCCGAGAGCGCCAGCGCCACGATGCCGGCGATCGACCAGTGATCGCGCACGCGCAGCCACACCCACAGGAAGAGAGCCACGGCAAAGGCCGAGTTGGCGTGGGCGAAGACTGGCGCGACGTACATGTAGAAGAGCAGCGGCGTGCCGATCCAGACGAGCACGGTTGGCCCGACGCCCGATCGTCCGAAGAGTCGGCGCACGATCGCGGCCGACAGCAGCAGCGCCAGCAGTCCATACACGGCCGAGCCGTAGGTGACGGCGGCGATGTACGGCTGGCTCAGGCCGTTGGTGGGTGCGCCCGAGAGTCCGGCGACCACGTGGCCGATCGCGTAGAACGGCATCCAGAGCACGGCCGAGCCGATGGGCGCGAAATTCGGCCGGCGGCCGGCCTCGTTCGTGTCGTCCAGGAACGTGCTGACGAAGCCGGGATATCGGCCCGGTCCCGCATCGTGGAAGTGTCGATATTCGTTCTCGAAGTCCACGTCGCGGTCGAACATCCACGACGGCAGCCACGCGAAGAACTGGATTTCGTCCGACGCGTTGATGCGTGCCGTGACGGCCGGCAGTGACACCACGAACACGAGGACGAGCAGCCAGCGCGTATCGACACGCGCGCGCCGCAGCGGCTTCTCCGTCATCGGTTCAGCCTCCAGCCGTCCTGACCAGCACGCCCTGGATCACCTGCAGCGCATTGAAGCCCGCGTGATTGACCATGGGCAGCACGGCCGAACGACGACGGATGTAGACGAGGCCCCAGAACAGGCCCAGTGTGCCGACGGCCACGGCCACGTCCGCGCCCTGGTCGAGGTGCAGCGCGCCGAAGATGGCCGTGAACAGCACGAGGCCCACGCGGATGCCGCCGAGCCGCTGTTCGAAGCGGTGCAGGATGAACGCCCGCTGCAGCTCTTCGCGAACACCGCCGGCCAGCACGACGATGACGATGAAGACGGCGGCCCTGAGTGGCGTGTCCATGAAGTGCAGGAACGGGTTGGCCGGCACGTTCTGCAGCCACGGGAATGCCGCGCGGAGCGCGAGCACGATGGACGCGGCGCCCACGAGCACGACCGGCACGAACAGCAGGCCCAGGCCCGCTTCGCGCCACGGGCGCCGCTGGCCGAGGAACACGTCGCGTGCGCGCTCGCCGCTCGACCGCAGGAAGAAGCGGATCAGCGTGACGACCAGGACCGTGTCGATGAGGCTCAACGTCGCGAAGAACGGCAGCGACAACTGATCGCCGTCGCGTGGCGACATCCGCGCGACGACGAGCAGGGCGGTGGCGACGAACGCCTGCGTCGGGATGCCGCAGACGAGTACGGTCTCGAACAGGGCCAGCCATCGCGGCTGCGGCGGGCGCGGCGCGGTGGTCTCGAGGGGCGCGGCCGGCGCGGTGACGAGGCTGTCGTTCACATCGGGCACTGTATCAGGTGC
>CAZVHY010000001.1:0-6835 GCA_964627115.1 uncultured Solibacteraceae bacterium | reverse complement strand
GCGCGGCCGGCGCGGTGACGAGGCTGTCGTTCACATCGGGCACTGTATCAGGTGCCGACATTCCTTCGGACCGCTCCAATGCTCATGGCACCGGCGCCGGCACGCGCAGGATCGTGAGCGTCGAGCCCGGGTGACGTGCGTCAGGAACGAAGGTCGCGACCGGGACCGTCAGGGCGAGCAGCGTGCGATAGGCGGACATCGCATCGGCGTGTGCGGCCGGGTCGCGGTGATACCGATCGGACACGAGGGAACTGGCGACCAGATACTGCACGCCGTCCTGCTGATACTGCGCGAGTGTCCGGGCCGTGAGGTCGGGCACACGTGTCGCGTGCAGGTGTGGCGGCAGGTGGAAGAGAACGGCTTCGACCACCACGCGATCGCGGGGCTGGCCGTGCGTCGTGAGCCACGCGGCTGCCTGATCGGCGGTCGTCGTCAGGCTGTGCGCCCGGTTCCAGCTGATGGCCGATGCGGCCGGCGGGGCGAGCAGCACGAGCGCGACGAGCGCGGTCGTGATCGTCCGCGCGGGTTCCCGTACGACGAGCGATCCGAGCGTCGTCACCCCGACGGCCAGACCGAGCGCGAGCATCGGGCCGATGGGCATGAGGTAGCGGCCGTACTGCAGCGCCTGCGCCGAGACGAACCAGAAATAGATCACGGCAAAGCCGATGACGAGGAGCGCCGCGCTGCGTCGAGCGTGTGCCGGCGGCTGTACGACCATGCGCACGAACCCCAGCGCGATGACGAGCAGCGAGCCGTAGCCGACAGCGGCCGGCAGCACACCGGGCCAGGTGAACCAGTTGCGGAGATACGCGACGTAGTTGGACATGGCCTCCGGCAGCGGCCGATGCCGGTTGTAGCTCTGCATCAGGAACGCCATGCCGTTCAGGAACGCCGGGAGCGCGAGCACGGTGTAAGGCGCGGCCGCCAGAAACGTCGCGGCTGAGACCGCCGCCACGACGGCGAGTCCGGCCAGGCGCTGGCCACGCGGCCGGCCGGCGGCCACCAGCGCAGGCATCAGCAGGCTCACCACGCCGTTGTACTTGATGGCCGTCGCCAGGCCGACCGCGACGGCGGCAAGAGCCAGACTCGAGAGCCGGCGGTCTTCGGACGCGCGAATCGACAGGAGCAGCGCCACCGCGATGAAGAACGTGAGTGGCGTATCCGTGAGGATGAAATGCGCTTCGCGCACGTGTGCCGGCAGCATCGCCATGACCGCGGCTGCGATGAGGGCCACGCCCGTGCCCCACCGGAGACCGGCGCGGAACACGACGACGATGGTGAGCGTGCTCAGCAGGGCCGTGGCGAGTCGTCCCGCGACGAGCAGGTCGCCCTCCCAGATGGCGTCGAGGTGACTCCAGCGGCCGTCCATGGCGCCGAACATGAACGCCAGGGCCGCCACCGCGGCGTGGAGGTAGAGCGTCAGGCCGCCGTAGTCGAAGAAGTGCGGGTTGAAGTCGCCCGTGCGGATCATCCGGAGGGCGTTCGAGACGATGACCGGCTCGTCGACGCCCATGCGATACGGCGCGCCGGCGCCCGCGCCCCAGGCCCTCAGCGAGGCCCCGGCGGCAACGATGACCACCAGAGCGAGCCAGACGGGCCAGCCTGGCTGGGGGAGGGTGGGACCGACGCGCTGGGGCAACACGGCCGGCGATTATAGATGGGGACGGGCCCGCCGTGCGTCCTTTGCGCCCGCTGTGCAGACCTGAGAAAATAGGGCAAGTGAAAGAACGGCCCTGTAGATGGGCCTCGACCCACTATCTCGCGGTGCGTTGCCGCTGGGCACACAAGATATCGTGGGGATCGGTCTTGACAAGCGTCAGGTCGAGGCGCATAGTTCGGCTTCCGGTTTTTCAGCGAAGCGGTCTTCCCGGCCCGCGGATCTGAACATCGACCACACAAATCGACCTCACCCGCGGCGGATGCGTTGCCGTGTACGGGTGGGACGTTGAGGCACGGGGCGGGCAGGCGACGAGGCTGTCTGGCCAGGGGGGACAGGACATGCAGCGGGTTCAACACGTGGAGTCGGCCACGCACGCGCCGGTGAGGACTTTTGGTCCGGGGCCATCGGTGTCGGGGCTGGAGTTCGAACGCTATTTCTCGCGCGACGATGTGGACCCGTTCGACGAGATCGACTGGGAACTGCGCTCGGCGGTGATCGCGAACGAACGTGGCGAACTCGTCTTCGAACAGCGCGATGTCGAATTCCCCAAGTTCTGGTCGCAGCAGGCGACCAACATCGTCGTCTCCAAGTATTTCCGCGGCCAGATCGGCACGCCGGAGCGTGAGCGCTCGGTCAAGCAGTTGATCGGCCGCGTGGTCGACACGATTACGTCGTGGGCGCGCGAGCAGCAGTACTTCGCGTCGGAAGACGATCTGCAGGCCTTCAGCGACGACCTGAAGCACCTGCTCGTGTACCAGAAGGGATCGTTCAACAGCCCGGTCTGGTTCAACTGCGGCTTCGAGAAGGCGCCACAGTGTTCGGCCTGCTTCATCAACGCGGTGCAGGACACGATGGATTCGATCCTGACGCTGGCGCGCACCGAGGGCATGCTCTTCAAGTTCGGATCGGGCACCGGCTCGAACCTGTCGGCGATCCGGTCGTCGCAGGAAGTGCTGGCCGGCGGCGGTACGGCGTCCGGACCGGTGTCGTTCATGAAGGGCTTCGACGCGTTCGCCGGCGTCATCAAGTCGGGCGGCAAGACGCGGCGCGCGGCGAAGATGGTCATCCTCAACGCCGACCACCCGGACGTCGTCGAGTTCATCAACTGCAAGGTCGAGGAAGAGAAGAAGGCGTGGGCGCTGATCGACGCCGGCTACGACGGCTCGTTCACCGGCCCGGCGTACGCGTCGGTGTTCTTCCAGAATTCGAACAACTCGGTGCGCGTGACCGACGAGTTCATGCGCGCCGTGCTCGACGACGGCGAGTGGGATACGCGTGCGGTGACGACCGGCGACGTCGTGGCCACCTACAAGGCGCGCGACCTGATGCGGCAGATCGCGGAAGCCACCTGGATCTGCGGCGATCCGGGCATGCAGTTCGACACGACGGTCAACGACTGGCACACGAGCCCCAACACGGCGCGCATCAACGCGAGCAACCCGTGCTCGGAGTACATGTTCCTCGACGACTCGGCGTGCAACCTGGCGTCGATCAACCTGATGAAGTTCGTGCGCGAGGATGGCGAGTTCGACGCGAAGTCGTTCCAGAAGGCGTGCGAAGTCTTCATCACCGCGCAGGAGATCCTGGTCGACAACGCGAGTTATCCGACCAAGGCGATCGAGCGCAACAGCCACGATTACCGGCCGTTGGGCCTTGGCTACGCCAACCTCGGCGCGCTGCTGATGTCGCGCGGCCTGCCGTACGACAGCGACGGCGGTCGCGACTACGCGGCCGCGATCACGGCCGTGATGCACGGCGCGGCCTACGCACAGTCGTCGCGTGTGGCGCGCGATCACGGCGGGCCGTTCCCCGGGTACGCGAAGAACCGCGAACCGATGTTGCGCGTCATGCGCAAGCACCGGTCCGCGCTGCGCGACATCAACCGGACGAACGTGCCGAAGGATCTGTTCGAGTGCGCGCGCGACGTGTGGGACGAGTGCATCGAGCTCGGCGAACAGCACGGGTACCGCAACGCGCAGGCGACGGTGCTCGCGCCGACCGGCACGATCGGCTTCATGATGGACTGCGACACGACCGGCGTGGAGCCGGACATCGCGCTCGTCAAGTACAAGAAGCTGGTGGGCGGCGGTCTGATGAAGATCGTCAACAACACGGTGCCGATGGCGCTCTCGAAGCTCGGCTACACGACGAGCCAGGTCGCCGAGATCGTGGCCTACATCGACGAGAACGAGACCATCGAGGGCGCGCCGAACCTCAAGGATTCGCACCTGCCGGTGTTCGACTGCGCCTTCAAGCCGGCGCGCGGGTCGCGGTCGATCCACTACATGGGCCACATCAAGATGATGGGCGCCGTGCAGCCGTTCATCTCCGGCGCGATCAGCAAGACGGTCAACGTGCCGAAGGCGGCGTCGGTCGAGGAAATCGAACAGGCGTACATCGACGCGTGGCGGATTGGCGCCAAGGCCGTCTCGATCTACCGCGACGGCAGCAAGCGCACGCAGCCGCTCAACACGTCGAAGGACAAGGAGAAGGCCGCGGCGGCGGCCGTGGAAGCGGGACCGCGACGCCGGCGTCTACCGGAAGAGCGCCGTTCGATCACGCACAAGTTCGACATCGCCGGACACGAGGGCTACATCATCGTCGGCCTCTACGAAGATGGTCAGCCGGGTGAGCTCTTCCTGACCATGGCCAAGGAAGGCTCGACGATCTCGGGCTTCGCCGACGCGTTCGCGCAGGCCATCAGCTACACGCTGCAGTATGGCGTGCCGCTGCAGGACCTGGTCGACAAGTTCAGCCACGTGCGGTTCGAGCCGTCGGGCATGACGAGGAACCCGGAGGTGCGGTTCGCGAAGTCGATCGTCGACTACATCTTCCGATGGCTGGCGACGAAGTTCCTGTCGCCCGAAGCGCAGCACGCGGCCGGCGTGAATCGCAGCGACGTCGTGGTGGAGTCGCCCGAGCAGCTCGTGCTCGACGTCGAGGGCACCGTCGCGGCGAAGGCCGCGCCCGCGAGGACCACGCCGTACTCGACGATCCAGAACCAGGAAGACGCGCCGCCCTGCTCGATGTGCGGGTCGATCATGGTGCGCTCGGGCGCCTGCTACAAGTGCCCGAACTGCGGCACGACGAGCGGATGCGCATGACCTGCTGAGCCGGCCGCAGGGCGGCCGGAACGCGTGAACAATCTGCCGGCACGTCTGGCCCTTCGGCCGAACGTGCCGGCAGTCGCGTTTTATCGCATCAGCGAGATGGCCTCGTTGACCGGCGTGATGACCGTTCGTGTCGAGAATCGCGACGGCAGCGATGTCAGCAGCACGCAGCTCAGGTCGTGCACGGGATCGATCCACATCGACGTGCCACTCGAGCCGCCGTGCCCGACCGCGCGCGGCGACGCACCGGAACCGTAGCGGCCGAACGACCAGCCGATGCCCCACGCGGTGTTCAATCCGTCGTTCTGGTTGACGAGCATCGTCGCGGCCGTCTCCGGCTTCACGACGCGCGGATCCGGATGGAGGAAGTAGTTCGCGAACCGCGCGACATCGGCAGCCGTCGCGTGGACGTCGGCCCAGGGCGCCAGGAGATTGCGCCAGTACGGACTGTTCTGCGCCCAGTCGGTCGGCTCGTCCCGCTGCAGCTGCACGGTGTCTTCGAGCCGGCGGCCGCCGAGTCCCAATGAGCTGTCGCGCATGCCGAGCGGCGCGAATACGTCGCGTTGCAGGACGTCGGCCAGAGGACTGCCGGTGACGCGCGCCACGATCTCGCCCGCCAGCAGGATGCCCATGCTCTGGTAGCGGCACTGCGTGCCCGGCGAATACAGCAGCGGCGTCCGGCACGCGCGCGCGACGAACTCGCTGAGCGGCGCATGTCGCGTGCGCAGTTCGTCGTTTTCGGGAAGCATGTCGGGCAGACCCGACGTGTGCGTGACGAGATGTTTGATCGTGACAGCGTCGCGTTCGCCACCGGTCAACTCGGGGATGTACCGGTTCGCCCGGTCGTGGAGCGCGATCGCGCCGCGGTCGACGAGCTGCATGATGGCCGTGGCCACCATCGGCTTGGTGAGTGACGCCAGATAGAAGACGGATCGATCCGTACACGATCCGAACGCGCGGCTGATGGTGCGGCCACGATGCGTCACGTGCAGGACGGCGCCGCCGAGCTCGCCGCTGTCGACCTGCCCTTGAATCACGCGAAACGCCTCCTCCGGATTCGCCCGCGCCAGGTGGGGCACCAGCGTCAGGGCCGCGCTTCCGAACAGAAAGGTCCGTCTGTGCATGGCGCACACGATACGGGTGGGCCACTGACGTGTCAACGCACGCGCAGCCGTATCATGTGACCACCCGCCGGCCGGTTCACGGCCGGCGGCAGAAGGAGCCTCCGATGCGTTCCGCCAGAATCCTCACGACAGCGCTGTGCCTGGCGCTTGCCGTCGTCTCCGCCGCGCACGCCCAGACATCAGTCAGTCTCGACTACCGCGTCCTCGCCACCTCGCGCACGGCCACCATGGAGCGCGAAATGAACGACGCGGCCGAGGCCGGGTATCGCTATGCGGCCGTGATGGGCGGAGAGACGGCGGTTGGCGGTAACGAGGTCGTCACGGTGATGATGCGTCCGTCGGGCGGCCACGAGGGGCGTTATCAATACCGCCTGCTCGCCACCAATCGCACCTCGACGATGGAGCGCGAACTGCGGGAGGCGGCGGAGGCGGGATACGAATACCGCGGGCAGACGGTCTTCCAGTCGACGTTTGGCGGCCGCGAGGTCGTCTGCATCCTCGAGCGCCGCACCGACGAGCGGGCGGCGAGCGCACCGTCGTATCGGCTCCTTGCCACGAGCCGCACGTCGACCCTGCAGAAGGAACTGCAGCAGGCCGGTCTCGACGGCTACGCGATCGTCGGCATGACGGTCGGGCGCACGGCAATGGGCGGCAACGAACTGGTCGCGATCCTGCGGCGTCCGTGAACACCGCGGCGCGATTGTCAGTCTGCCGAGCCTCGTCGTAAGCTAGCCCGCACACACGGCAACACGGAGAGCGCGGAGTCTGTGGAAACGCGGAGCGCAGACGAAACGCGGAGAGCGCGGAGACGCGGAGTTTGGGCGGGATACGGAAGGAGCGTTCGATGGCTGGGAAGGTTCGGATCGGCATCGTGGGGCTGGGCTTCGGCGCGGAGTTCATCCCGATCTATCAGCGGCACCCTGATGCGGAGATGGCCGCCA